>CAZYOV010000005.1:0-50180 GCA_964649215.1 uncultured Dehalococcoidia bacterium
GTCATCGGCGCTATCCGCGCCCTACGCTAGTAGCGCGCACTCAACATCAGATCGGCGCTATAATCTCAATGTAGCAGCGCACCGCTGGCAGGCGGTATAGCCGGTGAAAGGTCCAGCGCTTGTTGGACGAGCCGATCCTCCGCATCGAAGGCTTGAGCGCCCAGTTCGAAACCCCCGAAGGGGCAGTGAAGGCCGTCAAAGACGTCTCTTTATCACTGAGACGGGGCGCCACTCTGGCGCTCACCGGAGAGAGCGGCGCCGGCAAGACCAGCGTCGGCCTGGCCCTGCTCAACCTGCTGCCTTACCCCGGGCGAATCACCGCCGGCTGCGTCTATCTCAACGAGACGGATATCCTCACCCTGTCCCCGGAAGCGGTGCGGCAGCTGCGTGGCCGCGATATCGCCATGGTTTTTCAAGACCCGGCAACCGGACTCAACCCCGTGCTCTCCGTGGGGGCGCAGGTCGAGGAGATCATCACCGCTCACCTCCCGATCTCCAAGCGTGAGGCGCGGGACCGTAGCCTGGAGGTGCTGGCCCAGATGGGCCTCCCAGACCCGAAGGAGGTAGCGCGGAGCTACCCCTTCCAACTATCGGGTGGCATGGCACAACGAGTCATGATCGCTATCGCTACCGCTCTGAACCCCAAGGTGCTCATCGCCGATGAGCCGACCTCCGCCCTGGACGTGACCGTACAGGCGGCGATCCTCGACGACCTGCGCCAGCTCCAGCAGCGCTTCGGCACCTCCATCCTCCTCATCAGTCACGACCTCGGCGTTGTGGCCCAGATGGCCGATGAGATGGCGGTCATGTACGCGGGCTCCGTCGTTGAGTTCGGCGACACGCGGACGGTGTTCGAGCGGCCCCGCCATCCCTACACATGGGCGCTCCTGGGAAGCCGCCCTCGCTGGGACCAGGATAAGACCAGGCCCCTGCCGGCCATCCGCGGATCGGCGCCCAATCTAGCGGAGCTGCCTGCGGAGTGTCCCTACCTGCCACGTTGCCCCAAGGCCACCAACGTCTGCCGGACGGAGCCCGCGCCGACCCTGGCCGAGCAGGAGCCAGGCCACTCCGCCGCCTGCTACAACCCCATCCTCCACGGCGACGGTGACGCCGGTTTCGACTAGGCCGCGGCCCGGGAGCCCGCCTCCGCTAGGTCCTGCACCAGCAGCTCCATGGCCAGCTCGCCATCGTAGATGCCGTGCTTGATGTGCAGGTCCGCCTCCAGCAGGCGCTGGAAGGCCACCTGGAGCCGCGCCATGGTATAGCCCGGAGCCTGCTCCAAGAGCCTCTCGAGAGCGAAGCCGTGCAGCCGCAGGGCATCGCCGATTCGGCGGCTGCTCTCCCCCGCATCCAGCATCTCGCGGGCGATCGCCAGGTGGCGAAACTGCCGCTGTATCATCAATATAATATAGGGAGCGCCGCTCCCTTGCCGGAACATCTGTCGCAAGAGCCTGACAGCCGCTGCTGGACGCGCCTCCACGATGGCGTCAACCAAAGGAAAGATGGTGGTCTCGCGCACGGCCGTGACCAGCGCCCGCACCTCGTCCTCACCGATGGGCTTACCGGCGGCGTAGACGGACAGCTTCTCCAGCTCGCCGGAGAGGGTCCAGAGATCGCTCCCCACAAACTCGGCGAGCAGGCGCACGGCGCCGGCGCTAAGCTTGAGGTCGAGAGGCTGGGCGCGCCTCCGGATCCAGTCCGGGACGGCGCGCGGGTCCAGGGGGCGGAACTCTCGAACCTCTCCCTTGCCCTTGAGCGCATCAAGGAGTGGGTTACGCCCCTCAATCTTACCGTCTATCAGCACCAGGTGCGTGGACGGCGGCATCCCGCCCGCATAATCGGCGAGCGGCAACCAGGCGGCAGCCTCTCCCGACGGCTCCCCGCCGCGGCGCCGGCCGCGTCCGGCGCCGGCCAGCCGCGACAGAAGCCCCTCAACGATAACCAGCCGGTTAGCGGACATGAAGGGCACCGTATCGCAGGCGGCCCTCACCTCCGCCAGGCTGATCTTGCGACCGTCTAATACAGTCGTGCTGGAGGCGAGCATCCCATCGGCATCCAGAGACGCACGCAGCCCGTCCAGCCTCTCACGGAGGGAGAAGGAGTCCTTGCCGAAGAATACATACAGCACGGGTCGGCCCAAGAATATCACAAGGCGTGTCTGGCGGGAGTGGATGGGAGTCGTACCCGCCCGGGGCGGGTACACCGGGCGATCGTCAACCGAGCAGAAAGGGCACATCGTACACCCGCACCGGGTCCTCGACCCCCGCAGCTCCGTCTCGCCACGATTCCACCCAAACGCGGTATGATATGAACCCTCGCTAATGTAAAATTCCCTGGCAGATTAGGGAGCTGAATCGATTGCAGATTCGCGAAGATGACCTGACAGGTAAAGAGATCGGTTACTTTCTCCGGGACATCTCGAAGAAATGAATGAGATTACGCCGCCTGAAAGTGTTCATGCCCTTGATTTAGAGGCATTGCGCTCGCCGGATATTACTTTCTGGTCGGCTTGGGAGGGCGATGAATTACTCGGATGCGGGGCGCCGAAAGAACTGGATTCAAGAAGTGGTGAAGTCAAATCAATGCGTACCGCCAAGGCTCACCGCGGTAGCCGCGTCGCCTCGAAGATTCTTGACCACATCATCGAAGAAGCCAAACGGCGTGCTTACGATCGCCTGAATTTGGAAACAGGGGCTCTGCCTGAGTTCGCCCCGGCACGAGCCTTGTACGTACGGTATGGGTTCGAGTACCGAGGACCCTTCGCTGAATACATTGGCGACCCTAATAGCGTATTTATGACGAAAGGGCTCCAGTAGCCGCTTCTCGAAATTGGTGTTCAGTGCGGCTGATGGAGCTTCCAAGATCGAGTGCCGTCGCGCCGGGAACGCGGGTGTATAATGTCGAAACCAGGACACGGTAAGGAGGTCGCCCTGTTGCCAGATCCTCCGCGGGATCCAGATGACCACGAAGCCCACTCCGATGTATCCGGCGGGCTGGCGAGCCGCGTCCTTCTGGACCGGGATCACGCCACCGCAACCAAGATGTATCGGCCTCCTCTGGTCGTTAAGGTCCTTTACTGGCTGGCGTTCCAGGCTCCTTTCCCCTACGTTCGGAACGAGCCCTCCCTCCAAGCGGCCAAAGCGCGCCGGACCATCGCCAGCCTGATGACGAAGTTCTGGTTCGGCACCGACCACGTGGCCCCAACCCTCGATATCCGCTGCGATGACAAGGGATGCATTTTCGTCACTCAGCTTATCGAAGGGCAGGTGCCAAAGGACAAGAAGCGGGCGCGGGCGTTCCTGCGGAAGCTGACCCCCCTCTTTCAGGAGGTGGGGCTGCCTACCTGGCAGGTCCTTCCTTGGAACCCCAAGGCGACCGGGAACCTCATCGAGACGCCGGACGGAAGCTACAAGATCATCGACCTGGAATCAGGCGTGGTCAACCCGATGATGCCGATCGGTCAATGGATCGACGCCATCAAGGCGGGGTTGATCCCGGTGTTCGACGACGTGTTCGTCGCCAAGACTCGCAAGTATATCGAGGAGCACCGTGATGAGATCGAAGCGGCCCTGGGCCCCGGGGGCCTTCGAGAACTTGAAGGTGCGACCGATGAGTACCAGGACTGTGCCGAGGTGTGGCAGAAGTCTGAGCTGCGCATCTGGGGCAGGCTGCTGCAGCTGCTCCTGAAGGCGGGCTCCGTCGTGGTAAAGCCTCTACGTCGTGCTTAGGCCCCTTCGCCTCCTATGGCCGCCGGCTCTGATTGAGGCGCTGCGGACCGCGTTTCGCCAGGCGCGAGACGGTCGCAAGCTGGCCAATGACTGGGCGCGCGGCGCAGTGGAGCGGCTGGTGGAGGAGGGCAACCTGGACCCGGAGGAGGGGGAGGCGGCCCTGCGTAGCCTGGAAGCGCCGGAGACCCTGGCCGTGCTCGGGCATTTAGGGGCCCACATCGCCATCAGCGTTCCGTTGCGGTTCCCTTTCGGGAGCGTCACCCGGTTCGGCTACGTGGTGTTCTTCCGGCTGAGATCGGAGGGAAGGGCGCTGATCAGGCGGGATCCGGACGAGCAGCTCCGCGGGGCGCGAAAGATACACACGCTCACGGTGGCGGTGGGATCGGCGCTACCGGGCCTGGGTACTTTCGCCTACCTTGGGGCCGAGCCTCTGCGAAAGAACCGGCCCTTGCTGGCGGTGATGCTCGACGAGGCGCTGCGGAAGCTACCTTTCGGAATGTATCGGCGCCAGCACCTGGCGGTGCTCACCTGCTGGCTGGCCTGCTCCGGCCCCGGAGTAGGTTCCGGGATTGTAACGAGTCGCTGGCACTACCTGCGACCGCACCATCTGGTGGAGTGGGTAAGAGAGGCCATAGAGAGCCTGCGTCCGCACTGGAGCCTGGTTGGAAGCATTCTGGCGGTGAACGTGGTGGCCCTGATCATCGCCGGCACGGCCTTTATTGTGACGGACAATCGGGCAGCGACGTTCGGGGAGTTCGGGCCGATGCAGACGCTCAAGGCCTCCCAGTTGCTGCTGGCTGGTGTGGCGGGGTACTACATCTACACCCGCTTCTGGCGACTGCCCCAGGCGGGCCAGAGGATCGACGCGCCGGGCAGCTTCTTCTGGATCCTCTCGGGCCTGGGGTTGGTATGGCTGGGCATCGATGACTACTTCGGCCTGCACGAGCGCGGAGGGGACTTCATTGAGAACGGTCTCGGCGTGACGGTGCCCCTCCTCAACAACCCGGACGATGTGATCGTCCTCGGCTACGGGATTTTAGGCCTCACGCTCGGCTTCATCTTCTTTGGCGAGCTCATGCGATCTCGAGCTACATTTCCGCTCCTGGCCACGGGCATCGGTCTCCTGGTCGTGTCTCTGGCAGTGGACTTCTTCGCACCGGAGGGGTCACCGCCGGCCGGACTGGAGGAGCCCACCAACCTCATAGGCGCGGGGTTCCTGCTGTCAGCCTACCTCGTGAAGCTTCGGGAAGTGTGGAGCGAGCTTCCAACCGCTGCGGAGTCGACCGCGGTTGGCGGTCTGCCAAGCGAGCCCTAGCGGATACTTTGACGGCACTGCCAAAACACCACTTCAATTCCCGCAACTCTCGATTCGCCAATCGTGGCCACGGTGGCGAAGCCCCTTTGGTCCGAGGGTAGCGGCCGTGTACTTGGGTATTGGCACTGCCTCTGCCATTGGGACTCAGTTCACAGCGAATCTCGCTACACCTGCGGTTTGAACTCAGGGGTCAAGTTCCAGTTCCGCTTACGTTCTCTTTCTCCTCTTCCGGACAGAGTACTCGTACTGTTCACTATCTTGCCCAGAGCCTCTTCCATAGTAATGCCACTGGGGGAAATTGAAATCGCTGGTGACCGAGCGAGGCATAAGCAATACAGCTTCGAGAAATGAATTCAAGTCAGGAACCTCGTAGATGTTAACCTCGAACCCCCACTTATCCATCTGGTCAAAAAAGGCGCGCATGTCCTGAGTCTCCCAGGAAATGGAGAAGCGGTTTATGCCCCAGGTTGTAAACATTTCGAGCATCTCCCCGGCCGTCTCCGGATCGCTGCAAATCAGAGGGGCCAAGAAATCCACGGGGCATTGCAATACGGCTTTCGGATGTGCGCTGGCCAATCTCCTGAAGCCTTCGTCCTGTAGCTTTTCGACGTTGCCGTTGAACCACAATCGCGACGCGGCAAAGTCATACATATCGACCCGTTCCAGGACTTTATCCACAACCGTACCCCCCGCCTTCAAGTCGAACTTGGCGGACTTACCTGCCTCATGGAGCCCCTCTAAAAGTCGATCCAAGGTCAACCACTCTTCGTCTGAGCCCAGTGGGTTATTTGCAAAGGAGTCATGACGTAGAATCAGTTCGCTCCCTACGGGGTCTAGCCGGACATCAAACTCGCCCCAACTGATGTCTGAGGCCAGGAACTGACGTAGGTTGACCTCGTCGTTGACGCCATGCCAAACAAATTCAATGCGCTTAGGGAGAGCTTTCTCCGGGATAAGTTCCGTTAAATCATAAGTCTTCCCTTTGGCCGTATCAGCAGGCGGACTCGTTCTTTTGGATTCGAATATCGTATCGGCATGCAGAAGTAGGATCTCTTTCGACGGATCGATTTGTGAAACTGCCCGCAAATTATCAGGTTCGTTATCTACAAAGGCGAAGACGCGATATCCTGCTGCTTGAAAGTAGCGTACTCCGGCAACTTTCGCGTTTTCCACCTCCTGTTCCCATCCAGAAGGATTCATGTGGATGAGCGCCTTTGAGAATCGAACCTTATACTCCTTTCCCAGCTCATTCAGGGATCTTAATGTGTCTTTTCGCAGTGAATCAGGTCTTCCTGTGTTTACGCCGACAAACGTCTTGGGCTGAAGTTGAAACCATCGAATGACCTCAAGTACTCCACGATAAGGCCTATGCGCGTGAACGATGTCCTCCGGCGTCCAACGTTGATGGTTGTACCAGTCTAGAATCTGCTTCTGTTCCTGATTCGGAATTCGCAACTCGGCCAGAAGACGATCCACTTGATTTTCGTGTACCCTGATATCCGAGACTTGAAGCCCTTCAAAGAGATGGGTCGCATGTTCCTTATCAAATGCCTGCAAAACGTGGAGTACCATATAGCGAGTATCTAGGATCGTGCCGTCGATGTCGAAGAGGATTATCAATTTGTCTTGAGGATACTGCCGCCGGGTTTTTTCGTACTTGGCGGCAAGTTCTAACATCCAGTCCTTCTGCATCACTCATTCCTTCAAAGGTAGATTCCGTCCCCGTGATACGCGCCGCTTTCGTCGCTAATACGCGAATTATATCAGGAAGGATAAGGAGAAGATCGCCCTGAGGGTCGGTTCCACGATGCTCAAACCGTTGCGCCTTTTATGGCCGCCCGTTCTGATTGGGGCGATACGAAGCTCGTTTCGCCAAGTGCGAAACAGCGGTGGTATGACCCGCGACTGGGCTCGCAGCGCGGCCCAGCGACTGGTGGACGAGGGCCACCTGGACCCAGAGGAAGCGGAGAAGGCCATAAGTGGCCTGGAGACGCCGGAGACCATGGCTGCGCTGGGGCACCTTGGTGCCCATATCGCTATAAGCGTACCTCTCCCTACCCCCTTCGAGAACATCGCTCGATTCGCCTGGACGGTGTTCTTCCGGCTGCGGGCAGAGGCAACGGCGCTAATCAGGCGGCGATCGGACGAGCAGCTCCGCGGTGCGCGACAGATCCACACGCTGACGGTCGCCGCGGCGTCGCTGGTTCCGTTCGTAGGATTCTTCGCCTACCTACTGGCCGAGCCCCTACGTAGAAACCGGCCCTTGCTGGCTGTTCTGCTCGATCAGGGGTTGCGCAAGCTTCCGTTTGGACTGTACCGGCGCCAGCACCTGCCGGTGCTGACCTGCTGGCTGGCCTGTTCCGGCCCTGGAGTAGGGTCCAGGATGGTCCAGAGTCGCTGGCACTACCTGCGACCGCACCATCTCGTGGCGTGGGTGACGGACTCGGTAGAGCGAGTGCGTCCGCACCGGATCGTGGTTGGAGGCATTCTTGTGGGGAACGTGGTGGCCCTGATCATCGCCGGCACGGCCTCTCTCCTGACGGATCGATCAGCGTTCGCAGAGTTTGGGCCGATGCAGACGCTGAAGGCCGCGCAGTTGCTGCTGGCCGGTGTTGCAGGCTATTACATCTACACCCGCTTCTGGCGACTGCCCCAGGCGGGCCAGAGGGTGGATGCGCCGGGCAGCTTCTTCTGGATCATCTCCGGCGCGGGGCTGATATGGCTTGGCATCGACGACTACTTCGGGATCCACGAGCGTGCGGGGGACGTGCTCGAGAATAGTCTCGGGGTGCCGCTTCTTAACAACCCAGACGATCTGATCCTCCTCGGCTATGGGATTATAGGCCTCACAGTCATCGGTATCTTCCTCGGCGAGCTCATGCGATCGCGAGCTGCGTTCCCGCTCCTCGTGACAGGCATCGGATTTCTGATCATCTCGCAAGCGGCGCACATCATTGCACCAGATGGGACAGCGCTGGCGGGAGTTGAGAGCCCCACCGGCGTTATCGGAGCGGGATTCCTGCTAACGGCCTACCTCGTGAAGCTTCAGGAGGTTTGGAGCGAGCTTCCAGCCGCTCCCGAGCCGACCGTAGCCGGCGATCCACCGAGCGAGCCCTAACGTGTATTCTTATGGATGGCAGTCGTTCGAACGCTCTCCGGCGGAGGGGTCATGACCATAGCTGCTGCGCTCAATCAGACTATACTAGGGACCGGCCCGAAACAGTGGGGACTATGGCTTGCGGTATTCGTCGCGGCCATCGCCCTGACGGTGCTGGCTTTTTTCAGCGTCTACCCGCCGGGCGACGTGACTCTCACGCGGGCCGTGCAGGCAGTCCAGCTCCCCGGCCTTGACTTGATCAGCGAATTCATTTTTCGCGTCGGGCTCTCGCCAATCTTTCAGCTGATCGCGTTAGCCATAGCGGCGGTAATGGTGTTCCGAAGGCAACACCTGATGGCGCTGTTCGTCGTGCTGGCCGCGATTGCCCGCGGTTCAGTAGTTCTGCTGAAGGAGCTGGTGGAGAGGCCACGGCCCACCATCTTGGACCAGGTGGATGTCACGGAGCAGGCGGGCGGGTTTTCCTTTCCCAGCGGCCATGTACTGGGCGCGGTGCTCTTGTGGGGACTCGTCTACTTTGCCTCCGAGCAGCTAATAGCCAATCTTCGGATACGGAGATGGGTACAATGGTCCAGCCTCGCGTTCATCATTCTGACGGGCTTCCAGCGGGTGTGGACGGGCGCGCACTGGCCCAGCGATGTTCTGGGGGCCTACCTCTGGGGCGGCGTCATCCTGTTCGTCCTTGTTAAGGTCTACGTTTTCTGCGCACACTGCGAGTTTCAAACGTTGATAAGCAGACTGCGTTCCCCCTCCTAGGCCTGGCCACTTACTCCATTCTTCATGGGTAATATTGACATGGTAATATTGACGAGTTATGCTCGTGCCTCTACCTAGGCCCATCACCAGGGCGGAATATGAATGGGCGATAGTCAGTTCACCTTCGGTAGGCTGAGCTTTCACGGCCGGACCTCGGACGGAGCGTCCGGCCGTCACTTTTTCTGCCTAATGCCGCTCGGGTACACGTCACAGGGAGGTGATGCCCGTGGGCGGCATCGTAGCAGGTTCTATCCGGTTTGGCGCCCAGTTCAGGAGGTGAATGTCTATGGCAACCGAACACAGGACTGACCTGATCCCCCGTCCACCCATCCAGACGAAGGTCTATACGCTGCTCGTGATGGCCGGGTTCGCCATAGTGCTGTCCGCGCTGGGCATCGCGGTCGTGCTAGCGACCGTCGCCAGCGACGTTTTCGACCACAGCTTCGCTGAGCGGGCTGCGGCGGCGGCTGGTGATCCGTTGCTGGCCCGCCAGGGCGACCTGGCGACGTTCCCGCTGTGGGTGCAGCCGTTCGTGTTCCTCGGCATCGCACTGCTGGTCGGCGGCATCTTCACCGTGTTCTGGGGTCTTCTGCGCTCCCTTCAGGAGACGCGCGGGGCGGCGATGGTGGAGACCATCCCGGTTCTCCTCAAGCGTTCGTCCCCTCGAGAGATGGAGGGTGGCTAGAGATGGCTATGCGCGAAATGATATTCGGCGGGCGGGCGGTCCTAACGGAGGCGGAGCCCACCGGCATGCAGAGGACGGCCGGCATGATGTGGGCGCCCATGCTGCTCATGGGGATCATGATCATCTTCGCCAGCCTGGGCCTCAGCGTGGTCAAGGCGAGCTTCGCCTCGGACTACTTCGGAGTGGAGAAGGCGGTCCGTGACGGGGCTGACGCTAGTCTCATCGATAAGCGTCAGTTCATCGAGTCGCTTAACGTCTGGCTGCCGGGGTTCCAGCTGTTGGGGATAGGTTTAATCCTCTCCGCCATCACCTTCTCCCTGGCCAATATCCTGGGCGTATTCCGCGCAGGCGGCGTGCAGATCCAACAGGCATTCGGGAAGGAGCCCCAGACCCTTACCCGTCCCATCACGGGGATGCTCTTCCCGATGATGATGATGATGGGGCTCATGATCCTCATTGTGAATCTGATCATCGCCGGCATCATCGGCGCCATCGCCTGGGACGTGTACGGCAACCCGGTGGCGGCGATCAACGCCGCGGAGTCGGGGTCCGGCCTGTTGAATGATCTCGGGACCGTCAATACCTTCAAGATATGGCTGGAGCCGTTCAAGTTCGTGGGGCTGGCCACCATCCTCGTCGGCATCTCCATGGCGGTGCACACGATCCTGCAGGTGATCCGCTTCCAGGGCCAGCGCATCCGCGAGCTGGCGGCGGGAAGTGGGGAATGAGATGACACAAGCAGTTGAGACGGTAGAGCTCAGCGCGCCTGGCATGACGAGGATGCAGGAGATGGCAGGCCGGATGTGGCTGCCGATGTTCCTCATGGGGGCCATGGTGCTGATGGCGTCGCTGGGCATAGGCGCCGTGCAAAGCAACTTCGCCTCAGACTTCTTCGAGTTCGACAAGGGGACACGAGAGGCGGCCGACGCCCCTGCTTTCCTGATCGACAAGCAGCAGTTCATCGAGCACACGAGCGTCTGGCTACCGCGGTTCCAGCTCCTGGGGATGGGTCTCATGTTCAGCGGGATCACCTTCCTGCTGGCGACGATCCTGGGCAACCTGAGCCTGGCTGGCGCCATGGTCCAGAAGCAGTCCGGCCGACGGATGCTGGCCCCGAAGCCGCCTTGGTCAGCGGAGCTGTTTCCGATGCTCATGATGATGGGGCTGATGATCCTCATCGGCGCCTTCGTGGTGAGCATAGTCATCGCCGAGTCCGCAGCGCGCGACGTGTTCGGCAACCCGATCGCGACGATCAACGCCGCCGAGTCGGGCTCCGGCCTGCTGGGCGACTTCCAGGAGGTGCAGACGTTCACCGCCTGGCTGCAGGCGTTCGCCTTCACCGGCCTGGCGCTGGTGCTCTCCGGCATCGTGCTGGCGCTCTACACCATCGCCCAGGCGCTTCGCTTCCAGCACGGCCGTATCGCTGCCATGGCACGCGGCGCAGAATAGCAGAGCGCGTGAGCGAAGAGGACTCGCGAAACGACCGCGCGGACAAGCCGCACGAGGTCGTCATCATTGGTGGCGGCTTCGGCGGGCTGAACGCTGCCCTTTCGTTAAGGCGAGCGCCGGTTCAGGTGACGCTGCTCGACCGGCGTAACCACCACCTCTTCCAACCCCTCCTGTACCAGGTGGCGACCGGCGGGCTTTCCCCCGCCAACATCGCCTCGCCTCTACGGGCGATATTGAAGCGCCAGAAGAACGCTCGGGTGCTGCTGGCCGAGGCGATCGACATCGATGTCGCTAACAGCCGGGTCGTGCTCAGCGACGGCGAGGTCAGCTACGACACGCTCATCATCGCGACGGGCGCGCACAAGCACTACTTCGGCCACGACGAGTGGGAGAATATAGCGCCGGGGCTGAAGACCATCGAGGACGCGCTCAGGATTCGTCGGCGCATCCTGGTTGCCTTCGAGGCGGCCGAACGGGAATCAGACCCCGACGCGGTCCGGGCCTGGCTGACGTTCGTCATCGTTGGTGCCGGCCCAACTGGCGTCGAGCTTGCCGGGGCCCTTGCGGAGATCGCCCACCAGACGTTCAAACGCGACTTCCGCTCCATCAATCCCGCCGATTCGGAGATCCTGCTACTAGAGGGCGAGGACCGGGTGCTGCCGACGTACCCGCCGACGCTCTCGGCGAAGGCGGAAACCTCGCTGGCCCGGCTGGGTGTCACCGTTCGAACCGGCGGCATCGTTACCCATGTTCAACCCCACTCAGCGACCGTGCGCTTCGGTGAGCGAGAGGAACTGATCCCGACGCAGACGGTCTTGTGGATGGCCGGAGTCCAGTCCTCCCCACTGGGACGCAGCTTGGCGACGGCGGCGGGAGCTGAAGTCGACAGCGCTGGCCGCGTGGTGGTTGAGGCAGACCTGAGCCTGCCAGGTCACCCTGAGATCTTCGTAATCGGAGACCTTGCCAGTTTCAGCCATCAAGCGGGGAACCCTCTCCCGGGACTTGCAGCGGTGGCGACACAACAGGGGCGATACGTGGGGAATCTCGTAACACGCCGGCTTCGCGGCCAGAGCCTCGATCCGTTCCTCTACAAGGATCGTGGCAACCTGGCTACGATCGGCAGGGCGGCGGCCGTGGCGGATTTTGGCCGGATCCGCCTTACCGGCTGGATAGCCTGGTGGGCTTGGCTTTTCGTCCATTTGATGTTGCTGGTTGGATTCGAGAACCGGCTTCTTGTGCTGGCGCAGTGGGCATGGAACTACCTCACCCGCAATCGATCTGCGCGACTGATTACCGGGGAAAGCCCGTTGCCACTTCGCCTTCTTCGCTGAAAACCGCTGCTGCTGAGTTCAGCGTTGCTAGTAGATGAGGGTTGTACCTCTAAGGGAGGGCTAACTGATGGAGTTCGAACCGGGTTGGGCCGCCCTGGCGGGCCTTGTCGGCGGGCGGCGATGGGGTTCCTGATGCTGCATCTCGTCTTCGGCGTCATGGTCGGGGTGCTGTACGGCGCCTGGGCTGGGTAGCGACCACAGTCATAGGGGGTATCCCAGGAGGGCTGGTGATGATGCGGGCCATGATGTTTGACCTAGACGGTGTTGTGGTACAGTCGGAGAAGCTGAAGGCCCAGGCGTACGCCATGACGGTCCAGCGCCTGCGGGGGCTCTCGGAGCCGGACCCACGGGCTATCGAGGCATACCGGACTATCGTAGGGGCAAGCAGGGAGGTGGCGGCTCAGTTCGTAATAGACGAACTGGGCTTGGAGCCGGATCTCCGGCCCCTGATGGAGAAGTATGGCGTGAGCGAGCCCTGGCAGGCGCTGACCGAAATTCGGACGGCTATTTACAATGAGATCGTGGCCGACCCTCAGGTGCTCCGCGACAACCAGTGGCCGCATACGGTCGGCCTGCTGCGGCTTGCCAAAGAGAGCGGCTGCCGGACGGGGCTGGCGACCAGTTCACAGCGCGAAATGACGCTCCACGCCCTCCGCGCCTTGGATCTTGAGCGGTCCTTGGATCTGGTGCTGACTCGTGAGGACGTCCAGAACCCCAAGCCGGACCCAGAGGTATATCTGCTCGCGGCCAAAAGGTTCGAGCTACCACCGGAGAAGATGCTGGTGGTCGAGGACTCTCCCAACGGTGTGCGGGCGGCCGTTGCCGCCGGGACGAACGTCATCGCCTTCGCCACGCCCTTCACCAGGAAGGGCCTCCACGACAGCCAGGTGATAGAACATGACCGTATCCTCCATGACTCGGACAAGCTGCTAGAGATGGTTGCGCGAGTGATCAAGGAACACGAGCGAAAGGTACACGGGGGTAAGGAGCCGCCAGAGAAGCAACTGCGAAACCCACCTGCGAGCGAGGAGGAATCCGCTGATGCTGGTTAACCCGCTTGAGCAGCTGAGGGCGGGTCGCGCGAACGGCTGGGCGATAGGAGCGTTCAACGCCTACAACCTGGAGTCCGCTCGGGCGATTGTCGCTGCCGCGACGAACCTGCGGGCGCCGGTAATGGTCCAGACCTCGGAGGGTGCCGTCAAGCACGCCGGCTTCGGCAACCTCGCCTCGATCGTCCGCCGCCTCGCCGATGAGGCGCCCGTCCCAATCGCCCTTCACATGGACCACGGCAAGAGCATCGAGGTAGCACGGAGTGCGGTGGAGGCTGGATACACCTCGGTGATGATCGACACCTCGCGTCTGCCGCTTGACGAGAACATCGCGGCCACGCGGGAGATAGTGGAGTACGCTCACGGCCGCGACGTTCAGGTGGAGGCTGAGATCGGTAAGCTCGCTGGTATCGAGGACCTGGGCGAAGTGGAGGCCGAGGCGACCTTCACGGTGCCGGAGGAGGCGGTGCGGTTCGTCGCCGAGACGGGCGTGGACTCGCTCACCATCACCATCGGCACCTCACACGGCGCTTTCAAGTTCAAGGGCGAACCGCGGCTCGATTTCGACCGTCTGGCCGCCATCGCTAAACTCATCGACAACCCGATCGTGCTTCACGGTGCCTCTGCGGTCCGTAAGGAGGATGTGGCGTTCGCCGAACGGTACGGCGCCCAGCTGCCGAAGGCGACGGGCATCCCGGAGGAGTTCATCAAGCGCGCCATCTCCTTGGGAGTGGCGAAGATCAACACCGACTCCGACCTGAGGCTGGCCGCCTTAGGCCGGATGCGTCAGGTCCTGACGGAGCGGCCGGACATCTTTAACCTGTACCAGCTGATGGGCGAGGCCGAAGGCGCTATAAGGGAAGCCGTCGAGGCACGCATCCGTCTGTTCGGCAGCGAAGGCAAGGCGGCCCCGAGAGGAGCGGCGAAATGACGGACGACACTGGCGTCGATCTTCGACCTGACGTTACGGTGCACGCCCACGGCGAGAGCATAGTGCACGCGCATCCCCCTCATGACCTGGATCAGCTCTGCATCAACACAATTCGCACCCTGGCGATGGACGCCGTCCAGCAGGCCAACTCCGGACATCCCGGCACGCCCATGGGGCTAGCGCCGCTCGCCTACGTGCTCTGGACCCGATATCTGAAGCACGACCCTAGGGACCCCTCCTGGCCCAATCGCGACCGCTTCGTCCTGTCGATCGGGCACGCCTCAATGCTCCTCTACGCGCTCCTGCACCTGACGGGCTATGACCTCAGCCTGGAGGAGTTGAAGCGTTTCCGGCAGTGGGGCTCCAAGACGCCGGGCCACCCGGAGTACGGCCACACGCCGGGGGTGGAGGTGACCACCGGTCCCCTGGGCCAGGGCATCTCAAACGCCGTGGGGCTGGCCATTGCTGAGCGGATGCTGGCGGCGCGGTTTAATCGGCCGGGCCGCAGCATCGTGGACCACTACACCTACGTCATCGCCGGCGACGGCGACCTGATGGAAGGCGTATCGTCGGAGGCATGCTCACTGGCGGGGAACCTGCACCTGGGCAAGCTCATCGTCTTCTACGACGACAACCACATCACGATCGAGGGCTCCACCGATCTCGCCTTCTGCGAGCGAGTAGGCGACCGCTTCCGTGCCTACGGCTGGCACGTCCTCCAGATCGCGGACGGGAACGACCTTGCGGAGATAGACAGGGTGATCGACGAGGCCCGGACCGACGGAGAGCACCCGACGCTGGTGGTGATCAGGACCCACATCGCGTACGGCTCGCCCAACAAGCAGGACACCGCGGCGGCCCACGGCGCGCCCCTGGGCGAGGAAGAGGTGCGGGCTACCAAGCGCAACCTAGGCTGGCCGTACGAGGAGCCGTTCACGGTGCCGGAGGAGGCGCTGGCGGTGTTCCGTCGTGCGCTGGAAGCGGGGGGTGAGGCCCAGCGGCAGTGGAACGGTACGCTTTCCGCATACGCCAGCGACGCCCCTGAGCTCGCGGCGGAGTTCCAGAGAACGCTGTCTGGGAATCTGCCGAAAGGCTGGGCCGAAGCGCTGCCCTCGTTCCAGCCCGGCGAGGAGATGGCCACCCGCGCCGCCTCGGGGGCGGTGCTGAACGCCATCGCGGAGAGCGTGCCGGAGCTGGTGGGCGGATCCGCCGACCTCGCCCCCTCCACGGACACCTACCTCAGAGATTACGGGGACATCGCCTGCGAGGACTTCGCGGGCCGCAACTTCCACTTCGGCGTCCGGGAGCACGCGATGGGCTCCGTCCTAAACGGCATCACACTACACGGTGGCTTTCGGGTGTACGGCGGCACCTTCCTGGTGTTTTCCGATTACATGCGACCGCCCATTCGGATGGCGGCGCTAATGGGGCTACCGGTGACCTTCGTGTACACCCATGACTCCATCGGCATGGGAGAGGACGGCCCCACCCACCAGCCGGTGGAGCAACTGGCAGGCCTGAGGGCGATACCGAATCTTGTGGTTCTCCGTCCGGCCGACGCCAACGAGACCGCCGCCGCCTGGCGAGTGGCGCTGGAGCGTAGCGACGGTCCCACCTTGCTCGCCCTCTCCCGGCAGAAGCTGCCCATTCTGGAACGGTCTGATGGAGGCGTAGCGAAGGGGGCCTACGTCGCCGCTGACGGCGACCGGGTGGTGCTTATCGGCACCGGATCCGAGGTGTCGCTCTGCCTCGCCGCCCGCGACGTCCTGTCCAATGAAGGGGTCTCGGCCCGCGTGGTGTCCATGCCCTCCTGGGAGCTCTTCCGACAGCAGCCGCAGACCTACCGCAACGAAGTCCTGCCTCCGGGCCTCCCCCGGCTCGCCGTCGAGGCGGCCTCGCCGCTGGGCTGGCGCGAATGGGCCGATGCCACGGTCACGCTGGACCGCTTCGGAGCGTCGGCGCCGGGAAGCGTGGTGTTCGAGAAGCTCGGGTTTACTGCCGATGCGGTGGCGTCGAAGGCGCGGGAGCTGCTGCGATGAGAGTCGCCATCGCCGTCGACCACGGTGGCTTCCCGTTAAAGGGACGCTTGGTACAGGCGGTGCGGGACTCCGGCCATGAGGTCGTGGACCTGGGAACGAACTCGACAGAACCCGTGGACTATCCCGACTATGCCCGCGCGCTGGGGCGGGCGATCCTGGACGGCCAAGCCGAGCGGGGCGTCCTGATCTGCGGGTCGGGAGCCGGGGCCGCCATCGCCGCCAACAAGATGCGGGGTATCCGCGCCGCTCTGGCTCACGATACTTACACGGCCCATCAGATGGTGGAGCACGACGACGTGAACGTCTGTTGTCTGGGCGCTCGCGTGGTCGGTGCTGAATTGGCGGCCGAGATCGTGAGCGCATTCCTTCCTGCCCGCTTCACCGGCGAGGAGCGCCACGTGCGCCGACTTGGCAAGGTCCTGGAAATAGAGAGGGAGGGGAGATGAATCCGCTGTTTCGGCTCAGATCCTTCGGGCAGAGCCCCTGGCTCGACTACATCCGTAGAGGCCTCATCACTTCCGGGGGCCTGAAGCGGCTGGTCGACGAGTACGCCGTCTCCGGCGTGACCTCGAACCCCACCATCTTGAACAAGGCCATCTCCGGCTCGACTGACTACGATGACGCCCTCCGCTCCCTCGTCGAGAGCGGCGAGCGCGACCCGAAGGCGATCTTCCTCCGCCTCGCAATTGAGGACATTGGGATGGCAGCCGACGTCCTCCGCCCGGTCTACGACGACAGGAACGGCGGCGATGGGTTCGTCAGCCTTGAAGTGTCGCCGGACCTGGCCCGAGACACAGAGGGCACGATACGGGAGGGAGTCAGCCTCTTCACCGAACTCGGGCGCCCCAACGTGATGATCAAGGTCCCCGGCACGCCGGAAGGAGTACCGGCGATCGAGGAGCTAACGGCTCGGGGCGTGAACGTCAACGTGACGTTGCTTTTCGACGTGAAGGCGTACGAGCAGGTCGCCCTGGCTTACATAGCGGGCCTGGAGCGGCGGCTGGAAGCCGGCCAGTCCATTGAAGACGTCGCCGGCGTAGCCTCCTTCTTCGTCTCGAGAGTGGATACGGCGGTGGACGCGCTCCTGCCGGAGGAGTCGCCCTTGCGGGGGAAGGCCGCCATCGCCAACGCAAAGACGGCCTATCGCCTCTTCCGCGCGCTCTTCTCCGGCCCGCGCTGGGAGCGGCTGGCGGCGGCGGGAGGGCGCCTTCAGCGCCCGCTCTGGGCCTCCACGGGAACGAAGAACCCCAGCTACTCGGACGTCCTGTACGTCGAGGAGCTTATCGGCGCCCACACCGTGAACACGATGCCCGAGAGCACGCTGTATGCCTTCGCTGACCACGGGCGCCTGCGCTCAGCGCCACCGGCGCTGGAGTCGGATCTTGAAGAGGCTGAGATGACGATCGGAATGTTGCCGGAGCTGGGTGTGGACCTGGACGAGGTACTGGCCAAGCTGCTGGAAGACGGGCTGGCGGCGTTTCAGAAGGACTTCGAGAAGCTGCTGGCCGGGATCGAGGGTAAGTGCGAAAAGATCGTCTCCGCCGAGGGGCAACCGCGGGTCAATTTGGGCTCGCTGGCGAAGCCGCTGGAAAAGCGCCTCTCCGGTATGGAAAAGGCGGGGGTGCCCAGGCGCATCTGGGCGCTGGACCACACGGTCTGGAAGCCGGACCCGACCGAGATTAGCGACCGCCTGGGCTGGCTGGCGCTCCCAGAGAAGATGCATGAGCACATGGACCAGCTGCAGGAGTTCGCCGAGAGCTGCGCCGGATTCGAGCGAATCGTGCTCCTGGGGATGGGCGGCTCCAGCCTGGCGCCGGAGGTGTTCTCGACGACCTTCGGGGGCAAGCCGCTGACTGCGCTGGACACCACGCATCCGGAGGCGGTACTGGCGGCGGAGAAGGGCGGCAACCTCCGGAGCACTCTGTTCATAGTCGCCAGCAAATCGGGCGGAACCGTGGAGACGCTCTCCCACTTCGCCTACTTCTTCGACAAGGTACGGGACGGGAGTCAGTTCGTCGCTATCACGGACCCGGGGACGCCGCTGGAGGCGCTGGCCCGTTCGAAGGGGTTCCGGCGCGTGTTCCTCAACCCCGCCGATATCGGCGGGCGCTACTCGGCCCTCTCCTACTTCGGCCTGGTACCGGCGGCGCTCATCGGCGTAGACGTGCACGCCCTGCTGGACTCGGCGGAAGAGATGGCCTGCGCCTGCGCCGAGTGGGTGCCACTTGCGGACAACCCAGGACTCTGGCTGGGCGCGCTCATCGGCGAGGCCGCGAAGGCCGGCCGCGACAAGCTCACCCTCCTGGTTCCCGACGAGGTCATCGCCTTCGGCGCCTGGCTCGAACAGCTCATCGCCGAATCGACCGGCAAGGAGGACACAGGCATCGTGCCCGTGGATGGCGAACCGCAGGGCCCGCCGGACGTATACGGCGATGACCGCCTGTTCGTCTCCCTTGGCGTGGAGACCGCTCTTGAGCCCTCCGTGGTCATCCCCTTCGACGGCGCGGACAAGCTTGGGGCCGAGTTCTTCCGCTGGGAGTTCGCCACGGCGGTGGCCGGCCACGTCCTGGATATCCACCCCTTTGATCAGCCCAACGTCCAGGAGGCGAAAGACGCCACCCGTCGCCTGCTGGAGGCGGACGCCCTTCCAACAGAGCCGTATGACGACCTCGGGGCGCTTCTGGAAGGCGTACGCCCCGGCGACTATCTCGCCATCCAGGCCTACCTGCCCCGCACTGCCGACAACGTGTCGAGGCTTCAGGCAGCCAGGATGAAGCTGCGCGACCGTCTTCGAGTGGCGACCACGCTCGGCTTCGGCCCGCGCTTCCTCCACTCCACAGGGCAGCTCCACAAGGGGGGCCCGTCCACGGGCGTCTTCGTCCAGGTTGTCGATGAGCCGTCGCTGGACCTGGCCATTCCAGGGAAGCCATACACGTTCAGACGTCTGCTCGACGCCCAGTCGGCGGGGGACCTGCAAGCGCTGCGGGCCCGCGACCGCCGGGTCGCCAGGGTCCGCTTATCAGACCTAGAGCAGGTGTAGTAGCGATGCAACCAGGCATGATCGGCCTCGGTCGCATGGGGGGAAACATGAGAGAGCGGCTGCGCCGCGGCGGCCACGAGGTGAAGACAGAATGAGCCTTGAGCGGCCGGCGCCCCAGGACGTAGTCGTAGTGGGGGCGTCCGGCGACCTCTCGCGCCGCAAGCTCCTGCCCGCGCTCTACAACCTCGCAGCGGCAGGCTTGCTGCCCGAGCGAGGCAGCATCATCGGCCTCGCCCCCGCCGAGCTGGATGATGAACGCTTTCGGAAGTTCGCCCGGGGATCTATAGAGGAGTTCTCCCGCACCGGCTTCAACCAGAAATCGTGGGCCCCGCTCGCGTCGAGGCTGGCGTTCGTCCGCCTGGATGAAAACGGTTATGCGCGCCTGGCGGAGCGAGGGCGGGAAAGCGAGCGGCTCGCCTATCTGGCGGTGCCTCCATCGGCGGTGCCTGCGATCGTCCGCAGCCTCGGCGGCGCCGGGCTGGCTTCTGGCACGCGCCTCGTCGTAGAGAAACCGTTTGGGAGAGACCTGGCCTCAGCGAAGGAGCTCAACAGCACCATCCACGATATCTTCGACGAGTCGCAGGTCTTCCGGATCGACCACTACCTGGGGAAGGAGACCGTCCAGAACATCCTCGTGTTCAGGTTCGGCAACGCGCTGTTCGAACGGGTCTGGAACCGCGATGCGATCGACCACATGCAGATCACGGTGGCGGAGTCGATCGGAGTCGAGGGGCGTGGTGCCTTCTACGAGGAGGCGGGCGCCCTTCGCGATATCGTCCAGAACCACGTCTTTCAAGTGCTCAGCCTCCTCGCGATGGAGCCTCCGGTCTCGCTGGCGCCCGAGGCGGTACGGGACGAGAAGGCGAAGGTGTTCAGCGCCATGCGGCCTCTGGACCCGGCCAGGACGGTCCGCGGCCAGTACGTCGCCGGCGACATCGACGGAGAGGCGGTGCCCGGCTATCGACAGGAGCCGGGAGTGGCGCCGGGCTCGGCGACCGAGACGTTCTTCGCCGCTCAGGTGGAGATCGACTCCTGGCGCTGGGCGGGGGTGCCGTTCTACCTGCGCACTGGAAAGCGGCTGCCGCGGCGGTCGACTGAGGTCTCGGTCGTGTTCCGGGACGTGCCGCTGCGCTTCTTCGAGGGGACCGGCGTACAGGAGCTCAAGCCCAATCACCTGGTGCTGCGCATCCAGCCCGAAGAGGGGATCAACTTCAGCTTCGTCGCCAAACAGCCGGGGCCGGAGGTGAGCGTTCAGCCGGTGAGCATGGACTTCTCATACCGTGACTCGTTCATGACTGAGCCGGCGGAAGCCTACGAGCGTCTCCTCCATGACGCGATGGACGGTGACCACACTCTGTTCGCGCGGGAGGACAGCGTTGAGCGAGGGTGGATGGTGGTCCAGCCGGCGCTGGAGAATCCCGCGCCGGTTCGCACGTACCCGGCCGGAGGCTGGGGACCGCCAGAAGCGGACGAGCTTATCGCCCCACGAACCTGGCACCTCCGTTGAGGAAGGAAGGCAGGCGTAAATCGCGACATGAGTGACAGAGGTACCTATCCCCCGATCTCCGACTACGGGCTGATCAGCGATATGCACTCCTGCGCCCTCGTCTCGAAAACGGGCTCCATCGACTGGTGCTGCTTCCCCCGATTCGACAGCCCCGCGGTGTTCGGCCGCATCCTCGATTGGGGTAAGGGCGGCTATTTTCAAGTCGCGCCTAGCGAGATTGGCTCGGTAAAGCGGCGATACCTGCCGAACACGAACATCCTCGAAACAACCTTCGAGACGGATACTGGTGTGGCGAGGTTGACGGACTTCATGCCCACCCATCAACACCCGGCCCCGAAGGAGGACCGGGAGGGCGGCAGGCGGCGGCAGGTGGCGCGGATTCTGGAGTGCGTCGCCGGGACCGTTCGCTTCACCGTCGAGTGTTGCCCCCGCTTCGACTACGGCACCATCGTCCCGCACGCCGTCGTCCGCGGCCAGAATTCAGGCTTCGCGCACGGTGGCGTCGACGCCATATCGCTCTACTGCTCGGCGCCCCTGGAGGAGATAGATGGGGGATTCCGGTCAGAGGGGCTCCTGAAGGCCGGCGAGAAGCTATATGCCGTCGTCACCTATCAGCCGCGCTTCCCTGTAGGACAGAGGGCTTTCGGGTCTCACGATGTCGAGGTGATCCAAGACCGCGACATCGATCAACGCCTCGACGGCACGAGGCGCTTCTGGGAGGAATGGTCCTCACTCTGCACCTACGACGGCGAGCACCGAGACGAGGTCATCCGCTCCGCACTCACCCTTAAGGCGCTGACCTACGCGCCATCGGGCGCCCTTCTGGCTGCTGCAACGACCTCCCTGCCTGAGGCGGTCGGCGGCTCCCGTAACTGGGACTACCGCTTCACCTGGATCAGGGACGCGTCGTTCGCGCTCTACGCCCTGTTCATCATCGGCTACACCAAGGAGGCGCAGGCGTTCAAGGACTGGCTGGAGTGGAGCACTGTAGGGCGCGCCCGGGACCTCCAGATCATGTATGGTCTGGGAGGCGAGCGGCGGTTGACAGAGACGGAGCTGCCGGAGTTGGACGGATACCGCGGCTCGCGCCCTGTGCGCATCGGCAACGCAGCCTATTCCCAGTTCCAGCTGGACATCTACGGTGAGATCGTGGACTCAGCGCATCTCTACCGTAAGTTCGGTGGCGAGATGGACTCGGAATATTGGGGGTACCTGCAGCGAGTCGTCGACTTCGTGATCGACCATTGGCGGGAGCCGGACGAAGGGATATGGGAGACGCGCGGCGGACGACAGCACTTCGTCTCCTCGAAGGTCTGGTGCTGGGTCGCCCTGGACAGGGCGATAAAGGCCGCCCGCGCCCTGGGCCTCCCTGGAGACGTGGAACGCTGGCGAAAGGTTAGGGCGGAGATCAAAGAGGACGTTCTGGCGAACGGCTACGATGCCGAGCGAGGGGCCTTCGTGCAGGCCTACGGCAGCAAGAAGCTCGACGCCGGCAACCTCCTCCTGCCCCTGGTGGGCTTCGTCCGTGTCGACGACCCCCGGATGCGCGCCACCATCGAGGCGATCGAGCGCGAGCTGACGTCGCCGGAGGGTTTCGTATTCCGCTACAAACGCGACGACGATGACGTCGCGGGCCCCGAGGGCACGTTCGCAATCTGCACTTACTGGCTCGCCGACAACCTCATCGCCCTGGGCGAACTCCAACGGGCGCGCGCCCTGTTCGACAAGCTGCGGGAAAGCGCCAACGACCTCGGCCTCTTCAGCGAGGAGACGGAACCCGAGACCGGCGAGATGCTGGGCAACTTCCCGCAGGCCTTCACTCACCTGGCTTTCATCAACACGGCGGTCCAGCTTCACAAGGCGGAAGAGCACCAGAAGGGTGCTCAGGGAGGCGAGACCGGGAAGAGCACGAAATGAAGGCCATCGTCGTGACCCCCATGCAGCCGGGCAGCGGACGGCTGGCGGAGGTGCCCGACCCTCAGCCCCGGGACGGCGAGGTGCTGGTCCAGGTCCAGCAAGTTGGACTGGACGGGACGGACGCCGAGATCCTGGAGGGCCAGTACGGTGAGGCGCCTCCCGGCGACGACTACCTTATCATCGGCCACGAATCTCTGGGCCGGGTTGAGAAGATCATGGGCAGCGCCACGGGGCTCTCCCCCGGTGACCGCGTCGTCGCCATCGTTCGCCGACCCGACCCAGTGCCCTGTCGCAACTGCGCCGCCGGCGAGTGGGACATGTGCCTCAACGGCCAGTACACAGAACGTGGCATCAAGGGAAGACACGGCTTCCTCGCCGAGTTCTACACGGAGTCGCCGGACTTCTTGGTCACGGTACCAGCGGAGATCGCCCCGGTGGCGGTCCTGCTGGAGCCTTTGAGCATCGTCGAGAAGGCGATCGAGCAGATGAAGAGGATTCAGTCGCGCCTGGTCTGGCGGCCGGAGCGAGCGGTGGTGCTCGGTGCGGGACCGATAGGGCTTCTCGCCGGAATGCTGCTCCGCCTGGAGGAGATCGAGGTGCACTTCTACGACACCACCGAACGGGGGATCAAAAGCGACCTCGCCGAGGCCACAGGGGCGAACTATATCTGGGCGGGTGAGCGTAAACTCAGCCACGAACTGGCGGCCGAGATCGGGACGGTAGACATCGTCATGGAGGCGACAGGATTCAGCCCCTTGGCCTTCGACGCCATGGACATGGTGGCCCCCAACGGGATCGTGTGTCTCACGGGTGTCAGCGGGGGCTCACGAAAGCTAGAAGTGTCGGCGGATCACCTCAACCTGGAGATGGTGCTATCGAACAAGGTCGTCTTCGGCACCGTCAACGCCAACCGCCGTCACT
Source organism: uncultured Dehalococcoidia bacterium (assembly GCA_964649215.1). Classification (GTDB taxonomy): domain Bacteria; phylum Chloroflexota; class Dehalococcoidia; order SM23-28-2; family RBG-16-64-32; genus JADFNQ01. The sequence goes on from CAZYOV010000005.1 coordinate 23,784, forward strand.
TTGAGTCGGGCGTCCGCCATTTGCAGGAGATCGAGGCTCGCTGGCCCGGCCACCTTTCGCGGATGATCACCCGCCGTCTTCCATTGACAGACTTCGCCCGCGCGTTCGAGCGGTCATCGGGTCACGTCAAGTCGATCGTGGAGATGGCGTAGTATCGGCGGAGCCGGCGATTCGGCACCAAGGCACGTCCTGCGTGACTGAGCACCATTCGGCGGAGCGGTACGACTTGGAGCGGCTGGAGGGGGTGCCAGGATGTCGGGTGGCGGAGGCGGCCGGGCGGCGCCAACCCCCACGTTACGACCAGCGGGCTCACTTCGCCTGGCAAAGGTGACGATACCCCGACTCTGTACTAAACTGGCGTGTGTGTACCACATCCAGCTGTTAGGCTGCCAGCGACGCACGGCCTATTAGGACGCGCGTCTCGGATACCTAGAGAAGAGTTCGCGAGAATCAGATGGCCGGGCCGCTAGTCTACTCAGTGAATGCCTTCCTCGCCTGGGCGATAAACGAGCGCTACTACGGAGGCCGGCACTACATCTGGTGTGGTGAGGTCTTCGACGCCAAGGCACAAGGGCCCTACAGCGAGTACTCCAGCACGCCTCCGAGTTCCACTCCCCGGGAGGTATATTCTGATCTCCTGAAGGCCGTGCAGTCGGGAGACCGCGGATCGCAGAAGGTGGCCGCGGTGAAGCTCGGCATCATCAACGGCGCCAGAGCCAAACTGAGCAAAGGAGAAATCAGCCAGGAGGTCTTTGACGAGATCAACCTGGTGGTGGATCAGTCAGAACTCAGAGATTGTCGCCCGCTGCTCTACGTGATTCCGCGGGATCGGATAGAAGACAAGTTGAACCATGTCGAGGTTGGCCAGCGGGCCCACCCACTTTCGGTGGAGTACATCGTTGAGAACCTGCACAGCTCAGAGTTCGATTTGATCGAGTTTGCCTGATGGTAGCCGATCCCGCTCGTGTGGCCGCTCGTTTGGCAGGCGCGGCGGAAACCACTGCCGCAGCCGCCGACATAGTGTTTCACCTGTGCACGGACTTCAGGGCGGGTCGACGCGTCGAGCCGCTAGACCCTGCATCCCTTGCGGCGGAGCCGACTGGTTCGGATAAACTTCAGGCCGGGCTCGACCAGCTGCAGCAGGCAATTCGCGACGAGTACGGGAGAGACTTGCGCGAGCTCACTGAGGATGAGGCTTGGCCGCTCCTTGACGCCCTGGCCAGCGCTCTGGCGAGCCTGTCCCGTGAATCGAGCAAGAGCGCGGATGCGGACATCGAGGCAAAGCTAGCGGCCCTGCGCCAATTGCGCCCTAGCGCGAGCAAGTGAAGGGAATTCCACGTCCACAGCGGCCGTGATCGTCCGGCTAAAGTATTCGAACTGGGATGAGTTCAAGCGGTTCCTTGACCGCGCTAATGCAGACCGATAGCTAGTCCCGTCCCCGGGTGGCGCTAGCAGGCCCTCCCACACGTCTGGACGCCACTACCCGCCCGCCTTGGCGTCAGTGACCTTCTTCCTGCATACGATCTCGAACCCTATTCAGCCATCGCCTTCAACCGAAAGTATTGACAGGGTAATATTGACGAGTTATAGTGAGCGCCTCATAGGTCCATCCCAGGGAGGGTGCGAATGGGCGGGCCACTGACCCTCGGGCAGGTTGCGTTTTTCACGGCCGGACCCCGGCACGGAGGGTCCGACTGTCTCTTTTCCCCGGCTGTGCGTCTGCCACGCCGAGCCTTAGGAACGCAAGCGCGAAGGACGGGAGGGAGGTCATAGCGACCATGCTGTAAGCTGCTAGCCCTACAGCCATCCGGAGACAAGGGCAATCGATTCGTAACCAAGGGGAGATTCATCCATGACCGAAGAAATCCGAAACCTCATACAGACCTACCAGCGTAGCTTGAACGAAGCCGACCTCGACCTGGTCAGGGGCGTCTACGCCGACGACGCAATGTTCATCGGCCAGCCCTTGCCCACGGCTACCGGGATTGAGGAGATAGCTGCGACCTATGCGGGCGTCTTTTCAAAGTTCGATTACGACCTGCGGTTCGACATCCAGGAGATCGAACTGAGCGGTGACCTCGGTTTCGTTCGCACTCGGTCTCACGGCACCATCACACCCAAGGGCCAGAACCCCGAAGGCGGTGAAGGCAACCGGGAGATCTTCGTGGTGAAGAAGATCGCCGGTGAGTGGAAGTTCTATCGCTACATGTTCAACGCCCATGTCTGAGAAGGCAGGAGGGAGGTGAAAGCGACCAATCTACCGGACATTGATAGGACGATTGCATCACAACGCAGGGAGGATCTTTATAAATCGCTCAGGTTGACAAGAGAAAAAGGAGACTAAGCTATGACTAAAACTATCCTCGTCACCGGCACTAGCAGCGGGTTCGGGCGACGCACCGCCCAAACGCTAGCACGGCGCGGTCACCATGTGTTCGCGTCGATGCGAGGCGTCGAAGGCAAGAACACCGAAGCCGCAGAAACAATGCGGCGGTGGGCCGCCACCGAGAACGCCCATCTGGAGGTCGTTGAGCTGGACATCACCGACCAGTTAACCATCGACAAGGCCGTACAACACGTCTTGGCATCCGCCGGTCGCATCGATGTGGTCGTCAACAACGCCGCCTCCGGGACCGCTGGGCTCTTGGAAGCCTTCAGTCTCGACGAGGTACGAGCGTCCTTCGAGACCGTCGCCTTCGGGCCGTTACGAGTCGACAAGGCGGTACTCCCGACGATGCGCCAGCAACGCTCCGGCCTGTTGATCCATGTCTCCAGCACCGGTGGCCGGATCATCGTTCCGTTCGTGAGCCCATATTCGGCAGGCAAAGCCGCATTGGAAGCATTCGCCGAAGAGTTGTCGTTCGAACTGGCGCCCTTGGGGATCGAATCGGTCATCATCGAACCGGGGGGCTTCCTCACCGAGGGTTTGGCCAGTGGTTCGGGTATCGCCTTCCCCGCCAACCAGGAGATCCCCACCCAGTATGGCGATATGGCCACCAAGCCCCAGGAGATGTTCGCCGGCTTCGCTGAGGCCTTCAGCGGCCCCGACGCCCCCAACCCCCAAGAGGTCGCCGACGCCATTGCCAACCTGATCGACCTGCCCGCGGGGCAGCGGCCGCTGCGCACCGTCGTGGGAACTATGATGACCGCAGGTGTGCGGGAACTCAACGAACAATACGACAAGAGCCGAAACCAACTGTTCAGCTCGCTGGGAATGGCCTAGCCGGACCGGATGGAGTCGCCCCGCTCGGCCGGGGCGGTTAGACCTTGTCAGATAGCCTAGGCGCCGCGCAGCGGTTGCGGTGCCGGAATGAAAAAGAAGGAGGAAGACCCATGCCTGGAAAAATCCTGGTCACGGGAGCAACCGGAAACGTTGGCAGTGCGCTGACACCAAGACTAACGGCTATGGGGGCGGACGTTCGGGTGCTGGTCCGCGATGAACCTTCGGAGGCTTCCAAGGCTCAGGCTCTTAAGGATGCGGGTGTAGAGGTCTTTCACGGAGATCTGAACGATCTCGATACTCTTCATGCAGCCTTCGAGGGAGTGGATAAGGTCTTCTTGCTAACCGCTCCCGGGCCTAAAGGAGGGGCAATGGCCAGTAATGCGATTGCAGCCGCCAAGCAGTCGGGCAATCCGCACGTTGTAAATCTGTCGGTGGCCAAGGCGGCGCCCAACCACCCATCTCGATTTGGGAGAGAGCATGGCGAGACCGACATCGAACTCATGGAGTCTGGCCTGCCCTACACCTTTGTCAGGGCAATCTATTTCATGCAGAACACACTGCCAGCGGCCCAGACGGTAGCCTCTCAAGGCACTATCTACATGCCAATGAAAAACGGTAAGGTTGGAATCATTGACGCCAGAGACGTCGCTGAAGCTGTTGCGATGGTACTCACGTCGGATGGTCAAGAGGGTAAGAGCTATCTACTTACTGGCCCTGATTCGATCTCGATACAGGGCGTCGCGGATACGCTGTCTAAGGTTCTAGGGAAAGAGGTGAAGTACGTTGATGTACCACCTGAAGCCGCTAAAGAGGCGATGCTGGGCGCGGGAATGCCAGAGTGGATTGCGGACGGGATAATCGAGACCGCCGGAGCGCTCAGTGAAGGTCTGGGGGACTACACCACAGATGATTTCGAGAAGCTGACAGGTCACCCGGCCCGCTCCTACGAGACCTTCGCTCGCGATTTCTCCCAGGCGTTCGCGAGCCCTCCCGCCCCATAGCGTCGATAGAGCCAGGGACTGCTAGCGACCCAAGCAGAAACGCGAGGATCCGGCTCAGCCAGAACCAGGAAGGATCACAGCCATGGTGTCAGAGGTTAAACCGCCCGTACCCCCGTTCACTGAAGAAACCGCACACACGAAGGTCAAGGCAGCTGAAGATGCCTGGAACACTCGTGACCCTGAGGTGGTGGCCAAGGCCTACACGGAGGACTCCCAGTGGCGAAATCGCGACGAGTTTTTCACCGGCAGGGAGGCGATAAAGGAGTTCCTGACGCGGAAATGGGCTAAAGAGCTCGACTACAAGCTCATGAAGGAGCTGTGGGCTTACGCAGGGAACCACATCTCCGTACGGTTTGAGTACGAGTGGCACGATACCTCCGGCCAGTGGTATCGCACCCACGGAAACGAACACTGGGAGTTCGACGATAACGGCCTGATGCGAAGGCGCGACATGAGCGCCAACGACATCCCGATTGACGAATCCGAGCGCAGATTGTGACGACGACGGCGCCTTATGTACGGGCTGTTCGAGACACACCGGTGCATACCGTTCAGCCATAGCAGCGGCAGAATTGAAAGGAGGCAGAGAGGTGATACTGGTCACGGGAGCAACGGGGACGATAGGGAAGGACGTGGTGAAGGGCCTGAGAGCAAGAGGGGAGCAGGTTCGCGCCATGATCCACAACCCGGACAAGGCGCCACCCGCCAGCCGGGAGCCGGGCGTGGAGTACGTCACCGGCGACCTCGAGAAGCCAGAGACCGTGATCGCGGCGCTCCAAGGCGTCGAGAAGGCGTTCTTGCTTTCGCCTGAGGGCCCAAGGATGGCGGAGCTGCACGGCAAGTTTGCCGCCGCGGCGAAGGACGCCGGCCTGCGCCATCTGGTGCGCCTGTCGATCCTGCCGGCGAATCCCGATGCGCCGCTACCCCTCGCCAAGTGGCACGGGGAGGCGGACCGGCTCGTGATGGAATCAGGCGTTCCCTACACCATCCTCCGGCCGGCCTACTTCATGCAGAACCTCCTGCGGTCTGCCGGGACGATGGCTTCGGAGGGGGCGATCTACGGAGCCACGGGGGACGGGAAGGTCGGCCATATCGACACGCGGGACATCGCCGAGGTAGCTGCCACGGTCCTGACCAGCGAAGGCCACGAAGGGCAAATCTATCCCCTTACGGGCCCTGAGTCGCTCTCCATGGCCGAGGTCGCCGCCAGGCTATCCACTGCCCTCGGCAAGACGGCCAAATATGTGAACCTGCCCCCGGATAAGGCGAAGGCTGGCATGATGGCCATGGGCATGCCCGATTGGAGGGCCGACGCCTGGGTGGGTCTGGGGGGGATGATCGCTATGGGCAAGGCCGACATGGCGACCCCTGCGGTGAAGGACATCCTCGGCAGGGAGCCGCACAACATCGATCAGTTCGCCGCCGATTACGCGCAGGCGTTTCGAGGCGCATAAGCCCATTACGGTCTGGGCTACCGACGAGGCCGTCAGCAGGCTGAGGGAGACCGCCGCGGTCGCCTAGATCGTCCCGCCCATCAGGCCCATGGCAATATAGTGGACCGCGTAATCGAGCTGCATCCGGCGACCCATGAAGGAGGCCTTTGATGTCCGACCTGGAGACGCTACTGGATCGAAACCGGAGCTTTGCTGAGCAGTTTGAGGGTGGAGACCTCAACATTCGACCCCGCATGTCAACGATCATCCTGACCTGCGTCGACGCCCGCGTCGATCCTGCACACCTCTTCGGGCTGGGACTCGGCGACGCACTCGTCATACGTAACACTGGCGGCAGGATCACCCCTGCAGCGATGAGAGATCTCGCCGTCCTCGGCGTTCTCGCCGCCAACCTGCCGGGAACCAGCGCTATGCGGCCGCAACTCGTCGTTATCCACCACACCGACTGTGGAATGGCCCGCCTCGCCAACCCGCCCATCCAGCAACAGGTAGCGAAACGGCTCGGCCTGAGTGACGACGAAGTCGCGGCAATGGCGGTCACCGACCCAACCAAGACGGTGCAAGCCGACATCGAGCGACTCCGCCAGACACTCGGAACACCAGACACACTCATCGTCACCGGCCTCGTCTACGACGTAGGGAACGGCACGATCGACCAGGTCGTGCCAGCGGCCCCACTCCGTGCCACAGCCTGAACCCAAGGGCAGACCCCGCCTGGAGGCCCGGACGGCGGCGGAATAATCCGGGAGTTGGGGCCGGAACATGATCGCCGGTGAGCCGAATGCGGGAACTGCGCCTCCGCGAGGTCGTCCTCTCAGAGAGCATTCGCTGACCGGGACAGGAGTTCAGAGATGACAAGGGAAACTGGCGAGAATCACATCGAGGCATCAAGGCAGAAGCGAACCGAGGATTCCCAGGACATCGGGCGACGGTACCGCTTTAAGCATCTCGCACTACCGCTCGTGCTGCACGACATGTATTACAGCAAAGGTGATCCCCGCCCGGGCGGTCGCGTGCCAGACTTCGACCTCCCTACACTGGGCGGAGGCCGCTTCCAGTCCGCGGATCTCCGCGAGACGGGTCCGGCGCTGCTCATCTTCGGTTCCTACACCTGCCCGGTGACGGACAACTCCGCCCCTGGCCTGAAAGAGCTGCACGCGCGCTTTGGCGACCGCGTGCGCTTCGTGATGGTGGACGTCCGTGAAGCGCACCCCGGGAAGACAGTGCCGCAGCCCAAAACGCTCGACGAGAAGATGGCGCACGCGGAGCTGCTACGCGACCTCCACGGCTTCGGGTTCGAAGTGGCGGTGGACGACATCGACGGCACTCTCCACCGTGCCCTGAGCCCGAAGCCCAACTCCGCTTACGCTCTGGGCAAGGACGGGACGATCCTCTTCCGCGCGCAGTGGGCCAATGACACGAAAGCGCTAGCGGCGGCGCTGGCTGCCATCGCGGCCGGCGAGTCGCCGAGTCGCTCGCAGAGCGGGGGCGTGGTTCGGCCCATGCTCCGCCTGCTGCGTAACGTAGCACCCGCTCTCGACCGTGCGGGTGGCGGTGCCTGGGGCGATATGTGGCGTGTGGTGCCCCCCATGGCGGTCACCGCCTTCGCCCTCAAGACTCTTCACATCCGGCCGCCGAAGCCTGACCCACGGGAAGCCTGAGCCTGCGGTCGTAGGACCGTGCGCGCCAGTCACGGGTAGAGGGAGAACGACCATGAGCAACAACGTAAATGCCCAAGGGTTCGGTCACCGGCATAGAAGGGTTCTTGCGCATGGGGATGCAGATATTCCCTGAGGAACGCTTCGATAGTCTTGTCGAATCACTGTCCAGTGCGATCTCTCCCCAGGAGTGGCAGGATGTTCTGCGGCGCATTCCCGAACTCTCCCGTTCTTGAAAGCTCCCGCCGGCGGGCATATGTTGGCCCCTCGGCTGGTTTATTCTCGCAGTCCGAAACCTAGTAAGGAGGATGGGACGAATATGGTCGAGCGAGCAGAGGCGCTTGCGGCACAGTTCGAACGGCTCAGTGACGAACTGACGGCTGAGATTGAACAGCGCACAGACGAGCAATGGCGGTCGAGTTTCTGCAAGGGCGAGGGGTGGTCAATAGGCGTAACCGCGCACCATATAGCGGTGGGCATCTCGCGGATAGCGGGCGAGGTAAGGGCGATGGCATCGGGTCAGCCGTTCCCGCCGGTCACTGAAGAGCAACTCGATAAGGCCAACGAGCAGCACGCGCGGCAGCATGAGGACTACACGAAGGAGGAGACGCTCGAACTTCTCCGGCGGGACGTGCCGTCAGCGGCGAGCCTCGTGCGCGGGCTGAGCGATGAACAGCTCAGTCGGTCAGCCATCGTATTCGCCCTTGCACCACCCTTGACCACCGAGCAGTTCATCCAGCGTTTACTGATCGGCCACGCGGTTGGCCATCTCGAAAGTATGCGCGCCGCGTTATAAGTAGCCCGGCCGCGCCGGATCCGAGATCGCGGAGCGGGGTAGGGCCTGAGAGGCACATCTGACGTGACTGAGAAAGAAGCCGTTTGCTACGGGGTCGTCTCGCTGCTGGACGGGGAGCACGAGGCCAGGGTACTGAGGCTATGGGAAGAGCTCGAGCGGGAGTTCGGGCTTAAGCTGCGGGAGACGTACATTCCGCACTTCACCTACCATTCGGCGGTGCGGTACGATTTGGAGCTGCTGGAGGAGGTGCTGGGACGCCGGGCGGCGGAGACGGCGCCATTCACGGCCAGATCGATGATCCTGGGCGCGATACGAGCAGATGACGTGCCGATATTCTTCCTGCCGCTCGTACGAACGAGGACGATGACAGAGCTGCACGAGGCGCTGTGGCCGGAGCTGTCTGCGATCGCTACCGAAATATTCGGACGCTATTCACCGGAGGTGTGGATTGCGGCGGTGGCACTGACGCCGGACCTGGAAAGCGACATATCGTCGGAGCTGGTGCGGTTTCTGCTCGATCGTGATCTGGCCTGGGAGATGCGGATCGATAACCTGTCGCTGCTGCGGGATACGGGCACGGAGCAGGTGCTTGAGTATCGGTTGGAGTTCAGAGGCGGATAAAGTACCCATGCCGATCCCCAATCCTTACCACGAAGGCGAGCTGCGGATTCAGCAGCTCGCTGGTGTGCTTCAAGAAGCCAAGCACACCGGACGCGCAATCTCCCACACCATCATCAGGGGCGCCCTGAAGTTCATCGCCCAGCAATCCATGGCCGTCCTTGGCAGCGTCGACGACGACCAGAACGTGTGGGCATCGATCCTGTTCGGCCGGCCAGGCTTCATGACCGCACCCGATGAAAGGACGGTTGAGTTCGACCTTTCGCAGGCCGGCATCAACCCGCACGATCCATTCTGGACGAACATCGAGCAGAACCGGAGAGTCGGATCGCTCTTGATTGAGCTCGCGACGCGCCGGCGGCTGCGAATCAACGGGGAAGTTTCGCGACCTTCAGCCGATCGACTCCGTCTTGCTCTTGCTGTCGCCGAGTCCTACCCGAATTGCCCGAAATACATCCAGCGCCGGCTAATGACCATTCAATCGCTCGAGGGGCCGGACACGAACTCAATGCGCCGCGACGGTGACGCCTTAGGCGACGACCAGCAGGCGCTCATCCAGGCGGCCGATACGTTTTTCGTCGCGAGCGCACACCCACAGCACGGCGTCGATGCCTCTCACCGTGGTGGTCCACCGGGCTTCGTCAACGTGCTGGACGAGCGTACGCTTCGAATCCCGGACTACGTCGGGAACAGCATGTTCAACACGTTGGGCAACTTCAGCGCAAACCCGCGGGCCGGACTGATCTTCCTCGACTTCGACCGCAATCACACCCTTCAAATGATCGGTCGTCCCGAAATCCTCCTGAACCAGGACAACGCCGAAAGCCAGACCGGCGGAACACGAAGGTTCTGGCTGCTGCGGGTAGAACGCTGGCGCGAGTTGAGTCTTCCCGCGACGGTGCGATGGGAGTTCCTCGACTATTCTCCATACAACCCCCGGCCGTCGGAGTCGGCGCCATGACGAGGTCGAAGGCCGTTGAAACCGCTGTTGTGCATGAATACAGGGAGGGGGGTGGAAGGTGAGCCTCCAGTTGCCAGCGACCTACGACGAGTTTGTTGAGCGCGTCTTCGCGAAGGATCGGGATCAGATTCGTGATCCGTCGTTCGTGAGGAACTGTGCCCGCCAATTCACGGCCGTTGGCGAGTGTGCTTTCGGCGCCGTTGGCGAGTGTGGTCGCTGCGGGCAGACTGTCCTGAACGTTGAGCCCTTCGTCGAGGCGGCTATCGCTCGCTACCGCCTAAATCAAGACCAGCGAGACGAGCTGCGCGAGCGCCTTATGGACGATAGGGAACTGAATCCCACCGAAGACGGCATCTGCGGCCGCTGCGCGTAGGGTTGTAGCGAGGTGGCGTCATTTCGATCGGGAGGCGGCTGGTGAGAACGTTCGACCATATAGTCATCGGCTCAGGCTCCGGCCTGGACATCTCCTCCGAGGCGGCTGACCGCGGGCTGTCGGTGGCGGTGGTGGAGCACGGCCCCTTCGGCGGCACCTGCTTGAACCGGGGTTGCATCCCTTCCAAGATGTTGATCCACAGCGCCGACGTCATGGAGACGATCCAGCGGGCGGATCTGTTCGGCATCAAGGTCGAGGCGTCATCCGTGGACTGGGACTTCATCATCAAGCGCGCGTCGGATACTGTGGACGGCGACGCTCAGATGGTGGTGGAAGACAACCGCCGGCACCCGAAGATCGCGGTCTACGAGGACACCGCCAGGTTCGTTGGGGAGAAGGTCCTTGAGGTAGGCGACGAGCGCATCTCAGCAGCGACGATCGTCATCGCCGCAGGGACCAGGCCCCGCGTGCCGGAGATCGATGGCCTGGCCGCCGTACCCTACATCACCTCCGACGAGGCGCTCCGCCTACCGAAGCAGCCGCGCCGGCTAATCATCCTCGGCGGAGGGTACATCGCGGCCGAGATGGCCCACTTCTTCGGCGCCCTGGGGACGGAGGTGACTATCGTCCACCGCGGGCCGCGGCTCCTCCGGCATGAGGACGACGACGTGGCCGCTCGCTTCACGGAGGTATACCAGCGGCGGTTCACGCTTCTCCTCAACACTGTTATCAAGCGGGCCGCGCGCGACGGCGATGAGATAGCGCTGGAGGTGGCCTCGGACGGCCAGACGCGGGCCCTGACCGGGGACGCACTTCTCCTTGCGGTGGGTCGGATTCCCAACGCCGACCTTCTGGACGTGGCGAGGGCGGGCGTGACAGTGGACGACCTCGGGTTCGTGAAAACCGACGAACACTTGGAGACGGACGTGCCCGGCATCTGGGCCCTGGGCGACATCGTCGGCCGCTATCTGCTGAAGCACAGCGCCAACTTGGAGGCGGCCCACGTGGCCCACAACATCTTCAACCCGGATAACAAGATTGCCGTGGACTACCACGCCATGCCTCACGCCATCTTCGCCTCACCGCAGGTCGCGAGCGTGGGCCTGACGGAGCGGGCAGCGAAAGAGCAGGGCCTGCCCTACGTTGTCAGCACCTACAACTACTACGACACTGCTTACGGCTCGTCCATCGAGGACAAGGATGGCTTCGTGAAGGCCCTAGCCAACAGAGAAAGCGACGAGATCCTCGGCTGCCACATCATTGGCAGTGAGGCGTCGATGCTGATCCAGGAGGTCGTCAACGCGATGAGGATGCGACTAGCGTCTGACGCCATCACCCAATCGATCTACGTGCACCCCGCGCTGCCGGAGGTCGTGCAGCGCGCCTTCGGAGCGCTTCATGGATAGGTGGGCCACGCCGATGGGCGGTCGTTTTCGTGGCCTGGGCCAGACTGGATGAGCATCAACATCTGCGAAACCTGCGGCGGCGCCTTCCATAAACACGGGGAGACCTGCCCCGATTGCGGCGCGCCCCTGCCCGAACGGGGCGAGATCCACCGCCTGCCGCATGACGTAGTCCTCCGGTTCCTCGATCACGCGGAGGAATTCTTCGCCGCCGGCCCGCTGAGACAGCTGGCCCTGGCCTTCGCCGCGGGCTCGTTCATCACCTTCGGCGCCGTCCTCTCCGTGGCGCTGACGGTGGATGTGGACTCCGTGGGCATATCACGGCTGCTGCTGGGGCTGGGCTTCTCGGCGGGATTCATCTTAGTCATCCTCTCCGGCTCAGCTCTGTTCACGGAGATCAACGTCCTCTTGCCGGAGATGTTCCTCAGCCGCCCCCGGGACCTGTGCCGCCGCTGCTGGCCGTTCTGGCTCATCACCATCGCGGGCAACGTGCTGGGCGCGCTGTTTGTCGGCTCGATGATCAACGGCGCCCACGTTCTGGGGCCCCTTCAAGAGGAGCGACTGTTTGAACTGATGGAGGAGAAGATGCAGTTCCAGGAGCTCGGCACGGAGGGCTGGTTCGTCGTCCTGGTGTCCGGCATCCTCGGCAACTGGCTCGTCGGCATGGCCGCCTTCCTCGCCACAGCCGCCCGCACCGTTACGGGGAAGATCCTGGGGCTGGTATTCCCTATCGTGACGTTCGTTGCCATCGGGCTGCAGCACGCGCCGGCCAACATGGGCTACTTCGCCACCGGCCTCATCGGTGGCGGCTCAGGCGTTGGATGGGGTGAGGCGATATGGTGGAACCTCGTCCCGGCCAGCCTGGGCAACATCATCGGCGGCGCCCTCTTCGTAGCGCTTCTCTTCTGGTACACCTACGGCCGCGATACGGAGCAACGTCAAGCGCTGCGCCGCGCCGGGGAGCTGGCGCGCAAGCGCGGAGGCTAGACCCAGAAGGAGGAAGCGGAACCGCCCGCTAGCCAATATCGTATCCTACAAAAGACATTGACATAGTCTATGGACATAGGAGGTGGTTCAGGTGGTGGCGGCGGTGATCACACTCGCAGCGAGCGGCAATACGCTGCGGCGGCGTCCTCTTTGGTCTGAGCTTCTCGCCGGCCGGAAGTGGGCCGCGCTGAAGACCTCTCCCATCTACTACGGCATCAACGTGCCACAGGGCGACGGCGCTCCGGTGGTCCTTGTCCCGGGGTTCATGGGATCGGACCGGTCTCTCCTGGAGATGCACCTCTGGCTGGGGCGCGTAGGATATCGATCCTACCTGTCAGGCATCGGTCGCAACGCCGACTGTCCTGACGTGTTGATGGAGCGCCTGCTTGAGACGATAAGTCGCGCCCAGCGAGAAACGGGCCGTCCTGTACGCTTGATCGGGCACAGCCTGGGCGGGCTGTTCGCCCGCGCGGCCGCCGTCCGCCGGCCCCAGCAGGTGGCGCAGGTGATCACGTTGGCCTCACCATTCCGCCGACTCTCAGCGCACCCTCTTGTACTCTCGCTCGTCAGCTTAATGCGCGGCAAGGCACTGGAGCGACACTTCGCGAACGCGGAGGGGTCGTGCGATTGCTCATTCCTCGAGGCCGTCGAGGAGCGGATGCCCCGGTCGGTGGCCCGCGCCGCTATCTACACAGGAGCGACCCCGTGGTCGACTGGCGACCCTGCGTGGAGGTCGATGCAGCCCTAAACATTGAGGTGAGCGGCACGCATGTCGGCCTCCCCATCAACGCCCAAGTCTACCGTGAAGTGGCCCGGCTTCTACGGTTGGTGCAACCCGTTCCTAAGGCCCGTTACATCGACCCCCAGAGTGACTACGGTTTGCCCCTGGCCGCCTAGCGGGGAGGCGTCCCGCGGAGCCCCGTCCTAGCGTGCCAGCGCTGCGATTCAGTCCGTGACCAGAAGAGGCTCGACCTGATCGTGACTCGGGCGGTAGAGACGGCGTTTGGGCGTCGGTCGCATCTCGTACATGTTGGTGCGCTCCGCTGCGTTCAGGAGGATCGGCATGAAGTCCTCGCCGCGGATGTGGCCCAGCACGCCGCTCGCCGCCGCCCTCTCGCCGAACTCCGCCACGGAGTCCACAAGTACATTCCCGCCGCGGATGGCGATGGGCACGCTCTCGCCGCCGTGCTGGTCGGAGAACTCTCCCCGTGCGTGATGAGCCCACACAGAAGGGGTGGTGTGGTCCGTCGTGACCACGGTGATGAGGTCTGGATCGCCGCCGATCTCCTGCCAGTAGTAACCCATCCCCCTGTCCAGCGCCTCTATCGCCTCGCGCACGCGCAGCGGCTCGTTATCGTGCGACATCGGGTCCGGATACTTGGAGTGCAGGTGAACGAACTCGAAGCCCTCCGAGAGAAGCTCGCGGGCGCGCCCTAGGCGGCGCCGCAGGTCGCCCTCGGGGTCCTCTTCCACGATCTGCTCCAGGCGAAACCCCGTCTCGATCATCAGGCCGGACACGACCTCTTCGTCGGGGAGGCTGGCGGCGCGCATGCCCCAGCGCTCGGCGAACGGCTCGTATGACGGTTTGGGTCCGGCCCATTTGGTGATCAGGCAGTTGATCGGTGGCGCATCTTCTCCCTTGGATATCGGCCGCGACCTTAACCGACCGTGCGCCCAGGTCAGATAGCGGTTGAGGGAGTCCGCCGTCCGCTGCGTCAGAACGGGATCCCCGGCCTCGGCGCGCGGTCTCGCCCGCAGAACCGGCAAGTCCAGACCAAGGGGATCGGTGTCCGTCACCTCGTAGGAGGCGCCGCCCTCTATGAGCAGAATGCCGTCGCCCATTCCGCTGTAGCAGTACCGGAAGCTAAGCCCGTCCACCTCAAGCCCGGCGATCGTCTCCGACAGCCTCTCGCACGCCTCCTCGCGGTCCCGGATGAACCGCTCCACCAGCCGCAGCCGGCCGTCCTCTTCGCGCACCGTGGAGGCGAACCGCGCCGCCAGCACGACCGCCCCAGCGGGTATCTCGAGACCTCGCGCGGCAGCGAGCAGAGGGCCCCGGTCCGGGAACTCCTCCTCCGGGTAACCGAACATCAGGTGCAGCGCCAGCGGGCTGCCGAGCGGATAGCCGGGGCCCTTGGGATGGAACAGTCCGTTGATGCCCTGCGCCGCGAGCCGGTCCAGGTTCGGAGTGCGAGCCGCCTCCAGGGGAGTCTTGCCATCCAGTTCCGGGGCCGGCCGGTCAGCCAGACCGTCGAAGATGATCAGGAGAATCCGCACGTCGGGCTAGCGCCCCTGCTGCATGCGGTGAATGACCCTGGCAACGGACGGTGGCACCAGCTCCTCCCAACCCTTGCCGTCCGCCATCCGCCGCCGCACCTCCGTCGCCTCGACGGCCTTGGATACTCCCGGGTGCAGCACCTCTACCGCATAGCCCTGCTGGCGCAGACGGTCCACCTTCGCCTGCTCCCAGGGGGAGAACACCCGCAAGAAATGGACCACGTTTGGCGGCAGGTAGTACCGCCACCTCTCCGGGGAGTGTACCGGGAACGGGATGATCAGCGAGCGCTCCAGCGGGATACCCTCCTCGATGAGCAGCTCGCGGATCATGACAGATCGCTGGAAGAAGGTGAACGGATTGGACTCCGGCAGGTGGCGGTGCTCGCTGGTCGCCTCCTCGGATATCTGTGTCGGGTCGGCATTCGTGATGCCGATGACTAGATTCTCGCAGCGCTCTACCGCCGCCCGCAGGTACTCCAGGTGCCCGTTGTGAAACGGCTGGAAGCGCCCATGGATCATGCCGAACTCCGGCTTCGCGGTCGACATCGGATCAGGGAGCGACGGTGACGCCCTGGCCTTTCGTGATCTCGCCTACGCGCCAGACAGGCAACCCCTCTCTGGCGAAGCCGCTCTCCACCGCGGCGGCCCTCTCCTCCGGCACCGCGAACAGTAGCCCGCCGGAGGTCTGCGGGTCGTAGAGCAGGTGCGCGAGCTCCTCCGTTATCTCCTGCGAGATGCTGACCTTACCCTGGAGGTACTTACGATTGCGTGCGGCTCCTCCGGTTATGATACCTCGGTACGCGTACTCGAGCGCCCCCGGCAGGGCAGGGATCGCCGAAGCGAAGAACCGTACCTCAACGCCGCCCGCTGCCGCCATCTCGTAGCCGTGCCCCAGGATCCCGAACCCGGTGATATCGGTCATGGCGTGCGCCCCCACCTCCCGAACGACGTGCGAGGCGCAGCGGTTGAGCAGCGTCATGCTGCTGACCGCGGCCTCGAGGTGCTGCGGCTCCGCCTCTTCGAACTTGGCCGCTGTCGTCACGATCCCCGTGCCCAGCGGCTTGCTGAGGTAAAGCAGGTCGCCGGGCCGTGTGCCTGCCTTGGTGTATATCTGCTCCGGGTGGATCAGCCCCATCACGCAGAGCCCGTACTTGGGCTCGGAGTCTATGATCGTGTGTCCGCCGGCGATCACCGCCCCGGCCTCTGCCACCTTGTCGGCGCCGCCGCGCAGGATCTCGGCCACCACGTCCGGCCCCAGATCATCCGGGAAGGCGGCGATGTTCAGGGCGAGCGTAACCTCCGCTCCCATCGCGTAGATGTCGCTCATAGCGTTCGCCGCCGCCAGGGCGCCGTACTGGTAGGGATCGTCTACCAGGGGAGCGAAGAAGTCCACCGTGAGCACCACGGCCTGCTCGTCGCTAAGCTTGTAGACGGTGGCATCGTCCGGCGCCGCCAGGCCAACCAAGAGGCCGAGTGGCTGGCCGTTTTGCAGTCCGGCCAGGTACTCAACGACTTTGGACAGGTCTTCTGCCCCGGTCTTGGCGGCGCATCCAGCGCGGGCCGCCAGCTCTGTGAGGCGCACGGAATTGGTCACCATGGGCGGCCTCCGTTCTTCCCTTCTAGCTCCACTGGACTTTGCGATCGCCAGTAGTTGCTACGAACACGGTGCGCTCATGGATGAGCGGGCTGGTAGCAGCCCATTCTACGCCCCCTGGTGGGCGTGTTCAAGCGCTTGCCACTCAGGACGCAGAGACGGCTGAGGCTCGGACAGCGCAACAATACTAATTCTCGTTGGCATCTCGCCTCCCCTCTCAAACCGTGGCTGCCTTTGCCGACTTGAAGGCTTCTTCGACGACCTGGGGTAGCGCAGGGTGAGCGTGAACAGCATCGATCACAGCGTCCAGCTTCCCTGTCGTAGTCATAGCCACCACGGGCTCTTGGATGAGGCAGGAGGCATCCGGCCCAACGATGTGGCATCCGAGAAGGTCATCCGTCTCGCTCGCCAGCACCTTCACCAGTCCGTTTTCCTTCAGCGCCATACCCATGCCCGTATTCTTGAACTCGTACCTCCCTACTTTGTAGCGGGCGTTCTCCTTCTTCACCTCATCCTCCGTCTTTCCCACGCCCGCTACCTGCGGCGAACTGAATACCGCATGGGGAATCGCGTCGTAGCGCATCGGCCTTCTCTCACTGAAGAAGATGTTTCGTATAACGTGCCTGGCCTGTCGGACGGCAACGTGTTTGAGAGTCATATTCCCCACGATGTCGCCAAGAGCCCACACGCCCTCGACGTTCGTTTCAAGGTACTCGTTGACCTTGATGAATCCTTTCTCGTCCAGTTCAACGCCCGTCGCCGGGACATCCCAGATATCAGTGTTGGGCTTTCTACCTGTGGCAAAGAGAATCTGATCGGCCACAGCTGTCCTCTCGCTAGCTCTGAGCTTTATCTCAATATCGCTGCCGTTCCGGGAGAGCTCTTCTGCCTCCGTATTAAAGAGCGTCCTGTACCTCGCTGAAAATTCACGTGAGAACCATCCAGAGATCTCGCTGTCCTCCTGGTCGAGAAGCCGTTCTCCCCGAACAAGAACTGTTATCTCCGTGCCCAGTGAGCCAAAGAAGTGGGCGAGCTCAGCCGCAACGTAGCCGCCGCCTATAATCGCCAGACGCCTGGGCAGTCCTTCCAAATGGAGCGCTTCATCGCTCGTCATGTAAGGGACGGTTTCCAGCCCTTTTACTCTTGGAGCCGTAGGTCTGGTGCCGCCAAAGATGAAGACCTTGTCCGCTGTGATCTCCTCCTCCCCAACCCGCATCGTCTTAGGGCCGATGAATTTTCCCTCAGTCTGATAGAACGTGACGTTAGAGGAGTCCCGTAAAGCCTCTTCTCGCTCCCTCGTCTCCTCGTCCAAGACGGCGAACACGTTCTTCACGATAGAAGGAAAGTCGATGTGCCCTATCTCAGCCCTGATCCCGAATCGCTCACCACTCCTGACGGTTTCAGCCACGTTGGCACTGTGGATGAGCATCTTCGAAGGCATGCAACCACGGTTGTGACACGTACCACCTATCGGTCCCTTCTCTATCAGAGCTACCTTAAGGCCCTGTGCCTCAGCAGCCAGGACGATGTCCCTACCTGTCCCTCCGCCGGCGACGATGACGTCATACTTCCTGGTTGGCATAAATCCTCCCGGTCTACGGCCTTCGTCTATCTGTTGAACCGTGGGTGCGGGCCGCGTCTGGCATCCGCGTCGGGTACTATATCATCCCCTACGAGCACAAGGAAATCACGGCAAGCAGGCCGCTAACAGGAGACCGTCACTCTATCGTTCACCCTGGGCTGCAGGCTCAGGCTTCTCGGGCTGAGGCTCCGGCGGCATTTCCCGGGGACATTGGATCACCCAACAATGATCGGGTTACGCCGACTTCTGACACTATAGAAGTCTTAGTCTGTTACTCTCCCGCGGCCCTCTCGCGGATACAACGGACGCCGCTCAGTTTTCTTATCAGGCCCCCACCAACTCTGTGAGGCCGGCTCGATCCAGCAGGTAATCCACCAGTCGTGGAAATGGATCGAAGCCGACGACCTGCGGCGCATTGGCCACGAAGTTAGACAGGGCGTTGATGTCGTAATAGAACACCTGCCCGTCTCGCGCGTTGACGAGATACTCCACCCCACCCACTTCTATGTTGGCAGCAGTCATAATGCGCTTCGCGTCGGCGATGACGTGGGCGGGCGGCGTGAACCCTTCCACCGGAACACCCCTCCCGGACACGCCATCGGCCAGGCCACCCGCGCTGCCTTGCTGTCCAGGATCAGGTGGCTGGCAATAGTCGGCCGGGCAGAGGTTGAATTCTCCAGGACTGAGGAACAAGCGGATGGCGTACAGGTATTCGCCTCCCAGGATCTCGACCCGCACGATGCTGTCCCCCTCCGCCGGCAAGTATTCTTGCACCAGCGCGGTGTGGTCGATCCCCAAGTCGAGTTCGCCGCGCTCGGCGGTGTCTCTCAGTTCGTCCAACGAATCGAACTTCACGATCTTGGCCCCGGCCCCGCCGATGTTGGGCTTAAGGATGACCGGGAAGGTCAGCTCTCTGGCGGCCGTGGGCGCCTGTGATGGATCATTGATCACTCGAGCGCGTGGATACCGTAGGCCCAAGCGATGTAGCAGGCCGAGCTGCTGTGCCTTGGAAAATTCGTAAACATAGGCGTCATAGCCGTTCAGGACGTTGGCGCCGATCTCCTTCAGATAGGCAAGGTATTGCAGAGTGTAGAAGATAGCTTGGGTGTGGCCGCGCGTGTAAGCCGAGGGGCTCATGCGGTTGACGATGAGCGCGTACGGGCTGTCGCGCTCGCCTGGGTTGAAGCTGTGATCGTAAGCTAGCAGGGAATCATAGCTCACCGCTCTCCGGTCCAGTTCAGCGAAGAGCGGTTTGAACCACTCAGGATGTTCATAGAAGACAGCGATCGACCGACCGCTAGCTTGTTGGTTCCGACGCGTCATTTCAGCGCTCCACCTAAATATGATACCCCATTGGATACCCCGCGTTCGGAGCTGATGGCGAGACTAACGGCACTTGGTGTCCGCCAGGTTCACGGCTCGTGAGCGTCCCGGATGCACCCGCTGCCGACCTGCATGCGCCGATCGCTGTGATGATCGCAAGGTCGGGACCGTGTCGGATCACGCAGTTATGGGCCGAAAGTAGCCTATCGTCCGCTTGGTGCAGTACCCTTGCTTGTGTCGCTGGGCGATATGAGTAGTCGCTCATCGCCATGATCGTTGTATTGGAGGCCGGTGCCACGAAGAATCAGATCCTCGCGGTGCAGAAACGGGTCCGAGAGCTAGGCTTCAGGCATCACCTTTCACGCGGTGATGAGCACACCGTCAATAGTTGACCGCGATCGCGGCAACCTTAAGTGGCGATGAGTTTTCTGTTTCCACCCATCTCATCGATGACGTAGTCAAAGAGCCTCGCAGCCTTTGACCAATCGTCCTCAGGCCATACATCCGAGACCACCGAGAGGCCTTCACGAAGAGCAGGCAACTCGTCAGCGAACACATAGGTCTGCTCCCCCTGGCCGTCTGGCTCCCAGTGCACGTTGCGCAGCAGGGCCAGAACTGGTCTTCCGATCGATTCCGCGACCTTCGCGAAAAAGATAGCACCACCATCCTCACGCCAAGGATCCGATTGCTTCCTCAACTCACTGTCGAAAGGAGCGTCATATGCCCGAAGCGCGGTCTCTAACGGCTGACGGAACTGAGCGAAGGCTGGTGACTCTACTGCTAGCTTCGCGAGCCGGTAGCTAGGTATGTATGTGAACGGCGTTCAGTTGATCAGCCTGTCCTCGTCATAGTCCAGGACAACAACTGCGTTCGTCTCTGATACTGCGGATAAAAGCTCATCAAAGAACGGTGAGGGTGAAAGATTCCTGCCAGTAATGGGGTTTAGGTCAACAGGGTGCCTGCAGACGACAACTAGTCTCTCGCGCCTGATGATCTTGGATGTGATCTCTTCCACTGCGGGGTCAGTAGTAGATGCCAAGGTAGTTGTGCCAGGCCAAGGCTTCTCTTGGAGTGGTACCCCGCGAATGGCTCGTGCCAGATATGTTACTTTCCGATCAAAGGTGATGCCCCTTCTCTGTCCTTTCCGCCAATCAAGATATAGCCGGAAAGAGTGCTCAGTAGGCAGCGGTGTGTCGTCAAGTCTGACGCAAATCACCCGGTAATCATCTCGCTTCCGTAGTTCTGTAAGCCCGAGTTCGCGTTCGTATTCGACATTGTCGGACTTCGCTGAATCCTTCGACCATAAGAGAATGAAGGCGGTGGAGGATTCAATTCCTGAATTTATCGCCCTCCTGAGGGATTCCCCAGGCACAAACTCCCAGATGTCTAGGATCGGCTCCATACCATGACCGGCGAGTCCCTCGGCGATACGGGTTACGAGGGCCTTGCCGTTCCACTGGTGACTGAGGAAGGGTCTTTCTGCCACCATCGAGTGTTCCCGGCTAATGCGAAAGTAGCACGAGCACCATTTTCATGCGGCGCGGCTAGCCGCGTCAAGCTGTCAGCCTATCTGGCGGGAGTGCATGGGAGTCGAACCCACCATGGTGGTGCCAGTTTCGTATCTGAAAACTGTCACCTTCGCCCCGTCCTGACACGCCTCGTCCCGGGGCTTGTCGCCGAGTTGGGCGACAAAATGGCGGCAAATGCTGAGACTCTAAACATTTAGAGATCGCCCCAGCAGAACTGTAGCCTGCGCACCCGGCTCCGGAGTTAGTACGCTGCTCTGCGGCTTTGCGCCCTGTCTGCGAAACCTAGCCGCTGATGCGGCTTAGCCGCGAGTTATGCGGCCTAAGTGAACAGGCTACCGATAGGCACCACCCCCTCAAGCGGCGCCGGTTGGCCCGGCTCGGAGACATTGATGGGACTGCCTTCAACCGGCAGTATACCCTTGGGCTGCCTTAAGAACGAGCACGAAAGCGAAGTGCCTGCCACTCGATCTCGATTCGTCGCATGCCGACGCCGTTGCACAGTGCTTTTCTGCACCGTCCTCAGTCTAGTCACACCGGAGGGAACACTAACCACACTTAGTGTCAGTGCGTTCAACGTGGATCGTGCGACGGCAGCGACGGCCGAAAGCGGAGCGTCGAGATGACGGCGTCGCGAGACCTGAGGTACGTAGGCTCAGGTCGGCCTGATGTGCGCCACGGCAGCAATGTTGTGTCCAAGGCCGTAGTGGATCGTTTGGACCTGAGGACGTTCGATCTGATGGCTGCAGCCGACTCTGGGCCTGTGGCCATCGCCCTCGCCGCGCGCCATCCGCAGCGAGTATCCTACCTGATATTGTGGTGCTGCGAGGTGCCTGGCTCCGATTGGCTGACAGCAGAGGCGTCGCCGCAAGGGACATGGATAGTCGTTGAGACCGACGATGTGGACGCTTGGTATCGGCGGGTTCTTGAAAAGGGACTCCCCGTTAAAGAGCCGTTAACCGACCAGAAATGGGGTCACCGTAGCTTTCGTCTAGTTGACCCGGATGGGATCGAGCTATTCGTCTTCTCCAAGACTGGGTAACCCGATCTCAGGAGAGTCCATATGTCTCAGACACGGGGATCGGGTGCGGCTGTTCGAGGTGAGGTGGCAGGGGGAAGGCGATGAGGCTGCGGCGGAGCTGTTCGCAGCGCGGCTAAACCTCGGCGTATGACCAGTCTGGCTGCTTGCGGATGTAGCGACGGTCGTAGGTGAAGCCCTCGCCTTCCACGTAGTCCGTCATCTTCGGCAGGATTAGCTCCCTGGTGCGGTCACAGGTGCCGTCGACGTGGGCGTCAAACTCATGGGGAAAGGCCTGGACAAGGCTGGAGATCACCAACGCCGTCGAGGTAGCCAGATAGCAACGCTGTCCGTTCTCCACCCACGTAGTCGTTTCCAGGATGGCGTCAGCATCGTGGCGCCCTCCCTGTCCAGCAACGAGCCTCTCCAGTCGCTGTAAGATCTCCCGGGAGCCGATCTTGCAGGGCGGGCACTGGTTGCAGGACTCGATGTGGAGAAAGCGGGCGAAGTTGTAGGCGACTCTCACCATGCAGGCCGTATCGTCGTAGACGATATAGCCCCCGGAGCCGAGGGCGGAGCCGGCCTTCTTCATGGAGTCGAAGCCCAGCGGCGTGTCGAGCATATCCTCAGTGATGAGGGCGTTGGCGACCCCTGGAAAGACCGCTTGTATGCGGCGGTGGGGGTGCGGCCCACCCGCTCGCTACCTCAAAGATGAGCTCGCGCAGCGTGAGGCCCAGCGGCAGCTCTCGCACGATGGGCCGCTGAACGTCGCCGGACACGGTGAACACCATCGTGCCCGGAGTCTCTTCGGTGCCGAAGGAGCGGAACCACTCCGGCCCGTTGTTGATGATGTGAGGCACATGTGAGAGGGTCTCCACGTTGTTGACGACGGTGGGGTTGTTCTGGGTGTCGCTTGGGCCACCGTAAGTCCCGGCGAAGAGGCCGTGAATATAGGGCGGAAATACACGCGGCAGCGGCAGACCGCCCTCGATAACCTCTAGGAGCGCCTTCTCCTCGCCGAACAGGTACTCGTCCGGTCCGAGGACAAGCTCTATATCGTCGGCCATCGAGCTCTCGGCGCTGAGCTGATCCAAGGCCCGCTGCATCGCCCGCACCTCCGGCTCGAAGTCACGCTTCAGGCACATGTAGGCGCGCTGGGCACCGATAGCGTGGGCGGCGATAGCCAGCCCTTCGATGATCTGGTAGGGGTTCTTGCGCATGAGGTAGCGGTCCTTGAACGTACCGGGTTCGCCTTCGGCGCCGTTGCAGCAGCCGAACTTGCGATCTGCCGGGCTGCTGGCTACGCCCTGCCACTTGATGGCGGTAGGGAAGCCAGCACCGCCGCGCCCCCGCAGGTTTGCCTGCCGGATCATCCCGACTACGTCGAGGGGTTCGCTCTTTAGGGCTTTCTCGTACGCCCGCAGCCCGCCTCGCTCGCGGTATTCGGCTAGAGACATGACTGCCTCGTCATCGGGAAGGAGTATGCGTCGTTCGTCGACCATAGCCTTTAGCCAAAAACTCCGGAGCGGTCCGGCGGATGCCGCGGACCATCAGCCACATGCTACACCGCTGTGCGCCCGCCCGGAAGCGCCCGCGAGATCTCTAATCTATCAACTAGCGGCGGAGCGTGTATAACCGTGCTTTCTACAATCAGGTGCGGCTGAGGGTGGCAGGAGTAGCTCGTGGCCATCCAGCCACGAAACTGGCACGCGCTTCACGTTCGACATCAGTGCCATCCCTCTGGTGAAACACCTTAGCCACCTGCCCATCATCGGCGACCCCAGCCATGCCACCGGCAAGTGGTACCTTGTCGAGCCCGTGGCCATCGCCGCTGTCGGTGCCGGCGCGGACGGCCTGATCATCGAGGTCCACCCCGATCCCGACCACGCCCTATCAGACGGTTCTCAGTCTCTAACGCCTGATAACTTCAGCAGGCTCATGGTACGCGTCGCTGCCATTTCCTTGGCAGCAGGCAAGCCCCTGCACCCACCACTGGACTAAGAGTAAGATGCTCGTGTGCGCCGAACCCGCAAGCCCGTTCCTGTCTTTTGATACGAACGCCTCGGGGCCCGCCGCCTCAGACAGCGCTGTCCGACAATTGAATCTTTGGGAACTTGGTGTCAGTCGTCCCGGTCGGTGGCCGTGCCTTCCAAAGGCAGGCTCTGAATGAGCTGCGTCGCAGTAACGAATTCCGTGCCGCCATGGCCTCGATACCTCAGCAGCTCGGCGTCAGCAGTCACCAGATAGGTGGCGCCACCTTCCACCGCCGCCTCCACGAGCCGCCGGTCACCCTCGTCCTTGAGAGGTAGGCCCTTGATCGGCGCTCCCTGTACCAGAATCGACCGCGTCCGGAAGTACTTCAGTATCTTGTCTATCCGGCCGGTAGGCGCGAGGCGCCTCAGCCAATGCGAGTCAATAACCAGTTCTGCTTCCCGAAGTGTGGCCTCCGAACAGACCACTTCAAGACGCCCTTCCAGACACGCATCGACTATTTGCGCTGCTCTCCCGCTTGGGTTCGTCAAGGCGGCGACGAGCACACTGGTATCGATGACGATCCGCAGGCGGTCGTCAGATCGTGACATTCCGCCCGTAGTGTACATCCTCCCTCGGGCCAGACCGCGGACACTAATTCTGCCTTACTGTGCATCCTCAGTAATGAACCGAGCAACCGCCTCGATGAGTTCCTCCATGACTGCCGTAGGCGCCCGGCCCGGGACCTTGAACGAGTGGTCGCCGCGTTCGATCTCGACCAGACTCGCAGTGGGCAGAGCCGCAATCGTGCGGTGGAGCAAGTCTGGGCTCGCAAATGCGTCCCGTGTGCCCTGCAAGAACAACATCGGCGCCCTCACCTGCTTCAGGTGGGCATCACGAATGCGTTCGGGCTTCCCAGGAGGATGTAGCGGGTAGCCGAAAAAGACGAGCCCGGCGGCGGGAAACCCATCAGCCACGATGTGCGAGGCGATCCGGCCACCCATCGACTTCCCTCCCAAGAAGAGCTTTGGAACCTCCTCGCCAACGGCAGTCGCGACAGCCCGGTAGCACGCCTCTAGCCGCGGCTGCGGATCAGGTCTACCTCTCCCAGCCTCCGCGTAAGGAAAGTTGAACCGGACAACTGCGACGCCGCGCTCCGCCAGGCCCTCGGCGACCTGGATCAGAAACGGAGAGTTCATGTTGTAGGCAGCGCCCTGGGCGAGGACCAAGGCGGCGCTGGCCCCGCCCTTTTGGCCGTGCCAAGCGCCGGAGACCTCGCCATTCTCCCAAACGAACGTCGCTCTCATCGCACGCGAGCACGTCTCTGCGGCTAAACAGCCGGCCGCGCAGAGGCGATCTCGCGGATGACAGCCTCGCATTCGGCGTCGCTGGTGTAGAAGTGGGGGCGATGCGGATGCCGATACCGGGACGGTAGTCGATAAGAAAGCCCCTCTCGATGAGCGTCTCTGCAACGGTTTGGGCGTTGGGGAAATCTACCGTCACGGTGCCGCCGCGCTGCTCAGGATTGCGAGGAGTGTTAACGCTGAGGCCCGCCTCAAGCGCGAGGGTGATTAGAAGGGAGGTTTGGCGGAGGGACTTCTGGCGAACCGGCGCAGTGCCCACCTCGCTGATGATACGGACGCCTTCGCGGGCCGCGTAGAGGGCGGGAATGGAGGGGGTACCGCCCAGGAAGCGGTACGCATCGTCGGCTAGGTCGATCGGGCCCTCGGCGAAGGAGAAGGGGTCACGGTGGGAGAGCCAGCCGGTGTCGGCGGGCCGAAGGTGGGGCATGAGGGAGCGTTTGACGTACACGAATGCGGCCCCAGGTCCACCGCAGAGCCACTTCAGGCAGCCGCCGAACAGGACGTCGACGTCGGCTTCCTCGACATTGAAGGGGAGGACACCGACGGAGTGAAAGGCGTCCAAGAATACTAGGGCGCCACACTCGTGGGCGCGGCGGACGAGGGGCTCTAAGGGGATGCGGTAAGAGCTGCCGTAGAAGACATGGGACAGGGCTACGACACGTGTGCTAGGGGAGATGTGATCGATGAGTTCATCGACAGGCGGATGGACGGAATCGCCGCCGCGAACAAGGACGGGCCGGGCGCCACGGCGGGCCTGTTCGAGCCAGAAGTAGTGGACGGTGGGAAAGTCATACTGGCAGAGGAGGACCTCGGGGCGTTCGGGCGGGAAGTCGAGGGCGGAGGCGAGGATAGCCTGGAGCGCAGAGATGTTCTGGTGGAGGATGACGGTGCCAGGCGGGGCGCCGAAGAGGCGACCGATCTCATCGCCGAAGCGACCAACCTCCGGGAGCCAATGGTGCCAGGCGGTGACGCCCTCGGAGGCCCATTCGTCGGCGTACTGGTGGAGAGAATCGTACGCCCCTCGCGGCATGGCGCCCAGGGAGTTCGAAATCAGGTACGTATAGCGGAGGAGGATCGGGAACTCGTCCCGCCAGCGCAGGAGAGGGTCATCGCCGACCATAGTGGCCACAGATTAACACACAGACACACACAGGTCGGAGTAGTCAGTCCACACATCGACTCGCCGACCTCAAGCCCGTTGACACCCGCCCAACCCAGGCGCACAATCGCGCCTACCGCAGCCACCGCCTGCTGGCCGAGACAGGGAT
>CAZYOV010000006.1:0-49919 GCA_964649215.1 uncultured Dehalococcoidia bacterium
CGTCGAACTGCTCCGGGTAGAATTCGCTATCCGGGTCGTTGTCTCGCACAGCCTCGCATATCCGTCGCGCCACGGTGCCGCTGCTGCCCTTCGTGGAAATGCCGGCGGCCTCCGCGAGAGGACGGACGAGTTGCTCAAAAAAGCGACTATTCCACACATCGCCCGGGAGTTCAAGCTGCCAAAGCTCGAAGTTGTCCCGCGGCCAGGTGAGGCCACACTGGCTCAGGTACGCGTTCCACATAGTCCCGGGCTTTCGATAGTCGCGCAGGGCTGCCCATAACCTCTTCTTTCCTTCTGTCGCCCGGCGCGTCCATGCTTCAAAGTCCCGATTCAGCGCTGATTCGTTTGTCAGGAGCCCGATCGCTCGATCTTCTGGCAGGTCAAGCCTATACGTCAATATGTCAAGCCGGTGGGCAATCTTGCGAAGGCCTTGACGATCCGCTCGCAAGTCCCTCGCTGCCCGGCCAAGGAAGTTGACCAAGGACCATTCCATGTGGGTCAGGATGCGCAACGTGCGGTAGATCGACACATCGTCATCAGGAAATCGGCATCTGTAGCCGCCTTCGGTCGAGCCTGGTATCTTCCAGGCGCGCATCTTGTAGTCAGGAGACGCCTCCCGATAACGCTCTAAGAAGACGTCCACATCCTCGAGCGCGGGCTTCTCGCTAGAGTAGTCGGTTGCCATCCGGGATAGGTGGAGCGCTCCGCGATACCACACATCTTCCCACGGTCTCATCCTGTCCGTGATGTACGCTATCCAATGGGTCAAGATCCGATCTTGGGCAGCCGCCTCCGGCACGATTCGCAGGGCCACATTTTCGGGCTGCTCGCCAGCCCAGCGCCAGCGGTCAAGCCAGGAGACAGCATCGGCAAGTCGCAGAAGTGGTTTCGTCGCCAATTCGGTCATTGCGCACACAGCATAGGCAATAAGCACGGGGGATTCAAACTCAGCCCGGCCGTCTCACTCAGTTGACACTAAGTGTGGTTAGTGCACCGTCGGTAATGACCCGACCAGCCTCTCCCCTAGCGTGTCTGCCAGGCTAGCCATCGCTCAGGCGCGGCTGCGCCGAAATCTCACAAGCTTCGGCCGCCGTGCCGGCCCCAATTCGCTCCGCCGTGATGCGAGATCAACCCCTTCAAAGCTCATTCACAGACTCAATCTGAGATTCGACAGTTGACAGCAACACTGACAGCAACCTGGGCGGATGACAGCAACCATCGGCGGACGAAAGGACGGCGAAAGTGGCCCAATCAGATAGCCTGAGGGACGTTGGCGGATGCCTGTAGACGTAGCGGAGCGAATTGGTGGTTCGGAAGTCTGATGGCTGGTCGGTTAGCTGTTCCCAAGGCCTACGGGGCTCCCAAGGGTAAGGTCGTAAGTAGTCCAACAGTTGGACGGATTGCCAATCCCTTCTGGAGCCTGTCAGTCTATTGTAATCGGTCTGTAGTCATGCTATACTTAAACTACAGAAGGAAGGATACAACGGAGGAACTGGTGGGCAAGCCGTACGAATTGAGGACCAAAGGCAAATACCCGATGGACGAGTGCGCGTCCGCCCTACAGAAGTGCATCCGCCGTGGGATGGAAGAGGAAGCCCTCTACTGGGCGCTGGAGCTCGAGACCGAGTTCATGATGTACGTCTGGAAGCGGCTTGCCGTCACCGCCGCCGAGGATATCGGTATGGCGAACCCGATGGCCTCCGTCCTGGTCAACTCGCTGTGGCAGAGCTACGAGACCATCCGAAAGAACTCGGCGTCGAAGTCGGTGGACGCGGATGTGCTCGGCTTCGCCGTCCTGTACCTGTGCCGGTCACCCAAGAACCGAGAGGCATCCGATTTCGCGATCGTGGTCACTGAGGAGCGCAAGGCGCAGCCTCGCCTCAACGGTGGCGCACAGAACGACGCGCGACGCGAGATCCCCGACTTTGCGCTGGACATGCACACAGACCGGGGCCGCAGGATGAAGCGCGGTCTCACCCACTGGTGGGAAGAGGGAGCCAGGCTGGAGGGCGAGCTGGGAGGCAACCGGTACCGCCAGCGGGCCGGCAAGCTGCTGACCGGCCAGGACGATGACGGGGCGTGACACGCCGGACCCATTCCGACGGTGGCAGAACCGTATCGCAATGGCGAAGCAGCGGGGCCAACGCGAGCGGCAAGCCGCCGAAGTGAACCTGTTCCAGCTCGACTATGGCGATGCGGGGTACAACACAATGCTCCTGCCTCCATGCGAGTTGAGTCGCCTACGCAACCAGGAGTGGCGGTCGCGCCACGATCGGTGGCGGTCATGAGTGAGGTAGTAGAGCTAGACCTGACGCTGCTTGTCGCGAACCCCGACCAGCCCCGGAAGGCGTTCGGCGAGGAAGGCCTGGAGGACCTCGCCCGCTCGATCCGCCAGAACGGCGTGGTAGAGCCTGTCATTGTCAGGCCGAAGTCGGACGGCACCTACGAGCTGGTGGCCGGTGAGCGCCGCACACGGGCGTCCCGCCTCGCCGGCTGCTCCACCATCCCCGCCATCATCCGCGACGACGTCGACGACGTCACGCTCGCCATACTATCGCTCGTGGAGAACCTCTGCCGCGAGGACCTGACCGTGGTCGAAGAGGCCGACCACTACATCAAGCTGATGGCTGTTGGCTTGACCACCACGGATATCGCCGAGAGGGTCGGCCTGCCGGTCATGCAGGTCGACTGGAAGGTGGAGTTCCGTGAGAAGGCGATCGACAAGGTGATCTGGCTGGTGACGCAGGGGACGATGACGGGGAGCATGGGGTGGCGGGTGGCCCGGTTGACTGCGAACGGCCAGATGCGGTTCCTGCGAGAGTTGGTCAAGGAGCCCATGACACAGCAGGAGCAGATGGGCCTAATTGAAGCCATCTTCGCGGACGAGAACCAGCAGCTCTTGATAGAGGGCTTTGAGCTGTCGGAGGAGCAAGTGAAGGCGGCTCGGACGTTCCGGTCTGTGATCGACCGTGCGATCGATGAGGCGGTCCGGCTAGAGAAGATGGAGGACGAAATGCCTGGGACCCTGACGGCGGCTCTGGAGACGGAGCTCGACCTGTCGGTCCAGAAGATAGCCAACTTGGTCGCGCGGCTGCAGGGCATCAGCCGCAAGCTACAACGGCGCAGGGGCGGAAAGAAGGCGAGCAATGGGTAAGGACGAGGGCGAGGTCCGAGACCCGGCCGCCTGGCGTATTCTGACCAGGCACTTCGGTACGCGAGGGATCTGATGAGAGTGATACAGATAGACACAGGAGAGCCGGTCGGAGAGCTCACGAAAGACTTCCGGGTCAAGGGTGGCGTCCTGAGGACAAGGGACGGCCCGCTCAAGCTGCCCCGTGAGCTGATGCTGATGGACTCCTCTAGGGACGGTGACACGATCAAGGACGGCTTCATCATGGTGCGGCCGGGCCAGCGCTTCTACCGCAGGGCGCTGGACGACTTCCTGACGATGGAAGGGCTGGAGATCCAGCTCTGATGCCCGCTAGCACGAGCGCGACTCTACCGGGCTGCCCCAAACCGCGCCCAGGGGAGACGACCGGCACACGCAGGCCACCAGCCCCCCGTTGACACCTGCCCAGCCCAGGCGCGCCATCACCGCGGCGGGGGTGTGTCGGCTCCGACGGAACGGGGCAACCTGATTATCGACCCTGGTTCGCCAGACGCTTCTCGACCGCGAGCCGGTTGGCCTCCAGAATTTGCTTGTATATCTGCTCCATCATCCTCTGTGTGGCTGCGTTGGGTTTCATCCAGTGATGTCCCAGGGCTTCCAGGGGCCAGCCGTTCTGCGCCGCGTTAATCGCCGCCGCCACAATCTCATCTGCGGTGACCTTGACCTCCAGTTCGCCACGCCGTCTGGAAGTTGACTGGCCGGCTGTGCGCTTCGCCCGACCAGGGCCACGGGCGCTCATCCCGCCACCTTTGTTCCGCATTATTTAGAGTACGATAACGCCCATTTGCGTACTCATTGCGCCGGCGGAGATGGGGGCTGAAGGCACGTGAGTTGCTCGCCTACCTCATCGCGCGCGGCGGCACACCGGTGCTGCGGGATGAGGTGGCGGAGGCGCTCTGGCCGGACGGGGAGCCGACCCAGGTGCAGCACCTCCCCTCCAACGCGGCCTACTACCTGCGGCGGGCCATGAAAAGTGCGCTGCCAACAGCCGACGTTCAGCCATTCGTGACCTCTGGCCAGCGCTACCACCTGCGAAGTGGCGTGTTGCGGGTGCACGTCGACGCGTTCGACGCGCACCTCCGGCGAGCCGAGGCCCTGGAAGGTCTCGAGGCGCTGGCGGAATACGAGCGGGCGCTGGCATTCTACCAGGGCGACTTCCTGGGGAACGAGCCGTTCGAGCGGGCTGAGGCGTACCGTCGCGAGTATCAGCGGCGATTTCTCGCTGTCACCCATCAAGCGGCACGGCTGGCGGTCGACTGCCGCGATGTCGAAAAGACCATGCACCTGTACCGCGCCATCCTGGCGAGCGATCCCATCGACGAGGAGGCCGCTCGCGGCTTGATGCGCTGCTACAGCAGACTAGGCGACGTGAAGGGCGCCCGCAATGTGTACAAGGTGCTGACCGAGTCGCTTCGGCGAGAGCTGGAGGACGAGAAGGCGCAGCCGCTCCCGGAGACGACGGCGCTGTTTCACGAACTCATACAGGAGGCCACGAGAGCGTGAGGAAGGACTCCGTGACCTTTTAATCCGGGAGTCCGTGGGTTCTATTCCGACCGTGCCCTCCAGAGCCCGAATTCAGTCGCACCCGCTGTCAGTCAGGCCGTGCACCGACGGGCCGTGGGGTCTTACCCCATCTTCGTCCTGTGCCCGGCCGTCTGTGGATCGCTACCGTATACTATTGCTCAGGGAGTGGAAGTTGTGGATTGGGGACAAGGGCCGGAGGGGGCGAGGCAGTCTGACCGGGGCGGCTGTCCCGAGGCGCGCGGCCGCGGCCTGGCGGGGCCGCGGGCTATGGCCGTCGCAGTGGCACTCGCTGTCACCCTCACAGCCGCCGCGGCTGCCGCCTGCGGCGGCGACAACCATAGAGACACCAGTGGCGACCGGGCCCTCGGCGGTGATACCCCCCGGTTCTCCACCTACGGCTGGAGCACCGACTTCTCCACCCACAGCGTGCCGTACTATGAGATCGTGCCCGGCGGACCGGGCAAGGACGGTATCCCCGCCGTCGACGAACCCAAGTTCATCGGATTCGCCGAGGCCGACGAATTCCTGGTTGACCGCGAGCCAGTTGTCGCCCTGGAGATCGCAGGCGACGCCCGCGCCTACCCCCTGCAGATCCTGATCTGGCATGAGGTAGTGAACGATGTCGTTGGAGGTGTACCAGTGGTGATCACCTTCTGCCCTCTCTGCAACTCCGCGGTTGCTTTCGAGAGGGACGTGGCCGGTAGCGTCTATGACTTCGGTGTTAGCGGCAAGCTCCGCTTCAGCGACCTTGTCATGTACGACCGCCAGACCGAGTCCTGGTGGCAGCAGATCACTGGCGAGGCCATCGTCGGCGAGTTGACCGGCGCTGAACTGGAGTTTCTGCCCGCCTCTCTCATCTCGTACGGCGATTTCAAGGAGGCCTACCCGAGCGGCTCGGTGCTCTCTCGGGACACCGGCTTCCCGGACTACGTGCGTCTCGGCCGCTACGGAGTGAATCCCTACTCCGACTACGACGACCCCGATGCCACACCGCCCCTCTTCGCCGGCCACCGCGATGAGCGGCTGCCCCTCATGGAGCGGATTGTGACCGTCACCGAGGGGGAGACACACATCGCCTATCCGTACTCGGCTCTACGGGAGGTGGGCGTTGTCAACGACGAGGTAGCCGGGACCGCGCTGGCCGTCTTCTTCCAGCCGGGAACGGTCTCCGCCCTGGACAAGAACATCATCGCAGACTCCCGGGATGTGGGGGCGACGGCCGTCTTCAGTCGCGACCTCGGTGACCGCCGCCTTACGTTCGTGGTCCGGGGAGGTGACATCGTTGACAGAGAGACCGGTACCCGCTGGAACATGGCTGGGCAAGGGGTATCAGGCCTCCTCACGGGAGCCGAGCTGGAGCCTCTGGTTCACGGTGACTATTTCTGGTTCTCTTGGGTAGTCTTCCGGCCGGACACTGCCGTCTGGGAACCATCTCCAGAGTGAGACGCAGTATCCAGCCGAACCCAATCGCACACTCTTCGTCCAGCCACTGTTTACTAATACTGTGCGTTTGTTTAATATTACTGATGCTGAATAGGGTGTCGCCCTGGTGGCATAGGTCTTCGGGTATCTGACCGTCGTTGCGGAGGAAATAGTGAGACAAGCAAGGGTTCGCACCATTCACTATGGGATCGGTGCGATCGGCGTCGAACTGGTTCGGCTGGCCCTGAACCGGCCCGAAATCGAGGTGGTGGGTGCCATCGATGCCCACCCCGAGAAGGCGGGGAAAGATCTGGGGGAGGTCGTAGGCCTTCGCCGTTCCCTGGGTATCCAGGTCCATTCGGACCCGAGCCGGGTCCTTAGGGAGACGGATGCCGATGTCGTCATCCACGCCACCGGCTCCCGCCTCCCAGTGATCCGAGAGCAGATCCTTGAGATCATCTCTGCGGGGAAGAGCGTCATCTCCACCTGCGAGGAGCTGTCCTTCCCCTGGCATCGCTATCCGGACACCGCCCAGGAGATCGACTCTAAGGCCCGCGAGGCGGGCGTCCGCGTGCTGGGGTCAGGGGCCAACCCCGGTTTTCTCATGGACGCCCTGCCGCTGGCGATGACCACGGCCTGCCAAGAGGTTCGGTCCATACGGGCTACCCGTATCGTGGACACTTCAAAAAGGCGTCGGCAGCTCCAGCTTAAGACGGGGGTTGGGATTAGCGAAGAAGAATTTCGGCAGAGGGCGGAGGCAGGCGAGACCGGGCATGTGGGCCTCGGCGAATCGGCGTGCATGATTGCCGATGCCCTGGGCTGGCCTTTCGCTAATCTCATGGAAACGATCGAGCCGGTCGTCGCTGGGGGACGGATAGAGGCGGGGGGCATAGTCCTGGAGGAGGGGCGGGTTGCGGGTGTGCTTCAGGTGGCTAGTGTCCCGCATGACGGCCAGGAGGTGGTTCGCCTGGAGCTGGAGATGTCAGTGGGTGCGCACAACCCGCGCGACGAGGTCTTCATCGATGGGAAACCCCCAATCGATGTCACCATCCACGGCGGAGTCCACGGCGACGAGGCCACCGTGGCGATCATGGTGAACTGCGTACCCGCCATAGCCCGCAGCCGAGCGACGGGACTGCTATCCACGCGGGAGATGCCCATGGTTCCGTACGTACGGACTCTGAGGCTGGCCAGCAAGGACTAGGCCTGGATGACCACGATCTTGGAGACCTATGCGAAGCGACATCCGCGGTCTGCCGAGCTTTATCAGAAAGCCGCACGGGCCTTCCCTTCAGGGGTAACTCACGATATTCGTTACGTCCCTCCCTTCCCTATCTTCGTGGAAAGGGCCGAGGGCAGCCATAAGTGGGACGTGGACGGCAATGAGATCATCGACTACGTGATGGGGCACGGCGCGCTTTTTCTGGGACACAGCTACCCCGCTATAGTAGAGGCCGTATCTCAGCAGATAACAAGAGGCACCCATTTCGGCGCTAACCACGTGGCGGAGTTGACCTGGAGTCAACTGATCCGGGAACTCGTGCCCAGCGCTCAGAAGGTCCGCTTCACGAGCTCTGGCACTGAGGCCGTCATGCTGGCAATGCGCCTTGCTCGGGCATTCAGCGAGCGCGATAAGATTCTAAAGTTCGATTTCCACTTTCATGGCTGGTACGACGCTGTTGTGGGATCGCGCTTTACGGAGCAGTACGGGCCCCGTTCCGGAGGCGTACCACCCGAGGTCCAGAGCAACACCTTAAGCATCCCTGCGAACGACCTGCGGCTGCTGGAGGAGACCTTCGCCACGAACGATGTGGCAGCGGTCATCCTGGAGCCCACCGGCGCTTCCTGGGGCACCTTGCCTTTGGCTGACGGTTTCCTTGCCGGCCTGCGGCAAGCCACGGAGCGCTACCAGGTCCTTCTGGTCTTCGACGAGGTCATAACGGGCTTCCGAGTCTCGCCCGGAGGCGCCCAGCAACGTTTCGGCATCCTGCCCGACTTGACCTGCCTCGCCAAGATCCTTGGCGGTGGTCTGCCGGGTGGTGCCGTGGCCGGCAAAGAAGATATCCTCAACGTCATGGAATTCCGAGACGATCCCTCGTGGAACACGACCCGCCGGGTGGGTCACGCCGGCACGTTCAACGCCAATCCAGTATCTGCCGCTGCGGGCTGCGCGATGCTATCGCTCGCCGCTGACGGAAGCTTCCAGGCTCACGCGGACGTACTCAACGACCAACTGATCCGGGGAATGAACCAGGTGCTGGAACGGCGAAAGGAGCCCGGCTGCGTCTACGGCTTCTCTTCTTACTTCCACATCATCCTTGGCCAGGACTGCCCGCGGCCCAGGGATGGAGTGGAGTGGCTAGAGGTGGCCGGGAGGAGACCTCCCGCCATGAATCGGGGCGTGGCGCTGGCGCTGAAACGGGGGATGCTCAACCACGGTGTCGACCTGATGGGCCTGAGCGGCGGCTTCGTCTCCGGCGTCCACCGCGCAGAGGACATCGAGGCGACGCTGGCGGCCTTTGAGGCAGTGGTTACCGAGATGCAGGCCGAGGGTCTCCTCTGAAGGTAGGTCGGGGCCGACCGTCCTAGGCCAGGCCTAGTTGCCCCAGCATGGAGGCCGAATCCCAATAAAAGGTCTCCCTGGTGAACAGCCGCCCATCGTACTCGTAGACGGATAGGGCTCGCACGCGGAACGTCTTTCCCGTGGGCGCGTGGCCCTCCATCTCACCCTTGTGAGTGCCGATGAGGTCATACTCGGCGGCGACGATCTTCTCCTCCCCGAACAGCGAGCGCAACTCCACGTGGAGATCTGGGAACGCCGCATACATGCCCTGCATGAATTCGCGCATCGCGTCGGCACCCCGCAGCGGTTCGGGCAGGGAGATGTCATCGAACACCACGTCATCGGTGTAGAAGGCCATCACACCCTCCACGTCCTGCCGGTTTAGGGCCCCCAGCTCTTTGCGCACCGCTTCTCTAATGGACACTGACTTGCCTCCTATGACGCAGTGCCGATGAGGCGCTCCGCCGCGCCTCCGAAGAAGCTGTCCATATCCTCTTCGGTGATAAACGGCTCCAGATCGTGCTTCTGGGTGTACTCGGGCACGCCGCGGAAGAACTGCAGGCCGTTGTTGAAGTCCACGTAGGGGTAGTCTGACCCCCATAGGAAGCGGTTGAACACATGCAGCTTCTTGGCCCAAACCCAGATCTGGGCGACCCGCCACATAGGCGTGGTCTCGGCCCAGTAAGCCATGTCGCCGTAGACGTTGGGAAACTTGGCCATGAAGTGAATGGCCTCCTCGGCCCACTGGAAGCCGACGTGGGCCAGGATCAGCTTCATGTCTGGGAAGTCCAGCATGATATCTTCCGCGTAGAGGGGGTGGTCATATTCCAGCATCTTGCCGCGGGGGAGCGAGCTCCAGCCCGTGTGGAGGATGACAGGGATTCCCAGTCCCTGCGCCGCATCGTAGAGAGGCCAGATACGACGGTCGTTCAGAGGCACGTAGTTGTACGCGGGCAGCATCTTGAGCCCGCGTATGCCCATCTCCACGGCTTTTTCCAGCCGCCGCACCTCTGCCAGCCCGCCCAGCGGGTCGGCCGTATAGAAGCCGATAAGCCGATTCGGGTAGTCGCCCATCATCTTGGCGACGTATTCGGCCGAGTTGGGGTCGTAGGAGTCCATGGGCCGGTAGGCGATCCCCAGAACGAAGACCTTGTCGATGCCCAGCCGGTCCATATCGTGGATGAGCCGCTCCGGTGGCACACAGAAGTCCTCCGGCTTCCAGGGCTTGCCGGTATGCCAGCAGTCGGTGCCGGCGAACATGTTTACGTAGAACTCACCCAACTGGGGGCTGAAATCGATGCCGAAGCGGGACATGTGGGCATGAGTGTTGATAATCATCGATGGTTCACCTCACTACGTGTACAGGCTGCGGGCTGGGGTGTGCAGCGTTCATTTAGCCTCATTCGTAGGTCGGCCTCTCCTGCCAGCCCACCTGGTACGCCATGGTGGCAGAGTCAGAGAAGTCCCATATGCGAACGATCTTTCCGTCCTTGACCTTCGCCACCTGACAGTACGGCAGGTCGAACCGCTTACCTGTCGCCGGCATACCCCAGAATTCGTTTTGAACCGTGCCGGAAATGACCCCCCGGTTGACGATGGTATCCCCTTGGATAACGAACTGGTCCACGTGGACTCTGAAGTCAGGAGAGCCGCTGACCCACTTCCGGCCGAACTCGCGGATCTCGTCGTGGCCATGGGCAGGCGGCTGGGTCATGTCCTGATATGTGCCGTCCGGCGCCATGACCGAGATGACGCGCTCGACGTCCTGGTTGTCCCAGCCCTTGAGCTCCTCCATTACAACCTTGAGGTTATCTCGCTCCTGAGGCGTGATGTCCTCGAACGACTCTGGATCCTTGTGCAGCACGTTCTCTCCGGTCATGCTCAACCTCCTTGACCCCTTGTTTCGCTTTCGTCCGTTACGGCGCCCGCGGCTAGTACTGATACTTCGTCGGTTGAACGTCGATGATGTCCTCCCGGAACGGAGCGTTGTTGGTCAGCACCTCGCAGCCGCCTTCCGTGATGAGGATGATCTCCTCCAGGGATGCCTGGATGAACCTGTCGTCGCTGATCTGTTTGTACAATCGGGGCTCCAGGGTGAACACCATGCCGGGCTCGAGAGTCAGATCCAGCTTCCCGGGCTGCTTGTAAGCGTCTGCTCGCAGGATGATGGGCAGCTCACAGCAGCTCAGACCAACGCCGTGGCCGGAGTCGAAGCGGTGGCTGGGGTAGCCACGCTCGCGCATCACTGCGCGGACGGCCTCGTCCAGCTTCGAGGCCTTGACGCCGGGCCGCGCCGCCTTGATGCCGGCGTACATGCAGTCGTAGACGGCGCGGTAGAGATTCTCGAACTCATTCGTAGGCTTGCCCACGTACTCCACTCGCATGCAGTCGCCCATATATCCGTCGATAATCGGCCCCAGGTCTAGGATGACTGGGTCGCCTTTCTCGATCTCGCGATTTTCGGGATAGAGGGCCCTGCCTCGCACCGGGCCGCAGGTGAGGAAGGGGAAGAAGGCATCCCCTTCGGAGTTGTGGTGGAACGAATCACCCATGGCGGCGCCCAGGATGTCCAGATCGCGGGCCCCCTCCTTGGCGACAGCCAGCCCCCTCATCACCGCCTCGCCGGACACCAGTGCGGCTTCCCGCAGGAGTACTATCTCCTCCGGGCTCTTGACCGCGCGCTGCTTAAGCAGTTCCGTCTGGGCGTCCACTAGCTCCACGTTGGGCGAACGCTCTTTGAAGGCGACGAACCACTGCCAGGGAGCGCTGTCCAGGCCCACCCGTCCGCTGGTGACTCGGAGCTTCTGGAACGCCCAGTCCAGCCATTCCGCGTACGTTTCGGACACCAGGGCGGGGTTGAAGATTGTGTAGTGACTCCAGCCGTACTTCTCCTTGAGCGACGCCCCCTCATTCTCCCAGTAGGGGCTGGGCGCCACGTACTCGTCCGGGTACAGGACGATCGGCTCTCCAGTCCTACCGAGCACCGCGATAGCGTTGGGCATCCAGCCGGTGACGAAGAAGGGACGGATGTCCGTCAGGTAGCGCACGTTGTCGAAGGTGGTCGTGACCAAGAGATCCAGATTGAGCCGCTCCATCACCTGGCGCGCTCCATCCCGGCGGTACGTGATCATCTTTTCGCGATCGATGTCAGTCATGGGCTCCTCCTTAGCTTGTAGTCTCGGGCCGAGTTCATTTCTCTAAGATCTCTTGAATAGCCAGCGCTGCATCTTCGACCGAAAGCTTCGTGTCGTCGGCGAGGAACCGAACGGTCTCTTCGTCGGGCTGCTGATCCAGGTGCTCCAGCGCGTTGCGCAGGTAGGAGCGGCGCAGACCGTCTAGGTCGATGTCAGTCACGCCTATTTGGTCGGGACGCAGGGGGATGACGATACGCTTGCCAGGCAGGTTGTCGGCCGGGTCACCCCGCCGTACCTCCACGCCCATGGACCGGGCAAAGGTGAGCTGCGCCGTGGGGTGCTTCCCAGCACCAGTGTACTCGGTCTCCTGTACCACCAAGATCTGGTCTCGGTCCATGTCTTGGGCGATGGCGAACGCCGCCGCCAGTGAGGTATTGCCAGCGGGCCCTCGTTCGAGGCCCTCCAGTTCCGCGAGTGCCTGGGTCATGTAGAAGACCTCACCTTGAGTGACGGTGACGTAACGATCCAGATAACGCAGCGCCCGCGCGGCGTTCCTAGGCACGTCCACTCGATCAGGGTTCACTAGGAATGGCACCCCGAACCCGGTGTGACCTGTAGTGAACGATTTGCGGTTGAAGTCGCGGTCGCTCGCCATGTGTAGGCCGCTCAGGTCGACACTGACGCCGATCATCTGGGTCTCTTCACACCCCGCTTTGCGCAGGCCATGGGAGGTGCCCGTGACGTTGCCGCCGCCGGCATGGGTAACGGCGACTGCATCTGGTGGGCGGCCAAACCGCTCGCGGCATTCGCGGCCTATTTCCCAGCCAAGGGTCTCGATGCCGGCCACCGCCATCGGCGTATAAAGAGAAGCGTTGAAGTACCCGGTTTCCTCTAGGAGCAATAGGTGGATATAGAAGAGCTCTGGGCCGACCGTGAGCTGCCACACCTCAGCCCCATAGGCGGCGCAGGAGCGCCCCTTTTCTAGGATCTCGGGCTGTCCGATGTCCCGGGAGTCGTAGACCTCCTGTAGGATGATAGCCTTCAGGCCCGCCATGGCGGCCAGGCAGGACACGGCAGCGCCGTAGTTGCCCGAGGTGGCGGCGATGACCCCGTCGTAGCCCCGGCGCTTGGCCTCGTGGATCACCAGGGTAGCCCGCCGGGCCTTGAAGCTACCGGAGGGGTTACACGCCTCGTCCTTGATGAGAATCCGCGCTCCCTTCCCGGGCCCTGCGATGGCGCGTGCGAGGGCTGTCAGGTTGGGGAGTTCCACCAGGGGTGTGCCGCCCACCTTGTATTGCCCCTGGATAGCTGAAATCTCCTCGATAGTGTAAGGGCATTCGGCCATCAGCGCCTCGTAGTCGAAGCCGATGGGCGGCCATTCATGCCGACTGTAGTCGATGCCGGTGGCCCGCTGTTCGATGTCCGCCTGACGGCCCATCACAGCGGCGTAGGAAGCGTCGCGGGTGGTCACTGCCCCTGGCCTCTCGCTAACAGGGCCCGCAGCTCGTTGCCCACAGGCAACAGCTCCGGCACTGGCCGTCCGAAGTCGTATCCGTAGGGGGGGTTCACCGCAACGAGGGTTCCCGTCACCCGACGTCCAATGATAGTCTCGATAGTCACGGTGTCGCCCCCGTGAGCGTCCTCAAGGAGGAGGCCCTTGACGCGCACTACGTAAGGAACATCGGCGGTGTCCCGGGGAACGCTAGGGCTGCGCTGCCCTGCCTCTAGTATGAGGCGCTGGATTTCCACCCATTCGCCTGCTTTCGCGTTCAACCCTTTCACCTCTTTCTCCCCTACTTCGGGTGGCGCCGGCGGAGCTCCGGGAGTACTTCTTTCTTGCATATCTCCGCTACCAGGTCGGGGTCGGGGCTCCCATCCACCCAGAGGATGTGATTGCAGCCCGCCTTGATAAACGCCTCCATGCGCTCCACTATCTGCTCAGGCTTGGTCGCCACCCCGAACGCCTCCTTCAGGAGATCATCCCGCACCAGCTGCGCCCGCTCCTCGATGATCCGCGGGTCCTGGATCAGGTGGTAGCACTCCGGGATGAGGAGGCCTCCGTAGCGGCGGGCAGCCTCCAACGCCTTCTCCTCGTCAGGGTGGAAGAAGCTAGAGACCCAGGCGAACTTTTCGAGCTTGGCGGGGTCCTTCCCGGCGTCCTTCGCCCCCTTTTCGAGGGCCGGGTGGAGGACCTCCGTGTAGTAGGAAGGTGGAACCCCAACGGCCACGTGTCCGTCGGCGTAATAGCCGGCGTTGTAGGCCATCTTGGGGCCGTTGCCCGCGCAATAGATGGGAATCGGCTGCTCCGGCTTATCGTAGAGGTAAAAGAAGGAGGTGAAGTGCTTGCCCTTCCAGTGGAAGTAATCGTCCGCCGTCCAGGCTTTGCGAATGAGCTGGATCCCTTCGACGGTGCGTTCCATGCGCTCGCGAAGAGGAGGCCACAAGCCGGTCGTCGTCTGCTCATTCATCGCCTCGCCGGTGCCCACGCACAGGGCCACTCGACCGGGGTGCAGGCGGGCAAGGGAGGCGAAGTCCAGGGCGACATCGATGGGGTGACGCCGGATGCCGATGGCAGGAACCACCATGCCACCGACAGTCACCCGCTGGGTGCGTTCCAGGAAGGCCGTGAGCTGGACGATGAGGCCGCCGTTGTGGCCTGAGGAGTGCTGCCAGGGCAGGATGTGGTCTCCCTCCCAGATGTCGTCGAACCCCGCCTCCTCAAACTTGCGGATGCGGGCGATGTTGTCCCGGGGCTCGTGGCAGAGCCCCTCCGGCGAGAATCCGAACTTCACCATTCGCCCGTTCCCTCCTATGCGTTGCTGGCGCCCCTGCGGATGACCTGCCCGGCCAGCTTCTCTGGGTGGTATTGACCCTGCTCGACTACCACTTCGCCGTTGATGAGCACGTGCTCGATCCCTGTTGGCGCCGACGTCGGCTCCTTGTAGGTGGTCGTGTCGTCCACCGTCTCGGGATCGAAGATCGTGACGTCGGCGAACATCCCCTCTCTGACGAAGCCGCGCTGCTTCAGGTTGAACCGCTCAGCGGCGATGGAGGTACACTTTCGAACGGCCTCCTCCAGGGAGAAGAGCTTGCGCTTGCGGACGAAGTGACCCAGGGTGCGGGGGAAGGCGCCGTACCCCGCAGGGTGGGGAACACCCCTGCCGGTGATGATGGCGTCCGTCTCCACGGCCGACAGCGGGTGGGCCATCAACTTCTCCAGCCCCTCCTCCGTGGTTAGGTCACCGGACACGCCGAAGTAGAGGGCCATGGCGTGGCCCTGCTCATCGAGAACCAGGTCGAAGGCCGCGTCAAAGGGGTCCTTCCCCTGGGCATCGGCGATCTCCGGTACGCTCTTCCCTTCCAGGTGCTTGTTTTTCTCACTTTCGACCCAGATGACCCAGATGTTATCCCAGCCGGTGGCCTCCACCAGGTTGTGGGGCCAGCCGCCCTCCAGCCAGCATGGCCAGCCCGGGAGGTCTTCCTCGATGGACTGGCGGATATCGCGGCGGACCTCGGGGTCCCGCAGGCGCTGAAGCAGGGCATCGACGCCGCCGGCCAGCGCCCAGGGCGGAAATATGGCGAGCAGGGTGGTGTTGGCGGCGATATAGGGAATGACGTCAAAGCCGGTGTCGACACCCCTGGCCCGCGCATCCTCGTGGAGCCTGAGGATGGTGTCGATCTTGGGCCAGTGGTAGCTACCGAACGCCTCGATGTGGGAGTGCTGGCAGCGGATGCCGTTGGCCTCGCCAACCCGGATCACCTCTTTGGCCGCGGAGGTCAGCGTCTCACTGGAGCCACGGATGTGGCTGGTGTAGATGGCGTCGTAGCCTTTGAGGGCGCTGGCCAGCTCTACAATCTCGTCTGGGGGAGCGAAGATGCCCGGTGCGTAGAG
Organism: uncultured Dehalococcoidia bacterium; assembly: GCA_964649215.1. Taxonomy (GTDB): domain Bacteria; phylum Chloroflexota; class Dehalococcoidia; order SM23-28-2; family RBG-16-64-32; genus JADFNQ01. The sequence continues at coordinate 15,705 of CAZYOV010000006.1, forward strand.
CAGACCGGTGGAGAGCCCGTGCGCCCCTTCCTCCAGGGACTGGCGCACCAGCCGCTTCATGGTTTCCATCTCGTCTCGGGTGACAGGACGTCCCTCGAAGCCCACCTGGTGGATGCGAGCGGCCCCGTGCGAGACCATGGGGACCATGTTCATGCATAGGCCCTGCCGCTCCAGGTAGTTCAGGAACTCACCGAAGCCGGTCCACTCCCAGCTCAGCTCCTCCCCTTTGAGGAACATGGTGTAGCTCTTCATCAGGTCCAGGGTCTTCGGGTTGACCGGCGCCGGCGAGTAGCCGCAGTTCCCTGTGACCAGGGTGGTGATGCCCTGCTGGATGAAGGGTGCCAGGATCTCTGGCGCCTTCTCCAGGGGGAGGATGAACTCGCTGTGGGAGTGGATATCGATAAAGCCTGGGGCGACGATCTTGCCGCTGGCGTCGATGACGCGGGCGGCCTCGCCGTCCAGGCGGCCGACGGCCTGGATCTTGCCGTCGGCGATGCCCACGTCGGCGGCGACAGCGGGCGCACCGCTGCCGTCGGCCACGCGGCCGTTCTTGACGAGGGTATCAAAGGCCATCATCGCCTCCTTCTGGCGCTGGCAGGTTCTGTTATTCGGTCCTGTTCATCCGGTGTCCGGAAGCGCCGCCCCCACGCCGCCGGACACCGGGTTTGGGCTTAGGGCTCAGGGCTTAGCTTAGACCACCTCCTGGGCAACGATGTCGTCCAGAGCCGGCTGAGCCTCGTTGTGGGCGTCTTCCACGTCCTTTTCCCCCAGAAGCGCCGACGAGACTGCGGCCTCGACCGTGTCGGCGATGGCCTGGTAGGCGGGACGCGTGCCGTAGCGGTCCCCGGGGAATTGCTGCTGTTGCAACGCCACGTCGATGTTGGGCTGGTCGGCCGCCGGGATGCTGGGGTCGGTATAGAGGGACCGGTAGCTGGGGTAGCCGCTCTCGTCCGCCGGGTCGAAGGCGAACGTCGCGGCGCGCTCGGTGAACAGGCCCAGTTGGGCCACCGGGCCGCCGAAGAACTTCACCAGCTCGAGGGCCGCCTCTTTCTTCTCGCTAGTCTTGGGGATAGCGAAACACTCGCCCACGAACTGGCCGGCCGACTCGGGGCCGCCGGCCTTGCCGCCGGGAATCAGGCCGACGAGCACGTTACCTTCGCCCACCTGCGAAACGTTCGGGTCCTGCGCCTCGTACCAGATGTGCTGGTAGTCGATGATCATCGCCGCGGTCTCGTTGAAGAAGAGCTTCTTGGCCTCCACGTCATAGATGCCCCACGGCGAAGTGGGAGACTCAGCGGGCATATAGGCCAACAGGTCCTTCATATCCTGGGTTGCCTGCATAGCCTCCGGCGTGTTGAACAGGACGTCGCCCACCTCGCCCTCGCTGTAGAGGCGACCGCCGTTCAGGTGGAGCCAGACGTCCCACTTGGGCTGGAGGTAGAGGGGTGCCCAACCGTCGGTGTAGCCCAGCTTGCCGCCACCTGTCAGCTCCTTGACCAGGTCCACGAAGTCGCTGTAGGTGGTGGGGAGCTCGCTTACACCCGCCTCTTCCAGTCGCTTCTTGTTCCCGTAGAGGACGTAGGTGTAGATGTTGCTGGGCATCCCGTAGTACTTACCGTCCAGGGCCCGCGCCGCCTCGACCGCCTTGCTCAGGAAGTCCGAGTCATCGACCTGGAGGCCGAGCTCGTCCATCGGAGTCAGGAACTCGCGGTACTGCTCGACCCAGGCGCGCCAGATGTAAACGGCATCCCAGGACTGGCCGCCTGCTTCGAACGCAGGCGTGAGGAGCGTGGGCATCAAGCCGAACTGTTCGACGGTGAAGTTGAGAGTGGCGTCGTTGGCCTGCTCGAACTCCTGTCCCTTTGACCGATAGAACCCGGTGTGCGCCGCCATCAAAACATCCAGGGTAGCTCCCTGGGCTGCGCCCGTCACGGGGGTCTCGCCAACGGGGGGCGTTTCCCCAGCCGGCGCGGTAGGCGTCGCCACCTTACCATCATCGCCGCATCCTATGATCCCGCCGACCGCCAGGCCTCCTCCTAGGACCGCTGCCCCTGTCAGAAACCGCCGGCGGTTGAGGCGGTCCTTGGTTAGTCGCCAGCGAAGATAGTCCCTTAAATTGTCACTGCCCTTGTTAGATCGTGATGCCATCGGCACGACTGATTCACTCCTCTCTATTTGCTACGGCCTAGCCGTCGACTGGCCGAAAGGGTTACTTTAGATTGCGCTCACCTCCTTCTGGCGCAGCTCCGCGCGGCGTTATCTCACTTCACTGATCCCTCTCCGATCTCACGAATGATAAAGCGCTGCATGAGCAGCGCCAGGATTATTACCGGGATGCTGGAGATGACGCCGGCTGCCGAGACCATGGGCTCGACGCGGACGATGGGGTCCATCAGCTTCAGGATCTCCGGGCTCAGCAGCTGCACCTGGGAAGTGACGAGCACCCGCGAGAATAGAAGCTCGTTCCAGGAAAGCACGAAGGCGAACACCGCCACCGTAGCAACCGTGGGGATCGTCACCGGAACGACAACGCTCCAGACCGTCCGCCAGCGGCTGGCGCCGTCCACGCGAGCGGCGTGTTCCAGGTCCGGCTCGACAGATTCGAAGGCCCCGATGAGGAGCCAGATCACCAGCGGCAGGAGCAGGGCGCTGTGTCCGAGAAACATGCCCTGCAAGCTGTCTATCAGCTCAAACCTCCGGAAGACGAAGACCAACGGCACCAGGAGTGCGATGCCCGGTAGCATATACGCCACCATGATCGTGTTGTAGATAGCTGTTCGCCCCGGAAAGCGTATCCGGGCGATGGCGTAGGCCCCGAGGATGCCGAAGAGGGTCATGAAGACCGCCACCGCACTGGCAACGTAGAAGCTGGTTCGCACGGACTCGAGGAAACGAGGCCGCTCCCAGAGCGCCACGTACCAGTGCGTGGTTGGATTGGGCGGAAAGAGATAGGGCGTGTCGCTGAGAAGATCCCTCTCTTGCAACAAGCTGCCGAAGACCAGCACCGTGAGGAATGGCACGACGATCAGCAGGAAGATCCCCAGGGCGAGAACAGCCGCCACCACCCGCGTGCCCAGCCCCTGCCGCTGCCGGTTGAGGCCGCTGGCCATCAGGGCCAGGCCGCCAGGGAACAGTATGAGCCAGACCCAGAACACCCACCCGTTGTGCAACCAGTACTGGGTGAGCTCGGCGACCGAGACGGCCACAAGAACCACCGCCCCCAGGGCGGCCCAAACCCTCGCGTCTTTCACCAAGTCCCTCATAGCGGCGCTCGGATTCTTCCTCTCGTCAGGGCCAGGGCGAACAGGATGAGAATTCCACTCACCACGTAGGCCAACACAGCGCCGTACCCCAGGTTATTCAGGAAGAAGCTCTGCCGGTAGGCGTAAACGTAAATGTTGAGCGTAGACTCCTTTACGCCCCCGCTCCCCAGGGCGAAGATCACGTCGAACATGGTGATGGTCAGCAAGAACTGGACGATCATCCCAGCTACGATCGCTGGCCACAGGTGGGGCAGGATAATGTAGCGCAGCCGGCGCATAAAATTGGCCCCGTCCAAGCGGGCCGCCTGCAGCATCTCCTTGGGCAGGTACTGCAGGGCAACCAGGAAGATGATGGCCATGAGCGGGAACGTCTTCCAGATATGGATGCCAATGAAAGTAGCCATGAGCCCCGTCAAAAGGTCAAACCAAGCGGGAAGCCAGCGGTCGTCGAAGAACAGCAGCTTCCCCTCAGCAGTGACCCCGAATCCCAACCGGTCCAGCTCACCCACGATCCCAAGCCTCTCGAGCCAGAAACCGAAGAGGCCACGACGCGAATCCAGGAACCACTGGAACATAGCTGCCACTACCACCGGAGGGATGGCCCAGGGGATGAGGAGCGAGGCGCGGACGATAGCCCTGCCGGGGAACTCCTGATTCAACACCAGAGCCACGAACAGCCCAAACACCGTGGCTCCGATTACCGAGGGGATGATGTACTGGATCGTCTGCACGAAGGCGCGGTTAAACACACGATCGCCGGAGTCCAGGAAGGGGAAACCGGAGCTAATGGAGGGCCATACCCGGCTCCAATGGTCGAATCCCACCCATTCGCCCAACTGACCTGGCCCTGCTGGCTTACCGGTGAAGGTGAGCGCCAAAGAGTAGGCCAACGGGACAAACAAGAGAACCGCCAGCAGAAGCAGGACCGGCAACAGGTACAAAAAGGCATGAAGACGTGCCTCACCCTTGATGGAGAGGCTGGACAACCGCGGCACTCGTCGCCAGGCAGCCATCACGGCACCGTCCCGCCAGGTCGTCGCTGTCCTCGGCTCATGCTCATCTATCCGACAGAGCGGCTCGCGCCGCCCGTCCCCAGCCGCTCTCCGCTGTCAGCATCGAAGAGGTGCAACTTGCCACCGTCTACCTCTAGATTCACTGTGTCCCCGGCGCGCGGCCACGCCATGCCGTCCGGCAGGCGGGCCATTATGGCGTGGACGCCGACCTGAACCGTAACGTAGATGTTCGGCTGTATCACTGTGACGACGCTGACGGTGCCCGCTAGTACACCGCCGCTTTGGCCCTGCGGGCATAGCGCTACAGCCTCTGGCCGAACCCCCAGGGTGACTCCCCCCGCGGCGCTATCAACCTGCATCGCCGCTGGCAGCGGCAGGCTCATGTCGGCGTTGCGAAACGCCATTCCCCCCTCTTGCCGGGCTATCTCGCCCTGGAAGAAGTTCATGGGCGGGCGCCCGATGAACGAAGCGACGAAGCGGTTGGCGGGAGCGTTGTAGACCTCGGAGGTGTCGGCGTACTGCTCAAGCCGCCCCTGCGAGAGCACCGCCACCTGGTCCCCCATGGCCAAGGCGTCATCCTGGTCGTGGGTGACGTAAATGAAAGTAGCGCCCAGGAGGCGGTGCAGACGCTTCAACTCCTGACGCGTCTGCATGCGTAGGTTGGCATCCAGGTTGCTGAGTGGCTCGTCCAGCAGAAATACCTTCGGTTCGCGGATGATGGCGCGCCCCAGGGCCACTCGCTGCCGCTCACCGCCGCTGAGCTCGCGGGGACGCCGCCGGAGCAGGCCCCCGATATCAAGCAGGGCAGCGGTCTCCTCTACGCGCCGCTGGATCTCGCGTCTCCCTACCTTCCGTACCCGAAGCGGGAAGGCGATGTTGTCAAAGACGTTCATGGTCGGGTAGAGGGCGTAGGACTGGAAGACCATCGCAACATCTCGCCGCTCGGGTAGGACATTAGTCACGTCCTGGTCATCGAAGAAGATCCGGCCAGCGGTAACCTCCTCTATGCCGGCAATGAGCTTGAGGATTGTGCTCTTGCCTGACCCTGACGGGCCGAGGACGCAAACGAAGTACCCATGTTCGATCGTCAGATCCAGATCGCCAATCGCCGTCACGCCCCGGCCGTACACCTTCCGGACGTTGCGAAGCGTTACACCCGCCATGGCCTGGTGAATTATCGTAGCTGTGTCCAGAATTGTCAAGCAGATTTGAATCTTTTCCAGTAATACTGTATCTTGACGGCTAGAGATTCTCTCTCTAGAAGGCAGGCTGTTGCTTATGGAAGACGTTAAGCGCGGGCAGGAGAACCGCCGCAGTCGGGGCGGAACCGCGGAGGTGGCGAGCGATTCAGGGCCCGAGGCGAACGCCGGCCGAAGCCAGGCCGTCAGACTCGGCGCGCGCATCCGAGCGGTCCGAAAGGAACGCGGGCTTACCCTGGATGTGCTGGGCCGGCTGGCTGGCGTCACGCGGAGCTTTCTCAGCCAAGTGGAGAACGACATCTCCGCCCCCTCAATCGAGACGCTTCGCAAGATAGCCCAGGCGCTGGGCACGCCAATTTTCGCCCTCGTGGACGATCATCGAGACCACCGTAAGGTGGTGCGGAAGCAGGATCGCAAACGCATCCGTGGACCGCACTCCCCCGTGGAATATGAGCTCCTCTCGCCTGACCTGCAGCGGAACATGGAGGTCATCATGATGGAGCTGGAGCCTGGGCAGGCGAGTAGCCCCGTACCCATGGGCCACCGGGGCGAAGAGTGCGCGACGATACTTAGTGGCAAGGCTCGTGTTCAGGTGGGCGACGAGTATTTCGACTTGGAGGAGGAAGACACTATCTACTTTGACAGCGGCGTGCCCCACCGTGTGCTGAACCCGGGGACGACTCCGATGCGGCTGATCTCCACTATTACTCCCCCCAGCTTCTAGCATCGGGCGTCCGCAGGGCGCGTGGTGCCGTCAACTCGGTTAGTGCAGAGAGGTTTTGAATTTTGGGAGCAGACACCGGCCGGGACTGGACAAGAAGGTTGCGATAAGCGCGCCCCCCAGCCTGGGAGGCGATGGCCATGAGCTATGACCCTATCGTGAAGCAACCCGTAGAGCAGATGCGGGTGAAGGCCAACCTAATAGACTACGAAAAGGCGCGCGACGCCTTCCGCTGGGACGACATCCGCTCCGAACTCGATGGCCTGCCCGGCGGCGGTCTCAACATCGCCCATGAGTGCATAGACCGCCACCTGAAGACCGAGCGCAGGGACAAGGTGGCGATGCTATGGGAGGGGAAGGACGGCCGCGCCCGGACCTATACCTTCGCTCAGATGGCCGCCGCCTCCAACAAGACGGCCAACGCCCTGCGCTCCCTTGGCGTGCAGAAGGGCGACCGGGTGTTCGTGTGTCTGGAGCGGGTGCCGGAACTCTATTTCGCCGTCTTCGGGACGTTGAAGCTGGGCGCCGTCATCGGCCCCCTCTTCTCCGCCTTCGGGCCCGACGCCGTCCGCGACCGGCTGGCGGATAGCGGCGCCAAGGTCCTCGTCACCAGTCCGGAGCTCTGGGCCCGCGTCAAGGACGTCCGCGTTGGCCTGCCTGACCTCCGGCACATCGTCATCCTTGACAGCCGCGGCGGAGGCGCCCCCGAAGGCACCATCGCCTGGTCGGACGTCTTCGACCCGCAGCCGGAGGAGTTCGAGATCGAGCACACCGACCCCGAGGACTTCGCCGTTATGCACTACACCTCCGGCACAACCGGCAAGCCCAAGGGCGCCGCCCACGTCCACATGGCGGTCATGGGGCACTATGCCACCGCCAAGTACGTCCTGGACCTCCACGACGACGATGTCTACTGGTGTACCGCAGATCCCGGCTGGGTCACCGGCACTTCCTACGGCATGTTCGGGCCCTGGAGCAACGGCGCCACGAGCCTCGTGTACGAGGGCGGCTTCGCCGCCGGCCACTGGTACTCCCTCATCGAAAGGTACCGCGTCAGCGTCTGGTACACCGCCCCCACCGCCATCCGTATGCTCATGAAGGCCGGCGAAGACGTGCCCAGAAAGCACGATCTCAGCAGCCTTCGCTACGTCTGCTCCGTCGGCGAGCCTCTGAACCCTGAAGGCGTCCTCTGGGGGCAGAAGGCGTTCGACCTGCCCATCCACGATAACTGGTGGCAGACGGAGACCGGGTCTATCCTGATCGCTAACTACCCCGCCATGGACATCCGCCCCGGCAGCATGGGCCGCCCTTTTCCGGGCACCGCCCCCGCCATCATCGACGATGACGGCAACGAGCTGTCGACAGGCGAGGAGGGGAGCCTGGCCGTGCGGCCCGGCTGGCCCTCCATGTTCCGTACCTACTGGAACAACCGCGAGCTGTACGAATCGCGGTTCCGCAACGGCTGGTACATCACCGGCGACCGCGCCCGCCGCGACGCCGACGGCTATTTCTGGTTCGTCGGCCGCGCCGACGACGTCATCAACACCGCCGGCCATCTGGTCGGCCCCTTCGAGGTGGAGAGCGTCCTCCTCGAGCACCCCGCTGTCGCCGAGGCCGGCGTCATCGGCAAGCCGGACCCCGTAGCCATGGAGGTGGTCAAGGCGTTCGTCGCCCTCAAGGACGGCTACGAGCCGGACGATAAGCTGCGCCGTGAGTTGACCCGCTTCTCCCGCGAGAAGCTGGGCTCCGGCGTCGCGCCGCGGGAGATCGAGTTCGTGCCCTCGCTGCCCAAGACCCGAAGCGGCAAGATCATGCGCCGCCTCCTCAAGGCCCGCGAGCTGGGCCTCCCCGAGGGCGATACCAGTACGCTGGAGGAAGAGTAGGAGGGACAAGGTGCCGGAGATAAAGTTCAACCCCAAACGTGTCTACTACAACTACGACGGCCGCATACCGCCGATCCACCTAGAGGCGGAGCCGGCGGTACTGCCTGACGGTGGCGTCGATCGCTTCCCCAAGCTGATCACTGACACCACCCTCCGCGACGGCGCTCAGGACTCCCGCTTTGCGCTCTTCCCCAACGAGACTCGCCTCCGCTACGTCGACCTCCTCCACGATCTGGACAACGGCACCGGCGTCATCGACTCCATCGAGACGTTCATCTACCAGGGGCGCGACCTCTGGGTGCTGGACAAGCTGCTGGAGCGGGAGTACGACTACCCCAAGATCACCACCTGGATCCGCGCCAACCCCAAGGACGTGAAGCATCTGCACGACGTGAGCCAGGGCCGGGTTCGGGAGACGGGGATGCTCGCCTCCTCCTCCGACCACCATATCTTCGACAAGCTCGGCTTCCGCAGCAAGGAGGAGGCCGCAGACAAGTACCTGCGACCGATCATCACCGCCTGCGATTACGGCATCACTCCTCGTGTGCACCTGGAGGACTGCACCCGCGCCGATATCCACGGCTGGGTCATCCCTTTCATCCACACCGTCCTGGACGCTACGGAGGGCCGGGCCAAGTTCCGCATCTGCGACACCATCGGCTGGGGCTCCCCGGACCCCTACGCCGCCCTCCCCCAGGGCGTGCCCCGGCTAGTCTCTACCCTCCTAGCCGAGACCGGCGCCGAACTGGAGTTCCACGGTCACAACGACTTCGGCCTGGCCACCGCAAACTCTCAGGCCGCCTGGCGCTACGGCTGCCGCAAGGTCAACGTGACCTTCGGCGGCCTGGGCGAACGCACCGGCAATACATCGCTTGAGCAGGTGCTGGCCGGCTACATCCGTCTCTACCGCGACCCCGGCTTCAACCAGCCCGTCCTCTCAGAGATGAGGCGGACGGTTGAGGAGTATCTCGTGCCCCTGGCGGCCACCGCGCCGGTTATCGGCGATGTGTTCACCACTCAGGCGGGCATCCATCAGCTTGGGGTGGCCAGACAGGAGGACGCCCCCGGCGGCCTCATCTACTTGCCGTATGACCCAGCGCTGGTGGGCCGGGAAGGCGCGGAGCGCAGCGTCGTCGGCGCCCTGTCCGGCGCCGAGGGTATCGTCTCCATACTGAGCCACGAGGCCGAGGCCCGCGGGCTGGATGTGCGCTTCTCCAGCACCAGCCGCGTCGTCAAGGAGATATACGACCGCGTCCAGGCGGCCTACGACGGCGAGTACGATGAGTCGGCCGATGCCTGGGTCAACTACCGCACGACTTTCTTCGAGCCTGGGGAGGTATGGGCTTTGGTCGACGAGCCGGGAGCGATGGAGCCGTGAAAACCCCCCAGAACTCGATTTTCTCGTCGCCGGCCGGAGTTTCGGGAGGAGCACTGAAGCTCGTATTAATCTAGCGTCCAATGTCAACTACGAGCCCCCCCTTCGCGCAGGGGCCGGAGCGACTGCTCCGGCCCCCTGCTGTTTGGACAGCGAAGAAGCTCTGCTCACTGGCCTGCTCAAACCCATTCAGGTTCAATTCAGGACATCCTGATAACCAAGCGCCGGAGTAGCGCCCGACATTGGAGCTGCACGAGACTCGGACGTCGGGGGAGCGCCGTACTGGAAGTCAGGGAGTCTGCCGGTGGGGGCGAAGCGCCTCCATTCAAATACGACTGGGCTCCGCGGGCGCGGGCCTTTTTGCTCTAGTCCGGCGCTCAAGTTCCAGGGTGAAGACGAAAATGCGCCCGCTGCGGTCATCCATCGTGCAACGAGCACAGCCCCGCGAGGCTGTTGGACTGAAATTGGGCTAGGCCGCTATTGGAGTTGGACTAAAAGGGCCGGAATGTTGGACTGAAATTGGACTAGCGAGCCTCACACTGGGCCTCACAACCGCCTGATAGACCGCCCGCGACGGAGCGGGCGGCGGACGGCGGAAGGGAGGAGCCATGCGAGGAGAAAGCTCCCTCCTAGACCAGGCTCCCAGCCATTGTGGCGACAGTTGACCGCGAGGGAGGAGTATATCCGCCCCCTCATTGCACCGACACCCTGCCGCGTTGTCCGGCATCTGACAGACCGTCTGTGCGGTTCTCACGACCAGGGTACAGACATTCATCCCGCTACCTTCATTCCGTTATCTAGAGTACGGTAATGTCTGTTTGCGTACACATCGCGCCCTTCCCGCCACCTGACCTCGAAGAGCCGCACCGGCTCGTCGAAACCCTTGAGGTTAGCCTCTCCACGGTCTGCGAACAGGATGTCTTTCCCAGCCACAAGCTGCCGCACAACGTCTGAGGCCAGTATCGTTCCTGCCTCCGCTTCTGCAGCTATCCGCGCCGCCAAGTTCACTGCCGTACCGAACAGGTCATCTTCTTCGGCTATGGGCTCCCCCGCGTTTAGGCCGATGCGGACACGGATAGGTTCCGGCGCGGACTCGTTGTGAGCCGAGAACGCCCGCTGCATGGCGATGCCGCACTCAAGGGCCTTGGTGGCGGAGGAGAACGAGGCCATGAAGCCGTCTCCCATCGTCTTCACCTCCGAGCCGCCGTGGGACTTCAGCGCCTCCCGCACCATGCGCTCGTGCTCACGTAGCAGCTCACGGGCTTTGGCGTCGCCCAGCCGCTGGGTCAGGGCGGTCGAGCCCTCCACGTCCGTGAAGAGAATGGTGTGAACGATGTCGGCTGACAGCCCCTCGGCTTCGGTTTCCGCCTCCTCACCCTCGCCCAGGAACTCGTCGATGGCTTCCAACACTGGCTCCGTATCGCCCAGGAATGGGGCGCCCGATTCCCCCTCCAGGAGGGCCAGTCGGGCGTCCGGAATGCGGGTGGCGAGACCAGTGGCGACATCTACATCAAGCCAAGGGAACTGGCGGCGGTGCAGCACCAGGGTAGGCGACCTCACTTGAGGTAGCAGGGCTGTAACGTCTAACTCGTCAACCGCGCGTTGGGCAGCCCGCAACGCCTCCTGCGTGATGCTTTCCCGCATTAACGCCGCGAATCGGCGCGCTGGCTCACCTTCCGACCATCCATAGATGATGTGGGCGGCCATCTCCGTGAATGTCTCCCAATCCCTATTCCTAAGTGCAACTAATGCCTGAATTTGCGACGACCGATGGTAGTCGGAGGCAAGAGCCCAAGTGCACCAGAGAAGAAGGTGCGACACTCTCTCTGGATGGCGAGCCGCGTAGGCGATGGCCCCTCCCCCCAAAGGAAGCCCTCCGAAGAGGGCGAAGCTCTCCAGGCCCAGGCTGTCCACTACCGCCTCCAGGTCCAGGACAGTGGCGTCGAGCGACATATCGGTCACGTTACGCGCTGAGAGCCCGAATCCTCTAGGGTCGTAGCGAACGAGCTTCCTCTTCTCCGCCAAGGCCTCGTACCAGTTGCGGAACTCAGGGAGGTGCCACTCCAGCTCGATATGGCTGAATGCAAGCGGCATCTGCACCAACGGCTCGCCTTCCCCCAGCGTCCAGTAGGCGATGCTCACCCCGTCCTTAGTCTTTGCGTACTGGATACGCGGCTCCATCAGGCGTCCTTCTCCCACCGCACCTCGTACAGCCGCACCGGCTCGTCGAATCCTTTCAGCGACGCCTCACCACGGTCGGCGAACAGGAAGTCCTTGCCCTCTGCTAGCTCCCTGACGACGTTGGAAACCAGTATCTCGCCCCCCTTGGCCCTCGCTGTGATACGGGCAGCCCTATTCACCGCCGTCCCGAATAGGTCATGGTCTTCAGCGATAGGCTCACCGGCGTTCAGGCCGATGCGGACACGGATGGGCTCCTGCGCCGACTCGTTGTGCTGGGCGAACGCCCACTGCATGGCGATAGCGCACTTCAGCGCCCGCGTCGCCGACCCGAACGACGCCATGAACCCGTCCCCCATCGTCTTGACTTCCGAGCCGCCGTGGGCCTTCAGCGCCTCCCGCACGAGGCGTTCGTGTTCACGTAGGAGATCACGGGCCCTGGCGTCGCCGAGCCGCTGTGTGAGAGCGGTCGAGCCCTCCACATCCGTGAACAGGATCGTTTGCAGGCCCTCGCCGACCTTGGGCGCTTCGGCGGCCTCATCGCCTTCGCCGAGGAAGCCGCCAATTGCACTGAACACGGCTTCTACGTCGCCCATGCCCAGGGCAGCGGAGTCCCCCTCCAACACCGCTAGGCGGGCGTCCGGTACCTTGGAGGCCAAGCCCATGGCGACGTCGAGGCTGGGCCACCGAATTTCCCTTCGATGCAACACTAGAGTTGGAGACCTAATATCTGGTAGGAGGTCGCTTACGTCAAAACCCATCAGCGTATCCAGGAACTGATCATGCCTGTCTTCTGTGATGGATTCACGCATCATCGCCGCCCATTGGTGAGCCTGCTCACCCTTCTCCCATCCAAAGGCAGCATGGAACGCCGTCTCGGTGTACAGCTCCCAGTCCTTATCCCGCAGCGAAAGTGCGGCCGCGTATTGCGCCGGCAACTCCGGTTTTCGCGCCCACGTGCACCACAGCATAAGGTGTGATACGCGCTCCGGATGCCGGGCAGCGTAGGCAATGGCCACCGGGCCTGTCCAGAGAGACCCGAGCACAGCGAACCTCTCCAGACCCAGACGGTCTACCACCGCCTCTAGGTCCAGCACAAAGGAATCCAGTGAGAGTCCGGTCACATCCCGCTCGGAAAGCCCGCTCCCTCTGCTGTCGTAGCGAACGAGCCTTCTGCCTCTTTCCGCATGCCGCTCATATAAGGAACGCAAAATGGGGTTCTGCCATTCCATCTGAATGTGGCTCCAACCGAGGAAGGGGGCCTGAACCAACGGCATCCCCTCCCCCAGTGTCCAGAAGGCTATGCTCACCCCGTCGGAGGTCTTCGCGTATTGAATGCGGGGCTCCATGGCTACCACACCACCTCGAACACGCGGTGCTGCCCCGATAGCCCCTTCAGCTCCACTTCCCGCCCTTCGCCGAACGTTACGCCAACGGCGCTCTCCGTCAGCTCCTTGAGCAGCGACGACACCAGAACCTCGCCGCCGTTGGCCTGGCCGGCTATCCGTGCCGCCAGGATGACATTCTTGCCGCAGAAGTCGTCCGCCTCCTTGAGCGCCTCGCCGGTGTGCAGCCCGATGCGCACCCGGACGGGCTCCTCGGCGGACTCGCTGCGCTCGGCGAGGGCGCGCTGGATGTCAACGGCGCACTCCAGAGCCTTGCGGGCGCTCTGGAACGCCAGCATGAAGCCGTCGCCCTCCGACTTCACCTCGAACCCCTCGTGGGCTGCGACTCGCTTGCGCACGATCGCGTTGTGCTCCCGCAGGAGCTCCAGCCAGCGCTGGTCGCCCAGGCGCTCAGTCATGGCGGTGGAGCCCTCGATGTCGGTGAAGAGGATGGTGACGGTACCGTCGGGCGCGGCGTGCTGTCTCAGGTCGGGCTTGTCGACGTAGACCGATGCGGCGACGGCGTCGATGGAGGTCCGAACATCGCTCGTGTCGATGCCCTGGGCCTGGAGCTTGAGGGCCAGCGCCTGCTCCACAAGGAGCTTCATCCCCAGCTCCTGGGCGGTGTCCAGGGCCTGGGTCAGCAGCTCCAGCGCCTTCTCCCGGTCGCCGGGCTTATCGCGGGCCAGAAGCATGCCGGCGTACACTCGTTGGGTCTGAGCTACAGATGGTCTCGCCCCCAACCTGGCGTTCGAGTCAAGGGCGTCTTCGAAATGCTCTTCCGCTTCCTCCCAGCGGCACATTGTGCCGGCGACGATACCGAGGTAGAGTGAGGCCGATCCAACACAGGAGACCGCCAACCCAATCACGACGTTCTGACCGGCAAAAGGCAGAAGGAGGTCGTACAGAATAGCGGCGCGGCGGGTATCCCCGAGGAAGGCGCAGACGCCGCAGAGAAGGCTGATACCGATTAGCCAGTTCCCATCTTGAGGCAGATCGTCGAAATCGCTTTCGGCTAAGCGTTCAAACTCCTTACGGGCCTCCGCCTCGCGACCGAGCTGACTGTACAGATTCGCCAGTGCGCACCGCCAGGCAGGCACCGCCGGGTACTGCCCTACAAAGCTCTTGGTCCCGGCTTCCAACTCCCCGAGCCGCCCCTGGGCCTGACGCACTGCGTTGAGCTGCGCCCCAAACCACATGGCCGCATTTGGCCCCTCCTGGGCCCGTTGCCCGATGGCGAGCGCCTGCGTCGCCAGTCGCTCACCTTCCTCGAAGCGCCCGTCCAGCAGTGACCGCATCGCACGGAACAATGCCGCAAACCACAGGTAGAAGGGCTGCCGCAGCTCCTCCGCCAACCGGGCGTGCGCTTCGATCTCAGCGTCCACGGCATCGATGTCACCCAACACCAGCAGACCGTAGATGCGCCACTGGTGGCCATCCAGGGCGATCGCTCTGTCGCCGACCTGATCGGCGAGCCGCAACATCTCGGCGGTGTCTGCCAGGTTCGTGTCGACAATCCCCGGCTCCCAGCGGAAGAGCGTCTTGGCCCTTAGGGCGTGGACGAGCGCGGTTGGGTCTCCGATCCGCCGGGCGATCTCAACGGCTTCGCGGCTTAGTGAAACTCTCCGCTCTACAGCCTCGGAAAAATACAGCTCATTGGCCAGGCGCGCCAACACTCGGGCGTGGAGATCACTGTCTTCCTGGCCCAGCGCGGTCAGGGCCTCCTCCAGCAAAGCGACGAGTGGCTCGTCGACCCTTCCCATTTCGACCACAAACGCCTCTCCTCCGAAGCCTAGGGCCGCACGGGCCAGCCGCTCTGAGTTGTCTAGCCTCCGTGCGAGGTCGGCTGCCTCCTGGAATGCTTCCCTGGCGTCGTCGCGGTCACCCGCCCTGTTCTCGGCCTCGCCCAAGGCGAGCAGCAGCTCGCAGCGCTGGGTCTCGTGCGGCTTGTCCCTGGCCTCCAGGGCCTGGAGCGCCGTCTGGTAGTGCCCGGCGGCATCCTCGTAGGCCAGCAGCGCGGTCGCCCGTTCACCGGCCCGGGTGGCGTAGTCGATGGCCTTGTCCACGTCGCCACCCTGGGCACCCTCCGAAAAGTGATAGGCCAGCTCTGCCAGGTAGGGCTCCAGATTGTCGCCGTGGAGGACCTCCAGGACCTCGCCGATCTGGCGGTGTAGCCGCACGCGCCGCGTGGTGGTCAGCTCCTCGTACAACGTCTCGCGGATGAGGGCATGGGTGAAGCTGTAGCGGCCCACGGCGCGGGGTACCTCCGCGACGACGCGGGCAGCCACCGCCTCCTCCAGCATCTCCAACAGCCGGTCGCCCGAGAGGTCGCTCACCCGCTCCAGGGCGTCCAGGCCGAACTCACGTCCGATGACTGAGGCGACGGTGAGAACGCCGTTGCACTCCTTCGACAGGTGATTCAGGCGGCGGCCCACCACCTCGCGCACGCCCTGGGGAATGGTAACACTCCAGGACTTCACCTCCTCTGGGCGCTCCAGGCGACCGTCGGCCACCAGCAGGCGCACGATCTCGTTGACGAAGAACGGGTTGCCCTCCGTCTCCCTGTAGACCGCGGCCACTAGCGCCTCGGGGGGCGTTCGCCCGGCTGTCAGCTCGATGAAGCGAGCCACGTCCCGCTCGGTGAGGCCGCGCAGGAGGATGCGCTGGCTAAGCTGCTGGCGGGCCAGCTCGCCGAGCGCGTCCGCCAGGGGATGCCCGCGTCGCAGCTCCACGTCGCGGTAGGTGGCGAGCACCATCAGCCGGGCGCCCCGCAGCTCCCGCGCCAGAAACTGCAGCAGGAGCAGCGATGGCTTGTCCGCCCAGTGCAGGTCGTCCAGGACGAGGACGACGGGCTGGCGGCTGGAAGCGTTCTTCAGGAACGTGGTGATAGAGTCGAACAACCGGAAGCGGGCCTGCTCCGGCTCCAGCGCCGGCGGCGCCGGCAGCCCTGGCAGCCGCTCCCTCACCTCCGATACCACCTGGGCGATGTCGGCGGCGCCGGGCCCCATCTCCGACATCAGTTCCTGGGGGTCGCGCTCGTGGACGTAGGAGCGGATGACCTGGACCCAGGGCCAGTAGGCGGGGGCGCCCTCCCCCTCGTAGCAGCGGCCCCACAGCACCTGGGCGCTGCGCAGGCCGGCGTAGGTGGCCAGCTCCTCTGACGTCCGCGTCTTGCCGATGCCCGGCTCGCCCACCAGCATCAGCAGCCGGCCCTTGCCGGAGAGGGCGTCCTCCAGGCCGGCCCGCAGCTCGTCCATCTCCTTCTCGCGGCCCACGAAGACGCCGCCGGCCAGCCGGTCGAGGGGGTTCGCCTCCTCCTGGACCGTCCGTTCGGCGACTGTCGAAGCGGCCTCTTCGACGGCCTTAAGTGCCTGCTGCACGGCGGCGGCGCTCTCCGGGCGTTCGTCGGGGTCCTTGGCCAGGAGCCGCATGATGAGCGACTCCAAGGCGCGAGGTACCTCCGGGTTGTGCCAGGAGGGGGCCACGGGCGCCGTGTTGATGTGCTGGGAGATAATGGCGACCGTGTCGTCACCCAGGAAGGGTGGGCGACCTGCTACCATCTCGTAGAACACGCAGCCCAGCGAGTACAGGTCGCTGCGGGCGTCGGCCTCGCGCCCCAGCGCCTGCTCCGGGGGCATGTAGGCGACGGTCCCCAGCATCATGCCCGCCACGGTGACCCGGGAGCGGTCCACCGCCATGGCCAAGCCGAAGTCGCCCAGCTTGGCCGTGCCCTCCTCGGTGAGCCAGATGTTGCCCGGCTTCAGGTCGCGGTGGATGATCCCCCGCCCGTGGGCGTGCTCCAACGCCTGTCGGATCTCGTTGGCGATGCGGACGGCGTGGTCGATGGGGAGGCGATGGTTCTCGGCTTGCTGCAGCAGCCCCTCGAGGTCGCCGCCGGCCATGTACTGGCTGATGATGTAGGGTTGCCCATCCTCATCGCCGATGTCGTGGACGGTGACGATATGCGGGTGGTCACGGAGGCGGCCCATCGCCTGGGCCTCACGACGAATGCGCGTCAAGCTGTCGGCGTCTAGCCCCTCTGTCTTGATGACGGCGATGGCGACTTCGCTGTCCAGCTTGCTGTCGTGGGCCAGGTAGACGCGCTTGCGGCCGCCCTCGCCCAGGAAGCTCTTCACCTGGTAGCGGCCGCCGGCGAAGGAGGCGGGCAGCGCGGGGGAGGGAGCGGGCGTGGGTGTGCGGGCGGGCGTTGCGGCCGCGGCAGCCTCGAGAGGCTCACGGCAGTGGCGGCAAAACCGCGCGCCAACCTGGTTTCGCGTCTGGCATGACTGACAGACGGGTCCGAGCTCAGCTGCACATTGCTCGCAGAACTCAGCGTCGCCTAGATTCTCGTGGCCGCACGACGGGCAGAGCACCGCCGACTGCCCCCTATCTGGGGCCCGCCCAGATTCTCCCGCTAGGAGCAAGCCTAATGGTGCGCGAAAGGAGAGGGTTTGTCAACGTGGCCGAATGAATACGATCATTCTTTGACTATTCTCGGCCGATGAACAACAATGGGTGCGTTCAGGCGCAGCGGTGGGCCACCGTAGGGTAGGGGTCGTATGACCGAAGCTCTGCCAGAAGGAACCGTCACCGTCCTGTTTACAGACGTCGTCGGCTCCACCGACCTGGCGACCAATCGGGGGGACGAGGCCGCGCAAGAGATAATGCGTGCCCAGCGAGACCTCACGCGCCAGAAGGTCGAGGAGCACGCCGGCCACGAGGTAAAGGGCCTGGGCGACGGCTTCATGGTGGCCTTCGCCTCAGCACGGAGAGCCGTGGCCTGCGCTGCCGACATCCAGCGGGCGCTGGAGGAGCACAACCGCAGCCAGCCCCTCGATGAGCAGGTGCTGATCCGCATAGGTCTCAACACCGGCGAGGTCATCCAGGAAGAGGCGGACCTATTCGGGGAGACGGTGAACGCCACAGCCCGCATCGCCGCCAAGGCCAAGGGTAGCCAGATACTGATCTCGGAGGCGGTCAAGGTTGTGCTTGGCCGCTCCCCTGGTGTCGAGCTCGTCGACCGAGGCCGCTTCAGGCTGAAGGGCTTCCCCGAACGCTGGCGGCTGTTCGAGGTGGTCTGGCAGGAGGAGACGGCCGCTGCACCGATCCTCGTGGAGCGGACGCCGTTCGTAGGCCGGGAGGCGGAGCGGGCCGAGCTACGCCGTCTCCTCGACCAGGTGGCCAAGGGTCAGGGTTCCCTGGTGATGATCGGCGGCGAGCCCGGTGTCGGGAAGACACGTCTCGCCGAGGAGATGGCCCTGGAGGCCCGCCAGCGCGGCTTGCTCACCCTTACCGGCCACTGCTATGAGATGGAGGGGGCGCCGCCCTACATCCCCTTCGTAGAGGTCGTAGAAGCCTCCGCTCGGGTAGTTCCACCTGAGGCGCTACGCACTGCTCTCGGCGACTCGGCGCCAGAGGTGGCCAAGCTGATGCCGGAGCTGCGTCGCCTGTTCCCAGATATCCCGGCCTCCCCGGAACTGCCCCCCGAGCAGGAGCGCCGCTACCTGTTCAACGGGATGCGCGACTTCCTGGCGAGGGGGAGCCGCGTACAGCCGATGTTTCTGGTACTGGATGATCTGCACTGGGCGGACGACTCCACACTCCTGCTGCTACACCACATCGCCCAGCAGCTCCACGAGATGCCAATGGTTATCCTCGGCACCTACCGCGACGTCGAGCTGGACGTCGACCGTCCCCTGGCCCGGGCCCTCGATGAGCTCCTCCGCCAGCGTCTGGCCCATGACCTGGCCCTGAAGCGCCTGCCTGAGGCCGAGGTCGAGGCGATGCTGCGAGGCCTCAGCGGCCAGGAGCCGCCCAAACCCCTTATTGACGCCGTATACAACGAGACGGAGGGGAACCCATTCTTCGTGGAGGAGGTGTACCATCACCTGGCCGAGGAGAGGAAGCTGTTCGACGCCAAGGGGCGCTGGCGGCTGGATCTGGAGGTGAGCGAGCTCGACGTGCCTCGGGGCGTCCGCCTGGTCATCGGCCGCCGGCTCCAGCACGTCAGCGAGGACTGCCGCCGTGTCCTGACGACGGCTGGCGTCATCGGCCGCGCTTTCAGCTTCGAGCTGCTGGAGGCGCTGGGCGAGGTCGACACTGAGGCGCTCCTGGACGCCGTCGACGAGGCGGAGCGGGCCCGGCTCATCACCTCAACCCACGATGGTCCCGAGGCCCGCTTCAGGTTCGCCCATGAGTTGATCCGCCAGACCCTGGTCAGCGGCCTATCGATGCCTCGCCGCCAGCGGATGCACCTGCGGGTGGCCGAGGCGATGGAGCGGGTCTACTCCAGCGCCCTGGACGAGCACGCCGCCGGTCTGGCCCACCACCTCTACCAGGCGGGGACCGCTGCCGACCCGCAGAAGACGGCCCGCTACCTGACGCTGGCCGGGGAGCAGGCGTTCGCCGCCGCGGCGTTCGAGGACGCCCTGCGCCACTACGAGAGCGCCCTCTCTCTGCAGTCAGCCGAGGACCGGCGGGGGCGGGCCGACCTCATGTTCAAACGGGGGCTGGCCCGGCGCAGCCTGGGCCTCTGGGAGGAGGCACTGGCCGACTGGCGGCAGGCGCTGGACATATACGAGGAGCTGGCCGAGGCCGAGGCCGTGGGCCGTGTCTCGTCGGAGATCACCGAACAACTAGTGTGGGGCGCGCGCCATTTGGAGGCACTGGAAATCAGCCGCCGTGGCCTTGTCGCGCTTGGGGACCACGTAAGCGCCCACCGCTGTCGCCTCCTCGCTTCCGCTGGCCTCACCCTGAGCATGGCCGGCTCCTACGCGGCCGGCGACGGCATGCTGGGCCAGGCGCTGGAAATGGCTGAACAACTGGGAGACCGACGTCTGCTGGGGCGGGTTCTCGAATACAAGGCCATGCACAACCTGGCATACAGCCAGTTTCGGGGAGCGGCCGACGCAGGGCTAGCGGGGGCGGACCTGCTGCGCTCAGCCGGTGACCGCTGGGGTCTGGCAGATGCTCTGTGGGTCACCCGATGGGCGCTAGTATTCCTCGGCCGCCTCGACGAAGTGGCCGAGATCGGCGAGGAGCTGGAACCCCTGGCTGCCCGTCTCGGCCATCTCGGTGCCCTCTGCATGGCCAGGCGCAGTCGCGGGGAGCGTGATCTAATGGTCATGGGGCACCTCGACAAGCTAGAGGAGGTAGCCAGGGCAGACCTGGAGCTGTGCCGCAGCGCGGATATGCCCTGGACATCCCACTCCTACACCTGGCTGGGCCTTGCCCAATTCTGGAGCGGTCGCTGGCAGGAGGCGCTAGAGAGCTTCGAGGAGGCCGATAAGCTGGAGTCCCCGGGCGTCTGGGCCGGTGCCAACTGGCCGCTTGTCTTCCTAGCGAGGGCCTACGCCGGCGACAGGGATGCGGCGGTGGCCATCTTGCAGGGTAGGAGCGGTGACCTGCCTCGCCCGGGGCAGGCTAACGCCATGGGCGCCTGGACGATCCTTGTTGAGGAGGTGGAGGGACTGGCTGTTCTCGGGGAACGGGACCAGGCCGCGAAGCTCTACCCCTTGGTCGTGGAACTTATCAATACCGGCGGCATCCTCAGGTGGTGGGCCCACGGACTGCTTGACACGGTGGCTGGCATGGCCGCGACCGCCGGGCGCCAGTGGGAGGCAGCCGAGGCCCACTATGAGACGGCCCTGCGCCAGGCGCACGAATTGCCGCACAAGATCGAGCAGCCGGAAGTGCGGCGCTGGTACGCCCGCATGCTCATCGACCGTGACGGCCCGGGAGACCGCGATAAGGCCCGCGAGCTGCTCACCGAGGCCGTCGCCATGTACCGCGACATCGGCATGCCCAAGCACATCGAGATGGCAGAATCGCTGGTGCGCGAGGTTGAAGCTAGCCGCTGAAAGGGGGCAGATATGACTACTGGACCAATCGCCGTAGTTGGTCCCACCGGCTATACCGGTGGTCGAGTGCTGGCCTCGCTCGCACGCCGAGGCGTATCTGTTCGGTTGGTGGGGCGCCACAGCGAACGGCTGGCGAGGGCAGCCGAGGGCCTCGAGAGTGCCGAGGTGCGAGCGGTTGCATCCTGGGAGTCGGAGCCACTGGGTCAGGCGCTGGAAGGCTGCTCCGCGGTCATCTCTTGCGCCGGACCATTCATTCGCGCCGGACGGCCGGTCGTGGCGGGTGCCCTCCAGGCCGGCGTGCCCTACACTGATTCTACGGGAGAGCAGTCCTTCATCCGCCACGTATTCGATGACCTTCATCGACCGGCGAGAGAGGCACGGCTGCCACTGGTGCCCGCCTTCGGGTTTGATTACATCCCCGGCGATCTCGGAGCCGCCCTCGCTGCATCAGGACTCGAACCCCTGGAGCGCATCGACGTCGTCTACGCGGCGGAGGGCGGATCACCCAGCGTCGGCACGCGGCGCACCGCCATCGAGATAATGGCCGCGAAAGGGTACCAGTACGTCAATGGGGAGCTGCGCCCTGAGCGCGTGGGCGCCCGGCGCCGCACCGTGCAAACATCATTCGGGAAGAGTACCGCGGGCAGCATACCCGGCGGCGACATCATCACTATCCCGCGCCATCTTGATGTCCGCACGATCCACACTTACATGGGTCTCCCCGGCGCCCTCAGCCTAACGTCGCCGATAATGGCGATCATTACCCGCCTGGTTCGAATCCCTGGCGTCTTAGGGCTTCTTCTCAGAGCGGCGGAGCGCGGGCCGGCGGCGCCGAGCGAGGAGGATAGCCAGTCGAGGGTGGCCTGTCACGTTGAGGCGAAGGCGCTGGACGGTCGGCACCGGGCGGTCCTCATCGAGGGCAGGGACGCCTATGGCTTCACCGCCGAGGCACTGGCCGAGCTCGCGACGCGCATGGCCCAGGGCTCGATCGAGGCGGTGGGGGCATGTGCGCCGTGGCACGTTGTCGAGCCACGGGAGTTTCTGGAAGCAATGGATTACACCGTCACCGAAGTTGAACCCGCCTAGGTCCACCCAATAGGCCCACGCCTTCTCTAAGATCCGATATCGCCGCCGAAGCGCGTGCTGAGCGAATTGTCTAACTGTTGGACGGCCTGCCGAATCTGGAGCCTGGTCGCCTATTGTAATCGGTCTGTAGTCATGCTATACTTAAACTACAGAAGGAAGAATACAACGGAGGAACTGAGTGGGCAAGCCGTACGAATTGAGGACCAAAGGCGAGTACCCGATGGACGAGGTAGCGTCCGCCCTACAGAAGTGCATCCGTCGCGGGTTGGAGGAGGAAGCCCTCTATTGGGCGCTGGAGTTGGAGACGCACTTCATGATGTACGTCTGGAAGCGGCTCGCCATCACCGCCGCCGAGGATATCGGGATGGCGAACCCAATGGCCTCCGTCCTGGTCAACTCGCTCTGGCAGACCTACGAGACCTGTCGAAAGAACACGGCGACGAAGACGGTGGACGAGAACGTGCTCGCCTTCGCGGTCCTTTACCTTTGCCGGAGCGACAAGAACCGAGAGGTCGACGACTTCAAGAACGTGGGCGTCGAGGAGCGCAAGCCCCAGGGGCGTCTTGACAATGGCGGTGGCCGCCGTGAGATCCCCGACTTCGCCCTGGACATGCACACCGACCGCGGCCGCAAGATGAAGCGCGGCATCAAGCATTGGTGGGAGGAAGGTATCGAAATCGCCAGGGCGGTCGGCGGCTCGCTGTACCGCCGGCGGGCGGGCAAGCTGCTAACCGGCAAGGATGAGGACGGGGCGTGACGATCTGGTCGGTGGACCGGTTGACAACGAGCGTGAGCGAAGAGACACCGAAGTGACTCTGTTCCAGCTCGACTATCGCGATGCGGGGTACAAGCCGCAGCTCGTGCCTCCAAGCGAGTTGAGGCGGCTACGCGATCAGGTGTGGCGGGCCGCCCGCAGGAGCCGGTGGTCATGAGCGAGGTAGTAGAGCTGGAACTGACGCGGATTGTCGCGAACCCCGACCAGCCCCGGAAGGCGTTCGGCGAGGAGGGCCTCGAGGACCTCGCCCGCTCGATCCGTCAGAACGGCGTGGTAGAGCCGGTCATTGTCCGGCCCAAGCCGGACGGCACGTATGAGTTGGTGGCCGGTGAGCGCCGCACACGGGCGTCACGGCTCGCCGGCTGCTCCACCATCCCCGCCATCATCCGCGACGACGTCGACGACGTCACGCTCGCCATACTGTCTCTGGTGGAGAACCTCTGCCGTGAGGACCTGACCGTGGTCGAGGAGGCCGACCACTACATCAAGCTGATGGGTATCGGCATGCAAGCGAAGGAGATCGCGATGCGGGTCGGCCTGCCGGTCGTCCAGGTCACGTGGAAGGTGGAGTTCCGCCAGAGGGCGATCGACCAGATCATCTGGCTGGTGACCCAGGGCACGATGACGGGCAGCATGGGGTGGCGGGTGGCCCGGCTAAGCGCCAACGGCCAGATGCGGTTCATCCGCGAGGTCAACAAGGAACCCATGACTCAGCAGGAGCAGATGGGACTCATCGAAGCCATCTTCGCGGACGAGCACAAGCAGCCCTTGATAGAGGGCTTCGAGCTCACGGAAGAACAGGTAAAGGCCGCTCGGACGTTCCGCTCGGTGATTGACCGTGCGATCGACGAGGCGATGCGGCTAGAGAAGATGGAGGACGAGATGCCTGGGACGCTGACGGCGGCTCTGGAGACGGAGCTCGACCTGTCGGTCCGGAAGATAGCCAACCTGGTCGCGCGGCTGCAGGGCATCAGCCGCAAGCTACAGCGACGAGCTGGCGGAAAGAAGGTGATCACTGGGCAAGGCAGAGCGTAAAGACAGAAAGGACGACGAGGCCCGCGTCGGTCGGCTGCGGTTCAACGATCGAGGCCGAGCTGCAGGGCTTTAAGAGCTAGCAGCTGCCACTGCCGATGGGGAACGGGGAGCAGCCGATCGAGGCGCGCGGCGGCGTGCCCCTACCGCAGCCAGCGCCTCCTGGCGTACCAGCCGAAAGCCGCGAGGGCGAGGACGCCCCCGTTGACAGCCGCCCTGCCCAGGCGCACAATCGGGGCGATGCATGGCTTGAAGGGGGCTCGGCTTGGGCTACCATGAACCGGGCGACGCATTGATCGCACTTTATCGGAAGTACCGTGTCTGTGTAGTTGAGATTGCCGTCCGTGCTACGTCCGGCGAACTGCACGTCGGTACAGGCTTCCATATCGGAGACGGATGGATCGTTACAGCCCGACATGTGATCGAGGGGGGAGCGATAGAGCACATCGCGGGGCAGCATCATGCATCAACCCAAAGCGTGAACGCCCAGCGTGTCATCACGCCAACAGACCCCGAAGTGGATCTTGCGCTCCTGAAGACCGATTTCTCCCTTGCATATTACATGTCAGACAAGTTCACCATCCACGGTGTGCCTCAGGAGTGGAAGGAAGACCATATCCCCATCGGTGGTCATCTTGACGACTGGATTGGCGATGAACTCGTCCTTTCGAGAGTCTTGCTCCTGGGCTTCCCACGAGTGCCTCAGTCCCGTCAAGGAGACCTTGTTGCCGCTGACGGCCGGGTGAGCGCTGTGGTCGACAGGTACGCTGGCGCGCGTCATCCACACTTCATCATCTCTCCGCTAGGACGTGGCGGCTTTAGTGGAGGGCCCGTTATCAGCGAGTACGGTTTCCTTTTGGGCGTAATGACGGAGACGCTATTCCACAGCGGTCAGCTGCCGGAGATGGGGTTTGCGGCTGCGCTAAGTGTCGAGCCCTTATGGAACCTGCTTCACGAGAACGGTCTCTACTTGGCCTCAAATGCCGACTTCCTGAGAGAATTGTACGATGAGCAGGATGATGCGGCTCAATAGCCACGCCGCCGCCCCCTGGTCGCCTCTTCTCCTGTGCCCTGCAGTCGACTCACTAGAGCGGCTTCATGCCCGCGGCCGAGTCAACTCTCCTGCTGGAACGCGAGATATCTCTCACGAAATTCTTCGAGGGCCGCCCCGTTTCGGGGCTCTGTGATCGTCCTCTCCGCGAAGGGAAGACCCTTGGATGGCACTGTGGGGTCCCAGTCGCCTCCAGGGGTCTGAATGCGATACCTGTCGCCGTACTTGCCGATTCCCACCGAGATGACCTTTTCAGCTCCGAGCTTAAGGAACCAGTTTCTGGATAACTCGGACGCATGGCCCTCGGTTACAAAGTCGTCCAGAACCAACACGGTCTTTCCCTGCAAGCGCTTGATGGCCTTGGTGTCATCGGTCGCCCGCATGCTGTTGGTTTGGTGCGAGAACGGCACTTCCTTCTTCTCCCACCGCAGAAAGTGGCTGGCCTTCGTCGCCGTGTGCCGTATCAGCAATTCCGGGTTCCAACTTCGAGGAGCAAAGAGTGCCGCCGCGGTGGCGAGAAGGGGCCCCGACAAGGGGTTTACGCCGCCGCGGCTTCCAGGGTAGGTGGTCCACACCCCTAGCTCGGAACACAGGCCCTCGAGGTACAGGCTTGCCAGGAGGTCGAGAATCAGGAAAGTGCGCAGGCTGATGTTGCCCAAAGGTGCGTTATAGCCGTTCTTGAGGCTGATTAGGTCAGACTTCAGCCCCGGCATTTCCGCGCCGTTGCCATCTATCAGAGTGCGCACTGAGACAGGCCGACCATGCCCGTCGAACGAGTCCAGACGCCAGTACCATAGCTCCCTCTTCAAGAAGATGTGCTTCAGGATGAGGACCAGGTCCTTGGGGGTTTCCACGTTAAGCCCATAGCGATCGTGGGGTGCGGCCCACCCGGCGTGAAAGTACACGACGTCGCGGGATGAGGCCGTGTACATGTCGTATTTGCTATCGCCGACGTACACCAACTCATCGGCTCGGCAGTCCAGAGCTTCGCATGCAGTGTCTATCCAGAGAGGACTGCCCTTTTTCTTGCCGATCCGCTCGGCCGTAAGACCGATCGCCCCCTCGAGAGGCTTATTCTCGTTGATGGCCCTCTCCAGCCCGCGCTGCGACATGGGATTAGAGACGAGCACAGGAGTGATGCCCGCCCCCCTCAGAAAGTCGAGCAACTCAGGCATTCCGGGAACCCAGTCCCGCCGGCTTATCAGAGTGCCGCTGATGTCTATCAGGACCCCTTTAATCGGCATCTGAGGACGATGCCTCCCTCAGGACTGCGCGGAGCCGCTCGGTGAGCGCATCGAGGTCCTCATCCTTGATCGGGTACCTGTCCACTAAGTCGTGAAACTCCTCGACGAGGCGGGAGAGCAGCTGGCTGGTCGGGATCTGCGCCTCCACAGGGACCGGCCGCTGGAACGTCTCGCTCAGAATCTCGGCAAACTCGGCGTTTGCGGTGGAGCTGGTGAGGTCGATAATCGGGGCCGCAAGCTCGGCCAGCAGCCGGTGGACGCCAGCCTCGCCGTTCAGACGGACGCCGACAAGTCGGCGCCCGTATTCGTGCGCAAAGCGCACGGTCCTGGCCGTCCCGCTCCCGTAGTCGGCCTCCACTGGCACCAGTACCCCTGACAGAGCGGCCTGGATGCGGTTCCTTGCTATGAACTTGGATCGGTCGTACCGCTCGCTAGGCAAGTACTCGGCCACTACCGCCCCGTTGGCCCGGACGATTTCTTGCCGGAGTCGGGCGGTCGATGCGGGAAACACTATGGACAGTCCATGTCCGAGCACCGCGATCGTCGGCTGTCCGGCATCCACGGCCACCTGCTGGGCAGCAGCGTCAATGCCCTCAGCAAGTCCCGATACGATGGTGAGGCCCCGCCGGGCCAACCACCAAGCCACACGTGTCGCTGCCGCCTTGCCCTGGTTCGACGCTTTTCGGGTCCCGACCACGCCCACAGTGTCGCTCAGCTGCAGAGTGCTCGGTTCTCCCTCCACGAACAGCCAGTAGACGCCCGGCCTCGCGTCCTTGACTCTATCTGGGAACAGCGGGTCGCTCCTCGAGACGATAGCGATGCGGCGCTCGGAAAGCCTCCGCAGTTCCGCCTCACCCTTGGAACGCAACCCATCGCAGTCGGTCGTTATGAGCTGGGCGATTTCACCAGCCGCCGGAACCTTTGCGGAATGGAGAACTGCCTCTATCTCGTCTGCGGACGCCTCCCATACGCGTGAGAGGCGCTTGAAGTGCTCGGCAAGCTTCCGAAGACTGTGAAACCCAAGCCCGCGAATCGTTGCGAGGGATACTATGTCCAGGGGAGCGGCATCAATGTCGGACTCGGGAAGCGGGTCGAACAAAGAGGGCTGGCTAGTCTGACCCACTGTCAGCCTCCATCGCGATCAAGAACCCTACTCCCTCGCACACTACCACCGACCGCGCGCGTGGTCGAGTCCCTTGGCCTTGGTCGGAGGCAGTCTGCGATCCTGTAGGCCCCCGAGAGGCCGGCGGCGGGGCCGGGGTAGGCTCGCCGCCGACTCCCAGGAAGAGGGGCGGGGAGGACGGTGGACGCACGTGGGTGCCGTTGACAGCCGCTCAGCCCTGGGCGCACAATCGCAGAGTGCCCACCGGCGGGGACACACGATCATCGCCGACTTCGAGCCGGGAGACCGAGCGCCGCCTGGAGCGCGGCGGAAAATTCGGCCCCTTTGTTGAGGGGTTGCGTTACCTGCGAAAGCTTGGCAACGAACGGTTGAGCGGCATCGATATGATGCATGATACATTACGACCGCCGGACTGAGGGCGGGGCGTCTGATTGAAAGGCGACCCGCCTTCTCCTGCCTCCTGAGCCCGTTGACAGCCGCCCAGCCCAGGCACAATCGCGGCGGCCGTCCACGACGTTGGATAACTGACGCCATACGCCTCTTGCCGCTCCACGGCCCTCCTGTCGTTGCGGGAAAACGCACACGAGCGAATGAGCGGGCGATCTCGTCTCGGCCTGGGCGCCGGGCTGCCTGCCTCGGCATGGAGCTGGGGCATGGTAGCATTCGCCCTGGTGGGCACTACCGTGCCAGCCTTTGTGAGCGATGGGAATGCCCTGGCCCATCGCTCACAATCTTGAAAGGTACGCTGATGTGGGTAGGTTCACCTAGGATGCAGCCTCAATGAAGGGGACAGGCCTGAAGTTGCATAGGCATGAGTAAGTACCAGGTTGACCTAAGAGATATAGTGCGACCGCTGAGTGCGTAGGCGCTTCAGCGATAAGGATCCGGGCGCAGCGCAGAAACGCAGAACGCTGTCAGAACAGCGCCGGCGGTCGTAGAAGCGGAGTCCGTTATGTTTTCGCGCCAGCGGTCGGTAGGCGAGCCTCGTGAGAGGGACCTTTCAGTGCGGAGGACGTTGTTCTACTCTTGTTCTGTTCGTCCAACAGTTGGACGCAACACTTACCATTTCACCTTAATCCTCGCCACGACGGAGATGATGGGAGTATACAGCCGGCAGTAGACTATGGTGCAACGATGAAACTAGATCGCGGCCTCGCGCAGTGCGACCTCTCCTCTTGTGGGGTGGCCTTTCGCCGGAAACCGGCTGAGATCGATGATGCTGAACACAACTTTTGTTCTCGGGATCACTACTGGTTGTGGAGCCGGGGCGGACCGGCGCGGACGGCGAGATGTGCCCTGCCAGGTTGTGGGCGGGAATTCCCGGTAAGCCCTTCCCGTCTAGAAAATTGGACCCATCGGTTCTGCTCCCGAGAGCACCGCTTCGAATGGCAGCGCCGCGGGCGCTCCAACACCGCCACGTGCGCTCTGGGTTCCTGCGGGAAGGAGATCAGGCGGAATCCTGGGGAGCTCGGCCGTTCCCTTCGGCACTTTTGTAGCCAGGACCATTATCACGAGTTTCAGCGTGGCCGACGGTCACCTACCCGGGTCGCACGTCCATCGGTCATCGGGAGTGGCCGCCGCCGGGCAAGCGGCAGGCGAATGCTGAGGATTTTGTCCCTCAGCGAACAGCCTTCTGCCAGGAAGATCGCGGAGCAGGAGAAGCTACACCCAGATACTGTGCGACGGGTCCGGCGAGATTATGTTCATGCTCGTCCACTGACGCGGTATGCGCTCGAACGGCAGCATGTGGTTCCTAGGCAAACGCGGCCGTCGTTAATGGAGGCTGTACTGGCTTTCTGCTATGAAGCGCGTATCCAATCGCTGTCCAAGTTTGCTAACCGCGCTGAGATGGGCATCACGACCCTCCATGCTGCGATCAACCGAGGCAGCGCCACACGCGCCACGCTGGAGAAGATGGCCCGAGTCATGAATCGCAGCGTTGAGGAGCTCGTCGACCTCTCTCGTCCTAGCCGTCGCCCAAGTCCGCGGAAGGTCGCATCGACGATTTTCAACGTCGAGCTGCGAGAGGGTCGGCGGCCTGACGTAGAGGTAATCGTTAGACGCGTGGTGGATATCCTTCCCGGAGCTAATGAGGACTCCATCCGTCGTTATCTCGACGGTCGTCAGAGGAAGGCGCGGGGACCCGGTGCGCCAAGATTATTCACCGAGGAGGAGGCTATGGAAGTCTGGCGGCTTCGCCATCAGACTCCACCAATGCCGTGGGCGAAGATCGGCCGGCGAATTGGCTGGCCCGTCGTGAAGAACGCGAAGGGGTGTCCGACAGATTGCCGAAGAGCACGCAATGCGTACGCCTTCGCTGAAAAGCTGCTCGCTCACGTATAACTCTAATCCCCTTGTATAACTCAAATTATTGACTCTGCCCCACAGTTTGACCGCTCTGTCGCAGTAGACGACTCTGTCCGTACAAGCGCGTCATAGTGACGTCCCGGTCGTGACGGATGGAGGTTAGATGATCGCACATCGCTACCCGGGAACGCTCTTTCGATGGCCGGATCCCGGATCCCGCCTGGTCGGTGGCAGGGCACTTCGCTTTGTGCCACACGTCTCGAGGAAGAATGACGAAGTAGAGATTAGCTGGCCTTCTTCTTCGTCTTCTTCTCGTCCTCCCGCCGACGAAGAAGAAGAAAGGAGATGACGAGCATGAGCGACGCGTATTCTCTCCCGCCGCCGTCAGGTCAGGCCGAGTACGACGAGCGACTGCTGCTCATCGCAGACGTCGCGACACTCGAAGGGGTAATGGCGGCGAATCTCGGCTTTACCCTTCCGGACGTCCGGCGGGCGATAGCGCGATTCGGCGCCGGCAGGTGTGAACGCGCGTACTTCAAGACAATGAGCGACGACGAAGATGGCGGCATACGGAGCCCTCGGGGGTGGTTTCTCTCAACGCTGATCAAGGGTATGGAGTGGACGGTCGAGGAGGCGACGGAGTGCCTGCCGGGGGCCAAGAAGAGGCTGGCAAAGTGAGATCGTGCGGGTTCATGGACGATCTGATGGGCCGGCTGCTCGGAGGGCGAGGCGACTACGCCGAGAGCGGCTGGCCTGTGTTGCAGCTGCATACGCCGACTGCTAGTGGCTACTCGGGGGGGCGGACGTGATTCAGTACTACGGTGACCCCTTGGTCCAGCCCGAACTATGCAGACTCCTGTATCTGACCGTCCCCGAGAAGTTTCATGTCCCGGTCACCTTCCACAATCGGCGCAACACCGAAGGCCGCAGATACCTTCTCGGAGACTACGCGCTGGCAGACGGTGCCCCACGCATAAACGTGTACCTGAATCCCATCTATGCTGCTGCACGCGGCTATGGATCGCGTGCAGCGGTTCTGTGGAAGACGCTGCTGGACGTCTGCTATCACGAGTTTGGCCACGCGGCAACTGCGAAGGAGAGGGAACACGTTTCGGTCGAGGCCTATCATCACGACGACCGGGCTAGTCGGTATGTCGAAGGGCTTGCCGACGCCTGGCGCGACCGCCGTCTAGCTATCCTTCTCGACCATGACCCCCGGCTCTCTCAGCCCCACCTACTCTCTGGCTATTTGGGCGCGCGCGTGGCCCGCCAGATGAAGTGGTGGGCAGAACACCAGGACGACGATCAACAGATCAAGGCCCGTCTTGTGAAGGAGACGCGGATGCTGAAAGCGGGTGGGCAGCTATCGGCTGGAGACGCGCTGCTGAGCCTCGACATCTCTCCCCGGGATCACACAAATGCGTATGACGTATTGCGGCGAGCGTCTGCGGGGATCGGCATAGACTATCTGGACGGGGCGGGCCGCCACCACAAACTGTACACATGGGGAGATCTGCCGCTGCTGCGACGTCGACTGGACCCACAGCGATTGCGGAGGGTCTATTTCGAAGCGCGGGAGTTCAGGATAGGCGTATTCTCTAATCTCGATGGTCTGAAGCGCGAGCTCCTGATCTGCTCGATATGCGCCCGGCGCGACCTACGTCAGCACACCCTCTTTGGCGACCTGCGACAAAGGCGGCACCTGAGTGAGACGGAGGTCGAACGGTTCAGTCCGCTGTTGCAGACCCACGGCCGGGAGCACGCCGATCGGGGCGAGTCGGAGTCTTGATAAGAGTTATCTGGGTGGAATCATGGCTGACGGCGACGTTGTCCTCCTGAAGGTTCGTGAGGCCGTCGGTGTCAGATAACGGTCACACTTCGGATGGCAGGATCTCTGGACGGCCGGAGGCTACAGGCGTATCATCGGGTGCTGTCATGACGCCCCGCGTGCTCATCGATTGCCTGGCCCGCATCCTAGCTGAGGAGGCCAAGCGGAAGGCCGGCTGATGAGACGGTACGCTATCTATTTCCGGGTCAGCTCGGACGAACAGGCCACACCTGGCCACGTCTCCCTGGAGAGCCAGCTCCAGAACTGCCGACGATACATTGTGGAGCGGGGCGGCACTGTGGTCATGGAGGAGCAGGATGTCCAGAGCGGTCTGGACCCGGCTCGCCCCGGATATCAGTGCGTCCTGGCTGCCGCACAGCGCGGCGAGATAGACGCGGCCCTGGTGTGGCGGTTCGATCGCTGGGGACGGGACGCCGGCGAGGCCCTGACGAGCTTCGCTACCCTCCAGCGCCTGGGGGTGGCTGTCGAGTCGGTCATGGAACCAACCTCCGATCCCTTCCTTCAGGGTCTGTTCGCTCTACTGGGCTACCGGGAATCACAGTCCATCTCGCAGCGGACGACGGCCGGGATGAGGACCAGGGCAGCACGGGGCGAGTGGTCAGGACCGCCACCGCTGGGCTACCGGCTCACCCGTCAGGATGGGTGCACCACGTTGGAGCCCGACCCCCAGACGGCGCCGCACGTTCGGAGTCTGTTTGAGGAGGCCACTACAGGACGGCACTCGCTAGCGCAGCTGGCCGACCGTGCCATCGCTCGTGGTCTGAGAAGCCGCCGCGGGTACATCCCCTCGCGCCAAGCTGTTGGGCGGATGCTGCGGAATCCGGCGTATCGAGGCGCAGTGGTATTTGGCAGGCGCTCTCAATCCCGGTTCCGGCCGATAGGTCTGAGGCCGCCCAGCGAGTGGATTGTGACGGAAAGCGCCCACCCGTCGCTCGTCGATCGCGCCACCTTTGACGCCGTCCAAGCATGGCTGACCCGCCATAGGCGGGAGCAGGGAACGATCCGGCGCTCGCGCTTTCTGCTCACTTCGCTGGTGTTCTGCGGCCGCTGCTCAGGGCAGGCGGGGCCCGATGGCAAGCCACGGCTCTGGCGGGCCTACGGTCACGGCACGAAGGGGGCCGTGTATCAGTGCTCTCGGTCCAGTATGTACGGCACCTGTGACCTCCCGACCATCTCCGCGCCCGGCCTAGAGAGCGCAGTGAGGGAGCGGGTGACAGGCACGTTCGCCATCAGCGCGGAGGTACGGGAACGCGCAGCCGCCTACGTCGCAGAAGAGGCCGAAGCTGCTTGCAGCGCTGCAGAGCGCCAGCGAGTCGATCTGGTGAGGGCGCTGGATCGCCATCAGACACAGCGCCTCGCCCTGGCGCGGCGGCTGCTTGGGCAGGCCGGCGAGTCGATACCCGATGAGGTGTATCGACGATTGGAGGCCGAAGAAGTTATGGCTGTCGAACGGATCGAGACCGAGCTGGCTTCGCTACCCGCTTCCCCGCCGATGACCGACGTACAGCCCATCCTGACAACACTTGCCGGCCTGGATTGGCGGGACCTGAGCTGGGAAGGATGGCGGCAGGTCGTTAGCCTCATCGTGGGACGCATCCTCCTGTACGACCGTGAGTACTTCCGCGTCGAGTGGCAACCGGCCGCTGACGTCCTCCGCAAGGCAGTTGACAGAGTGTCACGCTTCGGCTCCCGCAGGTTGGGATAGATCACGAAGGGGATGAACCCGTACGGGTTCGCCTGCTCCAAGAAGAGCACGCCGTCCAGCCACAGCTGGAACTCCCCATCCGTCCACACCTCGACGACGGTGTGCTCCGCGCCGCCCTGCTTGCCGGCGGGCAGGGGCGCCTCCGTCAGCGGCGCCAGGAACGCCTCCGCCTCCTCCCGCGATAGCGTGTAGCGAGAGGCTACCCGCCATACCCGGCCTGGGTCGTCCCCCAGCCACCAGGCATACAGCCCCTGCACGTCCGGCGCCGACACGCGCACCCGCTCCTCTCGCGCGTCCCAGGTCACCTTATAGGCGGCGTCCCCCAGCACGGAGCAGTCGATCTCGTTATCGAAGTCAAGCTGGTCGAGGTTGTTCGAGTCCTGCGCCTCCCGCAAGACGCGTTCGGCGCGGCGAGCCCGCTCCAGCTCCTGGGGCGAGCCATCCACGGGGTCGACCAACGACGAGAAGCCGGAGATGACGTAGGACGCGGTCTTCTCGACGATCGTCTTCGCGTAGTTGAAGGTGAGGCGGCGCTCCCGCCGGCGCGGCTCCAGCCACTGCTGCCCGTGGTAGAAATTCAGGTTCTCGCGGTAGGCCCGCAGCCGCGACCCGTCCAGCCGGGCCAGCTGATGCGGTATTGGCGGCACATCCGCTGGGCCCCTCGAGGGCGCCCGCTGTAAAGTCTCGATCATAGTCTAAGCCTTTCCCCTGGCAGGTACGCTCTGCCGTCGCACGCTTCGTCCTGCTCAGGGCGAAGGCACATACCGGAACACCAGCCACACGGCGGCGCTCGTCACGAGCACGTAGCCGATGGCCTGCAGGGCTGCGGTCAGAGATTCACGCATCGCTTCTCTCCCTTCTCCTGTGAATTGATTACGATCGCTGTCCGTTCCCCCCGTTGCCCGCCACCGGCGCAGCCGAAAAAGCCTGCCTTGAGCCAGTGGAAAGGATACGGAACACCGTGCGACGGGACAGGCTATACCGCTCCGCTATCTGGTCCACGGGCGCGCCGT
Source organism: uncultured Dehalococcoidia bacterium (assembly GCA_964649215.1). GTDB lineage: Bacteria > Chloroflexota > Dehalococcoidia > SM23-28-2 > RBG-16-64-32 > JADFNQ01. Next base: position 49,766 of record CAZYOV010000006.1, read on the forward strand.
CGCCCCGCAGGGCCACGATCTGCTGGTCCCGGTAGGCATTCAGCAGGCCGCGCAGCCCGCCGGGCTCGTCGTAGCGGCAGCGGGGCAGCGGGCAGGTGAGGCACTGGGGATGTATATCGCAACCGTCGTCGCGGTACCGAATCTCCTCCGGCAG
>CAZYOV010000007.1:0-45274 GCA_964649215.1 uncultured Dehalococcoidia bacterium
CATCGGCCCGCCTGCGCCCCCGAGCCGCTGGCCGCCGGCGATTCCGCCCCTTCATCAGGGTCGATCGGCAGAGCGGCGCCGCGCTCGCCCAAACGGTAGCGGCCGCCGAAGGCGTCCACGATCTCGGCCGCAGTCCAGCCCTCCCAATCCACGTCGCGGGCGACCTCCCGGCTGGCGGTGGTGGTGAGGATGCAGGCCCGCTGGGAGGCGCCGTCCGGATCGCGGAACGTGGTGTACACGTCGATGCGAACGGCAGGGAGGCTGAGGTTGGGCACATCGTACAGGAGCATGTCGGCGAGGCGGACCGTAACGGCCAGCCCCTCCTGCAAGGGGCTCGTTATCTCCACCCAACGGCCGTCGGCGAGGCGGTACTCGCTCTCCGCCTGGCAGGAGACGCGGGCGCTATCCGACGCCACATCGACAAGCTCTACGCTCTGAACGCCTCGCCACACATCCGGCGCCACCTCCTTGGGGCGCTTCGCGGAGCGCCAGGAGGCGATCGACTCCTCCATCATCTGGCGAATCACATCGACGTCGCCGCCGGCGGCAGCCTTTCGCCAGGCCAGCGAAGCGCGCGTCCCCTGAAGAACCATGTAGCCGACGACGATGAAGATGATGGCGACGGCCAGGATGCCCCACTCCACCTCACTACCCCTCCCTTCCACCTGAGGCGGACAGGCCTGTCCGCGCGGCCTTGAGCATCACTGCCAGGGGCGCGTCTGAGCCGGTCCACAGACGGAACGACGCGGCGCCCTGATAGACGAGCATGGGAAGCCCTCCCAGGACGCCAGCGCCGCATTTCTCGGCGGCGGCCATGAGAGGCGTCTTCGTCGGGCGGTAGATGAGGTCGAATACGAGAGCGCCACGCGGAATGAGTTCGATTGGCACGGGCGAGTCCTTCTCTTCCTTCGTGCCGGCCATGCCGACCGACGTACAGTTTATCAGAAGGCGGCAGGAGATAGTGGAGGCGCGCCAGGAGACGAACACGTCCGGCAGAGCGCTGAGTTCGGTGTCCCCGGCCTGCGACCCGAACTCCTTCACTAGTCTGGAGGCGCGCGAAAAGGTGCGATTGATGAAGGTGATGGATGCGGCGCCGGCATCTATAAGCGCGACCGCTATCGCGCGGGCGGCGCCGCCCGCCCCCGCCACGAGAACGCGGCCGCCGGCCGGATCGAAGCCAGCGTCCTCGCGCAGAGCCCGCAAGAAGCCAGCGACGTCGGTGTTGTAGCCGTACAACTTGCCTTCGCGGTTTACGATCGTGTTGACGGCCCCCACGCGGCGGCAGAGGTCATCCACTTCGTCGAGCAGGGGGAGAACGGCCTCCTTATGGGGGATGGTCACGTTGGCGCCCAGCCACTCCGGCGCGCGTAACCTCTGAATGGCCTCGGAGAGCCTATCATCCGGCGTGGGCCAGGCCTCGTATCGGATGTCGAGCTTCAGGTGATCGAGGGCAGCCTGCTGAAACACGGGCGAGAGCGACCGCTTCAGGGGATAGCCGATGACGCTCACGTACTTCGTCAACGTAGGTACTCCTCGACGTTTTCCAAGTGCTCCGCCAGCGTCTCCGCGAAAGCGTGGGACCCGTCCTCGTCCCCCGTAGCGACGAAGTAGAGGAAGTTCGTATCGGTGGGCTCGATGACGGCCATGATGGAGTCGAGACGTGGAGCGGCGATGGGCGTCGGCGGTAGACCGCCAACGCGGTAGGTGTTGTAATCCGAATCGACCTCCAGGTCCTCCACCGTGAGTTCCGTCTTCCAGTAGCCGAACTCCTCAACGCTCTCCGGCTCCTCCGCCAGGGCGTACTGGACGGTCGGGTCGGCCTCCAAGAGTATGCCCCGGCGCAACCGCGTCAGGAAGACCTGCGCCATAATCGGGCGCTCCTCGGGTACTTGCGCCTCTCTCTCAATTATGGAGGCGAGGGTGAGGACGCCGTGCATAGTCAGTCCTACATTCAAGGCCTGGCTCCGCATTTCTTGCGTAAAGTTCTCGTCCATCGCCTCCAGCATCTGCTGGATGACGTCTCCGGCGGTGTCATCGCGGCGGTAGAAGTAGGTTGCGGGGAAGAGATACCCCTCCAGAGGCGTGACCGGCCCCAGCCGTCGCAGGAAATCGAAGTCAAAGTTCCCAGCCACGGCCGCCTCCAGGAAGTCCTCTCGCGAGACCACGCCCTGCTCGTCCAGGGCCTCGGCGATCTCCTCCAATCGCCAGCCCTCAACGACCGTGACGGACCGGGTGAGTTGGATGCCGTTTCGCATGCGATAGACAACAGTCAGAGCCGGCAAGCTCGACTCAAACTCGTACTCCCCTGCCTGCAACAACCTGTCGTACCCCAGAAACTCCACGAGTACGCGGAACTGAATGGCTGAATCGACAACGCCCTCATCCTCAAGCATGTCGCCGATCTCCTGCACACCTTCGCCCTCGTCCACGGAGATGATGATGGGCGTGGTCGCCGCCGTGGGCGGAGCGACGAAGGGGGTCGCCGGGATCTCGTCCACCAGGCCGGGCGAGCCGGTGATCGTCCACACCGTGGCGGCGACCATCCCCAGGACCAGGGCGGTGGCGAGGAAAGGAAGTAAGCGCACGTTTTATTCTGAAGCCGACCCGCGCTGGCTGTCGAGGTATGCCTGAAGGATGATGGCGGCCGCCATAGAGTCCAGGTCGCCTTTTGGGCGGCGCTTGCGCACAGACGCCCGCCTGCCTGGTCGAGGAAGGCGTCGCCGCGCCTCCGCGGACGTCAGCCGCTCGTCCCAGGTGTGGACGGGGATGTCGAGCCGCCCTGCGAGGGCATCGGCGAGGGCCTGTGCACGCTGAGCCTGGGGGCCGAGGGCGCCGCTGAGGGTGAGGGCGAGGCCGACGACGAGCGCCCGTGCGTCCTGTTCCCGGGCCAGCTGTGCCACAGCCTCGACAGGGTCGGCTCCGGCATCGATGGTCGTGACGGGGACTGCCACGCGGATGCGAAGATCGGCGGCGGCGACGCCGATACGCTTCTCGCCGGGGTCTATCGCCAGGATGCGACCGCTGAGGGTGGGTTCGGCAGGCTCACCAAAGGGTTGCGGCGTCATTCTACGTACCGGCAAGGAGCTTCCGCACTATGTCCGGCACCTGTTTCAAGGCGTACGCGAGCTTGGCGGGGTCTTTGCCGCCGCCGGTGGCCATATCGGGGCGACCGCCGCCACCGCCGCCGGCCAGGCGGGCGATCTCGCGAACCAGGGCGTCGGCGGTGAGACCACGTGAGACGGCATCCCCGATGACCATGGCGAGGAAGGAGGGCTTGCCGTCGATGACAGCGCCGACAACGGCAGCTATGCTCGGCCTGGCCTGACTGGCCATCTCCCGCCGGAGGGCGTCGCCCATAAACCGAAGGGCTTGCTGGCTCGTCGACTCGACCTGTTCCACGATCACGTAAACGCCGTCAATCGTATAAGTCTCCCGCTTACCTGCCGCTGCCGCCGCGCCAGAGGCCAGAGAGCGCTCCAGCCGCTCTACCTTCTTGCGCTCGGCGTCCAGCTCCGCCAGGAGAGCCTCAAGCTTGGCGGGGACAGCCTCACGCGGCGCGCCCAGACGGCGGGCGATCTCGTCCAGTGTGGCGGCCTGGGTGCGCACGTTATCCTCGGCGCCGCGGCCGGTCAGCGCCTCGATCCGGCGCATACCGGCGCCGATGGACGACTCGCCGGTGATGATGAGCACGCCGATCTCGCCGGTGCGCCGGCAGTGGGTGCCGCCGCACAGCTCGGCGCTGAACGTGGGGGCGACGGAGTTCACCTCCACCACCCTCACCTCCTCACCGTACTTCTCGCCGAAGAAAGCGAGGACGCCCTCGGACATCGCCTGGTCGTAGTTGGTCAGGCGGGCTTCCACCGGCAGGTCCTGACGCGCCTTGTCGTTGACCAGCCTCTGCACCTCCGCGATCTGCTCCTCGGTCAGCGGCTCCGTGTGAGTGAAGTCGAAGCGCAGGTGGTCGGGCGCGACGAGGGAGCCGGACTGGCGGACGTGGGTGCCCAGCACCTTGCGCAGGGCGGCGTGCAGCAGGTGGGTGCCGGTGTGGTTGCGCATCGTGTCCTGCCTGTGCCGCGCGTCCACGCGGGCGGTGACGGTATCGCCGACGGCGATGCGGCCCTCGACCACGCGGCCGCGATGGACGATGAGCCGCTCGGCCACCGTCTGGGTGTCCTCGACGGCGACGCGGCCGTTGGGGGCGATTATCTCGCCGCGGTCGCCGACCTGGCCGCCGCCCTCGGGGTAGAAGGGCGTCTCAGCCAGGAACAGCTCGACTTCAGCCGGCGCCTCCGCGGAGTCCACCTTGTCGCCGCCGGAGAAAATGGCGATAATACTGCTCTCGGCCCCCAGCGTCTCATATCCGACGAACTCTGTAGAAGGAACAGCGATCACGACTTCTAGCGGCCTCCCCACGTCGAAGTCGACCTTGGCGGCAGCGCGGGCCCGGCCCCGCTGCTTCTCCATTTCGACCTCGAAGCCGGCCTCGTCCACGGTGAAGCCACTCTCACGCGCGATCTCCGTGGTCAGGTCCAGGGGGAAGCCGTAGGTGTCGTGGAGGACGAATGCCTCCGCACCGGATATCCACTTCGTTTTGCTGGCTTGCGCAGCCAAATCAAGCCGCTCTTTGAGTGACTGGATAAACTCCTCCAGAGGAACTGTATCTATCGCTTCGGGATCCCAACGTCCGGCTTCAATTTCCTCCGTCAAGAAGTAGTGATGAAGCTGCTCGATTGAGGATAGTTCCATTAACGGTCTGTCGCCTAATTGAGCAAACGCGTCAGGATCGATCTTAGCGAGCAGAGTAACCTCAAATGTAATGCCGCTCGCGATTCGGACGATTGGCTTCACGAAATGATCAACATAGAAGAGAAGGACATCTGTTGCCACCTTCGGGAGATCGTATAATCTATGCTCCCACTCCCCAGATACCCTCTCGATTTCCTTCCTCACCTGTCTGTTGGTCTCCAAGTCGGCGGCATCAGTTGGCTGCGTGTGGTAACCGTTGAGGCTCTTCCGCATGCGCTCGACGAATTCATCAGTCGTCGTTGTCAACTCCCTCGCTTCAGGTTCTTTCTTGAAACGTACTATCGCGTCCGCCAGCAGAGAGCCCCGGCTGAGCGTCTCCTCGAACCGCCGCTCCTCCGGGGCGAGGATTTCCAGCACGAACTTGCGCTGGCCCTCCAACTCCGGATAGGCGCCGGACATGCCCCGAATGACCGTCTCCGCCACGTCAGTCAGGAACGGCTGATCCAACCCCAGGTACTGGCGGCCGAAGTAGACCGCGCGCCGCAGGACACGGCGCACGGCGTAGCCGCGTTCCTCGTTGGAGGGGATCACCGGCGTCCGCTCGTCGCCGATGAGGAACGTCACAGCGCGGGCGTGCTCCGCCACGATGCGCATGGCGCGGTCGGTCGACTCATCATCGCCATACCTCTTGCCGGAGAGCTTCTCGATACGCTTGATAATCGGCGCGAACAGGTCCGTATCGTAGACGGAGGGGAGCTTGCTCTTGTCCTTCCACTCCTTGCTCTCGAACAGGGAGGCCACGGCCATGCGCTCCAGACCAGCGCCAGTATCGATGTTCCTGGACGGGAGCGGGTCGCGCTTCTCGCCATCGCAGAAGTAGGTCATGAACACCAGGTTCCATATCTCCAGGAAGCGGTCGCAGTGATCGTGGTCGGGCTCGCAGTCGCGCCCGCAGCCGAGCTCAGGGCCGAAGTCGTAGTGGAGCTCGGAGCAGGGGCCGCAGGGGCCGATTTCGCCTGAGAACCAGTAGTTGCACTCCTCGCCGTAACGGCGGACACGCTCCTCCGGCAGGAACTTCCGCCACAGGCCGTACGCCTCGTCGTCGTCCGTGAAGACGGAGGCCCACAGCCGGTCGGGGTCGAGACCGAGCCACTTCTTGTCTGTGACGAACTCCCAGGCCCAGGGGATCGCCTTCGCCTTGAAGTAATCGCCGACGGAGAAGTTGCCCAGCATCTCGAAGAACGTGAGGTGAGAGGTGTCGCCCACGGAATCGATGTCGCTGGTTCGGAAGCACTTCTGGACGCTGGTCAGGCGCGGGTGCGGGGGCTTAGTCGGGCTCATGAAGTCGGGCTTGAACTGTACCATGCCGGCGCTGGTGAACAGCAGCGTAGGGTCACCGGGCGGGACGAGGGGAGCGCCGGGCATGCGCCTGTGCCCCCGCTCCTCGAAGAAGCGGAGGAAGGAGTCGCGGATTTCGTCTGATTTCATCTCTGTAGTGGCCTATCGAACCTAGCCGGTTCGAGGGAATTATAGCGTAGGCCGGGCGCCACGCACGAGGCGAGCCTTATTCATAATTCCGGGCACGCTTTATCACCGTTCGAATGGCGGCCAAGACGCGCTCTATTCGGCCTTTGGTATTAGACTCCCCAAGAATCGTGATACGCCTCTGACCGATAACCATCTTGATGCCATATGTAGTTCCGCCCCCAAAAGTGCCACCGTCGATCGATATCGAAGTTGGCGGCTGATACTTGCTCGTAACAATGATGGAAACGCCCGAGAATGGAATTTCCTCCTTTGAGAGCGTACGCCCAAAGAGGCATCGCCGTACTGTGACCACCTGCCTGGTTCGGTTAAATAGGAAACCCCGTCCAAAGATTATCGGACGCGTGACCTCAACCTTGTCAGGGCCGATCCAACAACGACGGAAAAACAGAATCCAAATCCAGTCGGTGTATCCTGCCCGCGCCATAGCGCGACCAGTATAACGCCGCTAGGCGACGGCGCGCACGCACTCGCGCATCCGGGCCGGAAACGCCAAAGCGCGGGCCTGAAGGGCGATCACCGACAGCATGACATGAACGCGCACCTTGAACCGGCCACGCACTCGAACGTGGTTTAGCTTGCGAAACGCCGTTGAAGCGCCGTACGCCGCTTGACAGCCTATGCGCTTGTGATAGGATGGTCTTACGCAATAGCCATCCAGAAACGGGCTGATCAACACTTGACTAGCGACGAACCTCCACATACAAGCGCCTCTCCCCTCTTTTCGATTCTTTTCCCCTTTTCGCCAACAGGCTGCGGCATTTCTGCGTCTCACCGTATGAACGGTGAGTTTATCGCTTCTCTGGTGGATTAGGCTGAAGATGAACCGCGGACGTCCTGCCCCGATAGGTCGGGGCGGTAGGAGACTATAGGCGTGGCCGAGACGGAAACCGGGACCGACAGGTCGGCCGACGTTCGGCCCGATACGCTGGCGGCGCTGCAGGCACAGGCGCACGAGCGGCTACTGGCCTGCGCACGGCTGATTGAGACCGGCGTCCTCATCACCGACCCTGCGACAACGTACGTAGAGGCGGGGGTGGACATTGGCGCCGGCACCGAGATCAAGCCGAACACCACTATCAGCGGTCGTAGCGTTATCGGCGCCCGCTGCACCCTCGGCCCCAACACCGTCGTCACGGACTCGCGCATCGGCGACGAATGCCTGGTAGTGGCGTCCATGCTGGAGGAGGCCGTGCTGGAGTCCGGCGTGGAGGTGGGCCCGTTCAGCCACCTGCGGCCGGGCAGCCACCTGGGGACAGGCGTGCACGTCGGCAACTTCGTCGAAGTGAAGGCCTCACGTCTCGGGCGGGGCACGAAGGTAGGACACTTCAGCTACGTGGGCGACGCCGAGGTGGGCGAAGAAGTCAACATCGGCGCCGGCACAGTGACCTGTAACTATGACGGTGAGAAGAAGAACGTGACCGTTATCGGGGACCGCGCCTTCGTCGGCAGCGACACCATGCTGGTAGCACCGGTGCGATTGGGCGAAGACGCGAAGACCGGCGCGGGCGCTGTGGTCACTGAGGACGTTCCCGACGGCGCCAAGGTGGCGGGAGTGCCTGCGCGCTCCCTGAGCGGGCTGACCAGAAGGCAGGTGCGGAAGCAGGGTGGATAGCGGTAGCTGGGCCGGAGGGTTCCTCCTGGTCCTGGCGGTCATCGTCTTCATGTTTGTGGTCGCCGCTGAGGCGGGTGTCATCGCAGGCGTACGAGAGCTCGCGCTCGGCGAGCCGCCGACGTCGCGCATGGAGGCGCTGCGGCGGTTTACTCAGGAGCGGCAGGCAACCCTTGCAGCGCTGGCCCTGGCCCGTAACCTGGCCCTGATAGGGATCACGGCCATTACAGTGGCGCTGGTACTGGAGGGGACGGGGAATAGCTGGAGCGCCGTGGCCATCGTCGCCTTCGCGACACTAGCCGCCCTTATGCTGCTACAGGCGCTGCCCCGGCTGCTTGTCTCGCAGAACCCGAAGCGCTGGCAGCGCATACTCAGGCCGTTTGTAGAAGTCATGCGTCTGCTGTTCGGGTGGCCGGCCCGCCTGCTGGACCTGCCGGTAGCGATGGTCCTCAACTGGTGGCGAAAGCGACACCCTGAGGCGGCGTCGGAGGCGGAGGAGCTGGTGCGTCTGATGGAGATGGAGGAGGCGGGAACCGGCATCGCCGAGGAAGAGAGGCAGATGATCCGCGGCATCATAGAGATGGAGCAGACCACCGTGCGCGAAGTCATGGTGCCCCGCATCGACATGGTGGCTGTGGACATAGAGGACGGGTTCAGCGAGGTCGCCCAGATGATGGTGGAGAAGGGATACAGCCGCCTCCCCGCGTATGAGGACACGGTCGATAACGTGATTGGGGTGGTGTACGCGAAAGAGGTGCTTCGCCATCTGGCCCGAGGCACCTGTCCGGTCAGCATCCGTGAGCTGGCACGGCCAGCCCATTTCGTCCCTGAAACGAAAAAGATAGACGAGCTGCTGGCCGAGATGCGCCAGCAGCGAATGTCGATCGCCATCGTGGTGGACGAATATGGAGGCACCGCCGGCCTGGTCACAACCGAGGACCTGATCGAGGAGATCGTCGGGGAGATCGAGGACGAGTTCGATGCTCGCGAGCAACCGGTGCAACTCGTTACCCCCACGGAAGCGATCGTGGACGCCCGCGTGGGTATCGACGACCTAAACGAGATGTTCGATCTGCGCATAGAGAAAGAGGACTTCGATAGCGTGGGCGGCTTCATCTTCAACAACTTAGGTCGCATGCCGAGCGTCGGGGATGAGGTGAGAGTGGACGGCCTGGTGATGCGGGTGCTGACGGTCATGGGGCGTCGCATCAAGAAGGTCCGGGTTACCAAGGTGGAAAGCGCCGTCCAAGAGCCTCGCCCCCAGAGCGAGAGCCAGACAGGCTAAGGGCGCTTACCTCTTTGGAGCATCGTCAGCACTGTGCTAGAATGTCCTGACGCCTATGACCACGCCGGACGAACTGAAGTACTGGGTAGCCCTGACCCGCATCGCGGGACTGGGCCGCGTTCGCTGCTCCCTCCTGGAGAGTCACTTCCCCAGCATGGAGGAAGCCTGGAACGCCGATGGCGCCGAGCTCAAGGCCGCGGGGTTCGATGGCAAGCTCGCATCACGCGTCATCTCTAAACGGGCGGAGATCGACCCCGATGCCGAGATGGAGCGGCTGGCCAAGAACAACGTCACTGCCCTCACCTGGCACGATCCAGCATACCCGGCGCGGCTGAAGGAGATCTACGACCAGCCGCCGGTACTCTACGTCCGCGGCCAGCTCACGGCCGCCGATGAGTGGTGCTTGGCTGTGGTGGGCACGCGCCGTCCAACGCCGTACGGTCGTCAGGTCGCGGAAGAGCTGAGCTACAGGCTGGCCCAGAACAGCATCTGCGTGGTGAGCGGCCTAGCCCGCGGAGTGGACTCCATCGCCCACCGCGCTGCGCTGGAGGCGGGCGGCCGCGTGCTGGCGGTGCTCGCCTGCGGGCTGGACATCGTCTACCCGCCGGAGCACGTCAAACTGGCGCAGGAGATCATCGAGCAAGGGGCGCTGGTAAGCGATTACCCGCTGGGAACGCAGCCGCGGGGCGACTTCTTCCCTCGGCGCAACCGCATTATGTCCGGCCTGAGCCTGGGGGTGCTGGTTGTAGAGGGCGACGTCAAGAGCGGAGCCATGATAACCGCTCGCCTGGCCATGGAGCAGAACCGCGAGGTGTTCGCCGTGCCGGGCAGCATCTTCTCCGTCCAGAGTCGCGGCACCAACGCCCTGATCCAAGATGGCGCCAAACTCGTTCTAAAGGTGGAGGATGTGCTGGAGGAGTTGAACCTCACAATGGTGCCCCAGCAGATAGAGATGAAAGAAAACATGCCCGCTACGGATACGGAGGCGGCATTGCTGCGTCATATAAGCAGAGAGCCCGCGCATGTCGATGAGGTTTGCCGAGAGAGCGGCCTCCCCATCGCCACAGTTAGCAGCGTCCTGGCGATGCTGGAGATGAAGGGTCTCGTACGTCAGATGGGACCGATGTCCTATGTTCGGGTTCGGGAAGCACAGACTAGCTACGGAGGGTAGTTGAGGGTGACGAAGAAGAAGACCAAGAGCCTGGTCGTGGTGGAATCGCCAGCGAAGGCGCGAACGATAGCCGCAATACTAGGCCCAGAGTACGAGATCCGGGCTTCCGTAGGTCACGTACGCGACCTGCCCAAGTCCGCCCTTGGTGTGGACACAGAGCAGGATTTCCAGCCCAAGTACGTCATCCCCCGCCAGAAAGCGTCGGCCGTCAAGGAGATACGACAGGCGGCAGAGCGCGCCTCCACCATCTACCTGGCCACCGACCCCGACCGTGAGGGCGAGGCGATCGCCTGGCACCTGGTCGCGGCTGCGGAACTGGAGGGCAAGCACCACGTCCGCGTGGTGTTCCATGAGATCACGCCCGAGGCGGTCCGCGAAGCGTTCAGCCACCCCCGTGATATCGATATGCAGCTCGTGGACGCCCAGCAGGCACGACGCGTGCTGGACAGGCTGGTCGGTTACCGCCTGAGCCCCTTCCTCTGGAAGCAGGTCAGGCGCGGCCTCTCCGCAGGCCGCGTGCAATCGGTGGCGGCGCGGCTGGTCGTGGAGCGGGAACGCGAGATTCAGGGGTTCACGCCGCGGGAGTACTGGACCATCGACGCCCATCTCGCCCAGGCGCAGAACGGCAGCGCAGAACAGGGTTTCCGCGCCCGCCTGGTGGGCTATGCCGAGAGCAAGAAGCGCAAGCTGGCGATCGAAAACCAGATAGAGTCGGAGCGGCTGGCCGCCCTGCTCAAGGGCGCAGCGTATAGCGTCCTGGCCGTCCAACAGAAGGTGCAGTCTCGCCGGCCGGCGGCGCCGTTCATCACCAGTACCCTCCAGCAGGAGGCGTCTCGGCGGCTGGGATTCTCGGCCAAGCGGACGATGGTTGTCGCCCAGCAGCTCTACGAGGGGCTGCGGCTGGGTTCGCGAGGCGAAGTGGGCCTTATCACCTACATGCGCACGGACTCCACGCAGGTGGCGGAGGTGGCGCTAAGGGAGGCCCGCGAGCACATTGGCGCCAAGTTCGGCAAGGAATTCGTTCCGTCGTCAGCGCGGGAGTACCGCAGGAAGGTCAAAGGAGCACAGGAAGCACACGAGGCGATCCGTCCCACCTCTGTACTGCGGGAGCCCGAAGCGGTGCGCCGTTACCTCAACAACGACCAAAACCGACTGTATACGCTCATCTGGCAGCGCTTCCTGGCCAGCCAGATGGCGGATGCCCAGTTCGATCAGACATCGGTCGAGATCAAGGCGACCCCAGAGACCGATGCCCAGGCGCTGCTGCTGCGCGCCACCAACACCCAACTCCGTTTCGCCGGCTACAAACAGCTCTACGAGGAGGGCAAGGACAACGGCGAGGAGGAAGACGAAGGCAAGAATCCCTTGCCTGCCCTGGCCGCGGACGACTCGCTGCGGCTGCTGGACTTGTTCCCCGACCAGCACTTTACCGAGCCGCCACCGCGGTACACGGAGGCGAGTCTGGTCAAGGCGCTGGAGGAGAAAGGGATCGGCCGACCGAGCACCTACGCGCCGACGGTGGCGACGATCCAGGATAGAGGCTACGTCGAGAAGGAGGGCCGTCAGTTGCGGCCCAGCGACCTCGGCTTCCTGGTCAACGACCTGTTGGTGGAGCACTTCCCGGAGTTCGTGGACGAAGGGTTCACGGTGGAGATGGAGAATGAGCTGGACGAGATCGCCAACGGAGAGCGGCCCTGGCAGCCCGTCGTGGAACAGTTCTACCGCCCCCTGGAGCGCGCCCTGGAAGCGGCCAAGGATGCGGCGCCGCAGCGGGAGGTAACCGACCAGAAGTGCGAAAAGTGCGGCAAGCCAATGGTCGTGCGCTGGGGCCGGCGCGGACGGTTTCTGGCCTGCTCCGGCTTCCCTGAGTGCCGCAGCAGCCGCCCCCTCGAGGGGGAGGAGGAGCCACAGCCCGAACCTACAGATGAGAAATGTGACGAGTGCAGCGCACCGATGGTCATCCGCAGCGGCCGCTTCGGACGGTTCCTCGCCTGCACCCGCTATCCCGAGTGCAAGGGCCGCCGGTCGATACTGACGAAGACGGGCGCCTCCTGCCCGCGCGATGGCGGTGACCTGGTGGAGAGGCGCTCACGCAAGGGTCGTACCTTCTACGGCTGCGCCAATTACCCGAAGTGCGACTTCGTAGTATGGAGCAAGCCCCTGACCACGCCCTGCCCCCAGTGCGGCGGTCTGCTCACTGCCGAGCGGCAGCAAGAGGAAGGTAAGCTGAAGGGGCGCTGTTCCGCCTGCGACTGGCGGGGAGAGGTGGAGGAGAAGGAACCAGCCTCAACCCCGGCCTGATGGAACAGCTCATAGAGGCTTACGTCCGCTACCTGAAGGCGGAGCGAAACCTCTCCTCTTACACCATACGGAATTACCGTGGCGACCTATGCCACTTCGGCCTCTACCTGGAAACCGAGGAGGGACTCGGGCCCCTGGAGGTAGACAGGCAATCCTTTCGGCGCTACCTGGCCGGCCTGCGTGAGGCCGATACGGCCTCGGCCAGCGTCAGCCGTAAGATGAGCACAATTCACACCTTCTATCGCTTCCTGGTTCGAGAAGGCGTCCTTGAGCGCGACCCTCTCATGGGCGTGACCAGCCCCAGACGGGAGCGGCGCCTGCCCCAGATCCTGGGGAAAGACCAGCTTACGGCGCTCATCGAGACCGCGGACTTGGACGTACCCCAGGGGCTACGTGACCGCGCAATCCTGGAGCTGATGTACGCCTCGGGGCTCCGGCTCGCGGAGGTGGTAGGCCTGGACGTGGCCGGCGTCGACCTTCGCGAACAGCTCGCGCGGGTGCGCGGCAAAGGGAACAAGGAGCGAATCGTCCTCATCGGGCGGCCGGCGACGCAGGCGCTTCAGCGCTACCTACGCGAAGGTCGTCCGAAGCTGGCGCGGGCCGGAGAGACGGCGCTGTTCATCAACCGCGATGGCAAGCGGCTATCGGGCCGCTCCGTGCAGAAGACCGTGCGCAAACACGCCTTGATGGCGGGGCTCGACCAGCGGGTGTTCCCTCACCTGCTTCGGCACTCCTTCGCCACCCACATGCTGGACGGCGGCGCGGAGCTGAGGGTGGTGCAGGAGCTTCTGGGACACGCCAGCGCCAACACCACGCAGATATACACCCACGTGACCGAGGAGCGGCAGCGGGAGGCCTACGAGGAAGCCCACAAAAAGCTCAATGAAATCCTGCTGAACGCCCGCAAGCATGATGAGAGCCCGCGGGCACGGACAGATGGCTAGCGATACCGCGCGCGCCGAGAAACTGCGGCTTTATGGCCGGGCGTTCTATAATCAAGTACGGCTGAAGGCGCCTGCCTGAGGGCGAGACCCAGCGCCAAGAAGAAGATGATGCGTATACTGCTGATCAACGGCCCTAACCTGAACCTTCTCGGCCAGCGGCAACCGGAGGTATACGGCTCCACCACCCTCCAGCAAATCGAAGAGCGGGTGCGGAAACGAGCGGAGGAGCTGGGGGTGGAGATCAGCGCTTTTCAGTCCAACGACGAAGGGGAGATCATCGACTTCCTGCAGAAGGAGTCGCCCTCCGCCGACGGAGCTCTGATCAATCCGGGCGCCCTCACCCACTACAGTCTGGCCCTGCGCGATGCCCTGGAAGCGACAGAGCTGCCGTTTGTGGAAGTGCACATCTCTAACATTCACGCCCGTGAGGAGTTCCGGCACCACTCCGTCCTGGCGGACATAGCTGTTGGCCAGGTGAGCGGACTGGGCTGGCGGGGGTACCTCGCGGCGCTGGAATCGCTGGTCGCCATCTTGAAGGAGCGCAGCGGGTGAGCGAACGACTGCGACGTCTCAGAGAGCGTATGGCTGAAGCAGGGCTGGACGGCTTTGTGGTGGGAGCACCGGTGGAGGACACCTTCCATAGCCACGCGGCCAACCGGCGCTACCTGTCGGACTTCACCGGCTCCATGGGCTGGCTGCTCATCACCGCCGACGCCGCCTTCATCGCCGTGGACTTTCGCTACTTCGAGCAGGCGGAGCGGGAGTCGCCCGGCTTCACTCTGTTCCGCACCAGCGGCGGCATGGAGAGCTGGTTTGGAACGTTGGTGGGCGAGGCGGGGCTTACAGGGAAGCGGATGGGATTCGAGCCCGCGGGAACGACCGTCAGCGCCTTTCAGGCGATGAAGAAGGCGCTGGAGAAGATACCTTCGGCGGAGCGGCCGAAGCTGCTGGCCGCCCCGCCATTGGTGGAGGAGCTACGAACGATCAAACAGCCGGAAGAGATCGCGGCCATCCAGCGAGCGGTCGACCTGGGCGACGAGGCGTTTCAGGCGGTCGCTCAGCGTATCGAGGCGGGATGGACGGAGCAGCAGGTCGCCTGGGAGATCGAGAAGTACGCCCGCGAGCACGGCGCCGATGGGCTTTCGTTCGAGACGATCGTGGCGGCGGGGCCCTGGGGGGCGATGCCCCACGCTCAGCCGCGCGAGCGCCCCATCGAGGCCGGCGAGCCCATCGTGATCGACATGGGCGTGAGGATCGACGGCTACTGCTCCGACCTGACCCGCACCATCACCGTCGATGGGGAGGACGGGCGCTTCCGCGAGATATACGATATCGTGCTGACAGCACAGCTAACGGCGGAGGAGCTGGTGAAGTCCGGCATGAGCGGCGAGGAGGCGCACATGCTGGCCCACAACGTCATCGCCGAGGCGGGGTACGGTGAGAACTTCGGCCACGGGCTGGGCCACGGCGTCGGCCTGCTAGTGCACGAGTCGCCACGCCTAGCGAGAATGTCCAAGGACGAGCTCAAGGACGGCATGGTAGCCACCATCGAGCCGGGGATATACATCAGCGGCTGGGGCGGCGTTCGCATCGAGGACATGGTCGTGATGGAGAACGGGAAGGCGCGGTTGATGAGCCACGCACCTAAGCTGCAAGCGTAACGGGGGAGAGATGATAGAGACCGGCGACCTGCGGAAGGGCGTAACACTGGAGATGGACGGCACCCTGTACCAGGTGCTGGAGGTGCAGCACATCAAGATAGGCCGGGGCTCGGCGCAGGTGCGCATGAAGCTGCGGGACGTGCGCGCGGGCCATATCATCGAGCGCACTGTCATGGCGGGCTCCCGCTTCACGCGGGCGCGGGTGGAGCGCCAGCCGGCCCAGTACCTGTACAGCGAGGGCGACCTGCACTTCTTCATGAACACGGAGACGTACGACCAGTTCCCCCTCAGCAAGGAGCAGTTGGGAGACGCGCTGGACTACCTGAAGGAGAGCGCCACCTGCGAGCTGCTGACCTACGGCGACGAGGCGATAGGGGTGGAGCTGACGGCGGCGGTGGAGCTGACGGTGACGGAGACCGACCCGGGAGTGAAGGGCGACACAGCCCAGGGCGGCACCAAGCTCGCCAAACTGGAGACGGGCATCAGCATCCAGGTGCCGCTGTTCATCGGCGTCGGCGATGTGGTGAAGGTGGACACGCGCTCAGGCGAATACCTCGAGAGGGCGAGCAGCGCTTGATCGAAGCCTATCGCGTCTCGTGGCTGGCCCGCTACCTGAAGGAGCTTATCGAGAGCGACCTGCGCCTCTCCAACATCTGGGTGGAGGGCGAGGTCTCCAACCTCACCCGCTCCAGCGCCGGCCACCTCTACTTCACCCTCAAGGACGAGGAGGCACAGCTCCGCTGTGTGATGTTCCGTCGCTCCGACCGTGCCGGGGCGCCGGTCGAGAGCGGGGCGCAGGTGTTAGCCCACGGCAACGTCTCCTTCTACGAACTCCGCGGCGACCTCCAGCTCATCGTGGACTTCGTGGAGCCCGCCGGCATCGGCGTGTGGCAGGCTCAGTTTGAGCGGTTGAAGGAGCAGCTCGAGGCAGAAGGGCTGTTCGACCCAGCCCGTAAGCGGCCGCTGCCGCCGTTCCCGCAACGAGTGGGCGTGGTGACCTCGCCCACGGGAGCGGTCTTCCACGATATATGCCACGTCGCCGGGCGGCGCTGGCCCCTGGTCGAGATCGTCCTGGCACCGACGCCCGTGCAGGGCGCTGAGGCCGCGGCCGGCATCGCCGCATCGCTCCGACGCCTAAATGAGGAGCCCGATATTGATGTCATCATCCTCGCCCGCGGCGGCGGCTCCATCGAGGAGCTGTGGCCGTTCAACGAGGAGATCGTCGCGCGGGCCGTGTACGGCAGCCACGCGCCGGTGATCAGCGGCGTCGGACATGAGGTTGACTTCACCATCGCCGACTACGTGGCGGACGTGCGGGCGCCCACGCCCTCGGCCGCGGCGGAGACGGCGCTGCCTGACCGCGTGGATGTCTGGCGCCGGACCGAAGGGCTGGCGCTGGCCCTCCACACCTGGACGGCCGGCCGAGTGAACCAGGGGCGCACCGCCACCGCGCACGCCGTGCAGCGCCTGCGACAGGCCCAGCCCGATCCATCACCGATGCGAGAGCGCCTGGCCGCGCTGGTGCTGGCGACGGAGGTCGCCATGGAGCGCGCTACCGCCCGCCGCAGTGAGAGGCTAAACAGCTTCGTCGCCCAGCTGCGGTCGCTGGACCCGCATCGCACGCTGGCCCGAGGCTACGCCGTCGTCCAGATGCGGGAGGACAAGCAGGCCGTCACCAGCGTCAAGCAGGTCCGCGGTCGCGATCGGCTGACGGTGCACGTGCGGGACGGCCGCTTCCCGGCGGAGGTATCTAGGCAGTATGGCTTCTAAGAAGACATCCCCAGCCGGGCGCAGCGGCCCCGAGGGCTTCGAACCCCTGTATAAACGGCTGGAGGAGACCGTGACCCGGCTGGAGGAGGGCGGCCTCACCTTGGAACAGTCAGTGAAGCTGTACGAGGAAGGGATGAAGCTGGCCCGCCGCTGCCAGGAGTTGCTCCAGAAGGCGGAGCTGAAGGTAACGAAGCTGCAGGAGGAGTTCGCCACCCTGCGAGAGGAGGCGGAGCCGTACGTGGCCGAGGAAGAGGAGGAGCTACCGCTCGAATGAGCGCCGCGCCTGGCCAAGAAGAGCGGCCTCTCCGCATAGACCTGCACAGCCACACATACTACTCGCCGGACGGCATAACCTCCCCCCAGCGGTTCGTAACGGCCTGCCGGCGCAAGGGGATCACCTGCGTGGCGGTCACCGACCACAATACGATCCGTGGGGCGCTGGCGGTGAAGGAGATCGCGCCCTTCCGGGTCATCGTCGGCGCGGAGATACGCTCCCGTGAGGGCGAGATCATCGGCCTCTTCTTGAGCGAGGAGGTGCCGCCGGACCTGAGCGCGCAGGAGACGATCGAGCGAATCAGAGCCCAGGATGGAGTAGTGTCGCTGCCACACCCGCTGGACCGGTTCCGCGGCGGCGTCGGCGCCGAGGGGCTGGCCCGCCTGGCCCCGCTGGTGGACATCGTCGAGGTGATGAACGCCCGCATCACCGTGGGGCGGGACAACGAAGAAGCGGCCCGCCTCGCCGAGAAGTACGGGCTGGTAGGCGTAGCGGTTAGCGACGCTCATTCGCCCTGGGAGATCGGTCGGGCCTACGTGGAGGCCGCGAGCTTCGAGGGCCCGCAGGAACTTCTGGAGGCGTTGCGCCGGGGCACACTGGTCGGCCGTCCGTCCACGCCTCTGGTGCACCTGATCAGCCGGTACGCCGTCCTGCGGCGGAAGCTGGGCTGGAATCCGGTCGATGCTTAAGCTGGCCTGGTTCTCCACCGGCCGCGGCCCCGGCTCCAGGCGCCTCCTCGCCACGGTACGTGATGAGATCTCGGCCGGGCGGCTAGACGCCCGCATCGAGGTCGTATTCTGCAACCGGGAGCCGGGCCAGGACGCCCAAACCGACCAGCTCTTCGAGCAGGTGCGCGGCTACGGCCTCCCGCTGGTATACCTCTCCACCCTGCGCTTCCGGCGCGAACGAGGCGAGCGGCCGGTCAAGCCGGGCGAGCCTCTCCCCGCATGGCGGCGTGACTTCGACCGGGAGGTGGTCCGCCTGCTGGAGCCCTATCGTTTCGACCTGGGCGTCCTGGCCGGCTACATGCTCATCTGTACGGAGATCCTGTGTGAGCGCTACGACCTCCTAAACCTGCACCCGGCGGCGCCGGACGGCCCGACCGGCACCTGGCAGGAGGTGATTTGGCATCTCATGGAAAAGGGCCTCGATCACTCCGGCGTGCGCACGCACCTGGCGACGACGGAGCTGGACATGGGGCCGCCCGTCACTTACTGCACCTACCCCATCCACGGGTCCGCCTTCAACGAGATGTGGCGGGAGGTGGAGAAGCGAGGTGTGGCTGCGATCAAGACCGAGGACGGGGAGGAGAACGCTCTCTTTCAGACGATCCGCCGCCAGGGCGTGGCGCGAGAGTTGCCGCTGCTCGTGGAGACGCTGCGCACCTTCGCTGAAGGACGGGTGCGCGTCCGCGACAAACAGGTCGTAGATGCCCAAGGCCGCCGGGTCGCCGGCTTCGACCTCACGGACGAGATCGAGCGCATCGTGGAACGGGCAAAGATAGAGCTCGATACATAAGCGCGTTTGAGGGGGCGACGAAAGGATTGCTATAATGGCGGCGAACGCCCGTTTCTGTTGGAGGTCCTCATGCGATGTGAGAAGTGCGGCAACTATTCTTCCCGATCCGACAGCTACTGCCGGAGGTGCGGCGCCGAGATGAGGAACACCCGTCTGCCGGTCAAGCGGCCCCCCACCTCCCTCACCCTCTGGAGCCAGGCCGCGCCCGTCCTGGCTCGCGGCGCGGCGCTGGTGGCGCTGGGCGTGGCGGCGGAGGTGGCGTTGAACGCCCTGGCCAAGGGAGCGCTGCGCCTGCCAACGCTGCGACGGCCCGCCAAAACCAAGGCTCTCGCCACGCGCCGTAACGGTGAGCTCCCCGCAGGCTCCATCGCCGTGAGCGAGACGGTCGTCATGCGACGGCTCATCTTCCGCCGCTAGGAGGTCGCGCCGATGGCCAACGTCGTCCTGGTGGCGGACATGGTGCGCGGCTTCTGCGAGGAAGGCCACAACCTTTACGTAGGCCCCACTATCCGCGAGATCATCCCTCGCATCCAGAAGCTGCTGCGCGAAGAGAAGGCCAAGGGCTCCCACATCATCTTCCTCTGCGACACCCACGACCCGGACGACCTTGAGTTCAAGATGTTCCCGCCCCACTGCATCCGCGGCAGCGAGGAGCCCGAGGTGATCGCCGAGCTTCAGGAGTTCGTGGACGAGATCATACCCAAGCGGCGCTACTCCGCCTTCTACGAGACCAACCTGGACGAGCGGCTCAAGGAGCTCAGACCGGACAAGATCATCGTTGTTGGTGACTGCACCAACATCTGCGTCCTCTACACCGTCAATGACGCCCGCAGCCGCGACTACGCCGTCGAGGTGCCGGCAGACTGCGTGGCGACCTTTGATTCCGACGCCCACAAGTTCGCCCTCCATCAGCTCAAGACGGTGCTGGGGGCGGAAGTGACCGGCACCCCCGCCCGGTAACCACCCGTGAGCGAGGAGATGTTCCGGCCGGCGCCCCACGTCCTGGCCGGCGATACGGCTGACGTCTATTTCCTGCGCACCCGGCAGGTGATGGAGGCCGAAGGCCTGAATCCCATCGCCACGATGGAGGTATTCCCCCATCGGGATGGCCTTCTGTGCGGGATGCGGGAGGTGGAAGCGCTCCTACGAGAGGCGTTGCCTAAGGGCGCGGAGGCGTGGGCCCTCGACGAGGGCGAAACGATCTCACAGAGGGAGGTGATGCTGCGCATCAACGCCCCCTACCTCACCTACGCGCTGTACGAGACTGCGATCCTGGGCATCCTCGCTCATGAGAGCGGTTGGTCACAGGCGGCGCGGGAGTGCGTGGAGGCGGCGCAGGGGGTGCCCGTGGTCAGCTTCGGCGCGCGCCACGTCCACCCTCTAGCGGCTCCCTACATGGACTACGCCGCCATCGTCGGAGGCTGCGCCAGCGGCTCCACGCCGCTGGGATCCCGCATGGCCGGCAAAGAGCCCTCAGGGACGATGCCTCACGCGATGATCATCTGCTTCGGCGACACAGTGAAGGCCGCGGTCGCGTTCGACAAGCACGTCGAACCGGAGGTGCCACGCGTCGTGCTCGTGGACACGTTCCTGGACGAGCCCGAGGAGGCGCTACGGGTGGCCGAGACGCTGGGCGAGAGGCTGCAAGCCGTGCGCCTGGACACCCCCAGCGAGCGCGGCCGCGTGACGCCGGAGCTGGTGAAGGAGACGCGGGCGCGACTGGACCAGGCGGCGTTCGGGCATGTGCGGCTATTCGTTAGCGGCGGCGTGACCCCGGACCGGATCCGCCACTTCCTGTCATCGGGCGCGCCCGTGGACGGCTTCGGCGTTGGCAGCTACATCACCTCCGCCAAGCCCAACGACTTCACGGCGGACCTCAAGCAGGTAGAAGGGAAACCGATCGCCAAGCGCGGCCGTATCCCCGGCATCACCGAAAACCGGCGCCTGAAGCGGCTGATCTAGCCGCCCATCGCCCCGCGTTGACAACGTCGGCGAAGCCATTAGAATGGCAGTGTCCGGCCGCTGCCATGCTACTGATGAGGGCCAGCGATGTCCACGAAGATCGAGACCCCTGCCTGCGTCAAGGAGTTCATGAGCCGCCTCTACCCGCGCATCGACATAGATCGGATCACCTTCCACGAAGGAGTCCCGTTCTACACATTCCCCGGCGCGGCGATCACGATCGGGCCGCATATCTACTTCAGGGAAGAGAGGTTCGATCCCTGTGGCTGCAAGGGCATCGCGCTCATAGCCCACGAACTGTATCACATACATCAGGGCGCGGATGGCTTCGGGATCTGGTTTCTCCGCCCGTACTACTTCAGGTACGCGTGGGCCTGGCTGACCAGCGGATTTAAGAGAGGGGAAGCACATCCCCTGGAGGCGCCGGCCTACGCCGCGGCGGCCCGCATTAGGGAGTGCTGCGACCGCGTACGTCAGGCCACAGGCCAAGCGGGGCCCTGTACCTGCCAGGACGGCAGGCCAACCGGCGTCAGCGAGGCGTTTCTGAGCGCTTTTGCCGCGGAGTGTCCCGACCCGCTGGCCGGTGACGACTAGCCTAGCCCGGGCCGCGCCCCCTTCACGCATCATTGACAAAATTCACGGCCCGCATAGAATGGGCATGACTCCATCGCTCCCCCTGAGATGCTCGCGTGCCACGGACTGCATTGCTCTTGGCCGGGCTTGGGGCAGCCCTCCTCATCGGCGGCCTTACGGCCGTCCGCAGTGAAGCCCTCCCAAATACGAGCCAGACATCCTGGGTTGAGCAGGGCGCTCAGAACGTTACGCGCGGCCAGGTCTACCGCCTCAATGCCTGTCTCACCGTGACCGCCCCAGGCCTCACATATGTGTTTCTTCGCGTTGCCTGGCACGAGGAAACAGTGCCCTTCGTCGGACCGTCCATCTTCCAAGATAACCTTGAGGCCAATGCATGGCCAACTGGTCAAGAGCAATGTCTTTCTCTCAATGCTGACGCGCCCTGTGCGGCGCGCTCTGCGGTCTACGGCGTGGTGGTCAACGGCGATACTGGCGCCCTCGATGTCTCCAGCCTAGACTTCTCCCTTGACCCGGGAGCTACGCCCACCGCCTGTCCGGCCCCGACGGCTACACCAACGCCAACCCCCACTGCGACGCCCACGCCGGAGCCTCCAGGGCCGCCGAAGCCCTCTCCCACGCCAACATTTTCAAGCCCGAAACCATCCCTTGAGACGATCGCGGAGCCCACGCTCTTCCCCTCTCTGGTGAACGGCGGCTTTGAGGATGTCCGCGAAGACGGCACGCCGTACGGCTGGCGAAAGATCGGCGGCGAGATGGGCGCCAGCAGCGCCACTAGCTCTGAGGGAGACCTGTCGGCGTCTCTGCTGAGCCGGACAGAGTCGACGAAGTGGCTGTATCAAGCAGTAAGCGTAGAGGGAGGCGCGTACTACCAGCTACGAGCGATGGCGCTGAAGAACGACCCTGCGGCACGGGAGGTATTGCTACGCGTCTCCTGGTACGCAAGCGCTGACGGCAGCGGAAGCCAGCTCAGCACGGTGGACTCGTCAGCGCTGGCGGAGGACTCGCCGGAGTTCGTCGCGTTGGATACCGGCCCGGTACGAGCGCCGCCCGAAGCGCGGTCCGCCAAGGTCCGGCTATTGCTTAGGCCGACATCGGCTGCGCCCACTGCGGTCTATTTCGACGACGTGCGGTTTGAGGGAACGGCGGCGGCGGAGGGCAGCTCGGAGGGCGTCCAGCAGATCCGAAGCGCGACGGAAGACGGGGGTGGCACGGCGACCGGGAACGTCCTGCCGGCGGACGCCGAGGTTCTGAACCTGTCGGCAGGCCCAGCAGATCTCGTCAACGTCAGAGAGGAACTAAAGCAGCCTGCTACTCTGGCCGATAGCGGCGGTCGCCCGCTGTGGCCGCTGCTCCTCGCGCTGGGGGTGCCCGCAGCCGGCCTCACGGTCATGGCGGGCAGCGCCTGGCGCAGAGCTCGCCTTGCCGAGAGAAACGAACGTCACCTATAGATCAATAGCGATGAGCTATTCCGTCACCGCGCCCAACACCATACCCACCTCTAACAACACCAGGGAATACACGGCGACCAGGCAGAGCCGGATGAGGGGTCGAACGCACCCAATGTGCTTTGACTGTCTCCCCCTTGGGCGCTATGCTTCCCCTGCTAGGAGGGCCGCCCAATGGAGCCCCGCTCCAGGTCTACGATCGCCGTATCTAGGCATACTACGCTCTAGCCGCAGGTTGAGGCAGCCAGGAGGCGAAAAATGGCGTATGCGGACTTGAAGCTGCTGAAGACGCGGCTCGATCAAGGGGTGCTGTTCGTCACGATCGACAACCCGCCGATGAACCTGTTCGACATCCAGCTTATGCAGGAGATGAACCGAATTGGCAAGGAGATCGAGGCCGACAAGGAGGTCAGAGTCGTCGTCTTCGACAGCGCGAACCCGGACTTCTTCATCGCCCACGCGGACATCAACGCGATCCTCAGCCTGCCCACGCAGGCGGCACCGAAGTCGGACAAGCTGGGCTTTTTTCACGCCATGGTCGATCGCTTCCGGACTATGCCGAAGGCCACGATCGGCAAGATCGAGGGGCGGGCCCGTGGTGGCGGCAGCGAATTCCTGCTATCGCTCGACATGCGGTTCGCGGCCTTGGGGAAGGCGGTCCTAGGCCAGCCCGAGGTGGCGCTGGGGATCCTCCCCGGCGGAAGCGGAACCCAGCGCCTGCCTAGGCTCATCGGCCGCGGCCGAGCGCTGGAGGTGGTTCTTGGCTGCGATGACTTCACGGCGGACCTCGCCGAGCGGTATGGCTACGTGAACCGAGCCCTTCCTCAGGACGAACTTGGCCCCTTTGTGGACGGGCTAGCCTACCGGATAGCCAACTTCCCGGCCGAGGCCATTGCCCTCGCCAAGGAATCCGTGAACAACGCCGCCGAGATAGGCACAGTTGAGGGGCTGCTGGAGGAGGCCCACTTGTTCAATCGCCTGGCCGCATCTGAAGCCAGCCGGCGCCTCATGCGTCGCTTCCTGGAGCTGGGTGCCCAGACCTCTGAAGCCGAGCTCGACCTGCGTCCCATCGTGGACCAACTGAGCGAGTGAGGATCTGCTAACGCGGCTGGCAGCAGGTGGTGCAGGATAGTCCCGCCATGGAGCCGCGCATTCAGTACGCCCAGACCACCTCAACTTAGAGGCGCGATCTCCCTTCGCGGCGATCCGATCAGTCGTCACACCTGCCGAAACACTGATACACAGTCATAAACGTATCGCAGTTCACGTTGCCCCCCTCTGTCTCCGCATGAAACGTCATGACCTCCACGAGAGAACCCTTGGGGATAGATTCACCGTCGGTCACGGTAAAGGTCACGGCGTCATCCGTCACCGTCACGCTACCCTCAGTGCCGGAAATGACGTTCCCACTGCTGTCAGTTTGACCCTGTCTCTGCTCTCCAGCGTGAATTTCGGCTAAGCCTTCCCAGCCGAACAGTAATAGTATGACCGCTATGCTATAGGCCTGCTCGAAGCTAATCGTCGGCGACTGAACTGGGACGACCTCCACCACAATAGTCTCCCCCACCTTCTTTACGTTTACTCCACTGATTTCAACTGCCGGATCGTCCACGGCCGCGCCCGTAGCGCAGTCCGTCGCATCGTCCAGGGGATCGCTGAATTCGAGTAGCGCATCATCGTCGTCTGGCGCAGTACCGGACGTCGGCGTCGGCGTGGCCTCTGGGGTCGGCGTAGGCGTAGCGGTGGTCGTGGGGGTGGGCGTGGGCGTAGCGGTGGTCGTGGGGGTGGGCGTGGGCGTGGCCGACGCGACGCACTCGATGACGCTGTCTATGACCAACTTGATAATTGTTGTGATCTCTCCCTCAGGCTGATCCGGCACAATCACCGAGCTTACGCTCGTTACTTGGACTCCGTAAGTGCCCCTCCCCGGAGATTCGGCGCACAGAAACGATTCAGTTCGCTCGTCTGTCTCCTCCCCGGGTTTCAGGCCAAGCTCTCCCGCCGTCCCCCCCCCAAAGACAAACGAATCAAGCACCCGGTCATGGGAAACACGCCCGAAAGCCAATATGTTACCGCCAACGAAAGTTAGCGTGACCGTCCCGGACTTGTCGGTATTCTTCGCCTTCATCTTGGCCATGAACTTACCGCCCACTGGTTGCTCTCTTTTTACTTTCTCCAAAGAAAACGTCAGCGAGCTCTTCGTCCTGGTCAGCCAGCTAAAGTGACTGAGTTCGCCTCGCACCACGATCGTGTCCCCGCCCAGCGTCGCCTCCGTCACCGGTTCGTTCAGCAGCTCCCGCTCACCGTCCTCGGTCAGGCTGACCAGAGCATACGCCGTGATCTCGCCTTCGGGCTCGTCCTCAAGCTCATCGCGGTCCAGCTCCAGGCTGACAGTCACCGGCCCCAAGAATCGGAGGCCTTCCGGCTCCAGCCGGTAGCCGTCGCCCGCTCCCTGCACGACTTGAAGCTCCTCGGGGAGCTCCTCCAGGGGCACAGAGGTGATGGTGATCTCGACATCCTCGTCGAGGGCGCCGGGCGGGATGGTGAGGATCAGCTTGCCGTCGTCGCTGGTGATGACCAGGGGCTCTTCGCCCCCGCCGACCACGAGGACGCCGCCTGCGCCGTTGCCGCCGCAGGCGGCGAGTGCGACCAGCGACACCAATGCGAAGCCGAGGAACGAGACACGACGAAATATTGACATGGTGACCCTCCCATATCGCTGGCGTGGCGGGCGTCAGTTCGCTCCGTGGCGGAGCAGGTTTGTGGGAAGTATATCTCGGCGGGGTACTTGAGCCAAGGCTGACCCGGTGCGGCTGTTCGAGGTGAGGTGGCGAGAGAGCCAGGGGCCCCGTTGACATCCGCCCCGCCCAGGCGCACAATCGCGGCGATAGGCGAAGAAGTCCAGAGAGGAGGTTTGCGATGGCTTTTGAGCTGACCAGCACCGCCTTCGCCAATAGTGATCCGATCCCGATGAAATACACCTGCGACGACCAGGACATATCCCCACCGCTGCAGTGGAAGGACCCGCCTGAAGGCACTCGGAGTTTCGCCCTCATCTGCGATGATCCCGACGCACCGGTGGGCACCTGGGTCCACTGGGTGATTTACAACCTCTCGGGGTCGACGCTGAGCCTGCCGGAGGCCGTACCATCCGATGCTGACCTCCCTGACGGCGGCCGGCACGGCCAGAACAGCTGGGGGCGCCCAGGCTACGGAGGCCCGTGCCCGCCCGGCGGCACCCACCGCTACTTCTTCAAGCTCTACGCGCTGGATGCCGAGCTCGAACTGGCCGCCGGCGCGAGCAAAGATGAGGTGCTCCGCGTCATGGAGGGACACATCCTGGCCTCGACAGAGACGATGGGAGTTTACAGCCGGCAGTAGTTGACGCTGAACTCCCCGCCCAGGCGCACAATCGCGGCAGCACTCGATGCGCTTGTAGCGGCTTCCCTTCCGGGGGCGGCTACTCCTGCTTGATGGGCGCCATCAACTGCTGTTTCTTGCTCTCCGGCATGCTGGCAAGGTCCGTGTTTTGACCGTATTTGCCATGGGCCGCCATCTCCCGCAGCAGCGCCAGAAGCTCCTCGTTCTGCTCCTGTAGATGGCGAATGCCCGACGGCATTCGCCACATCATCCGCTCCATCACCGCCCCCGGCGCTCGAGACACGCGCTCGCGTATCTTTGCGCGCCGCTCGGGCGGCAGCGCGCGGCGAACAGCAATCGCCGCCACGATCGCCGAACCGATCGACAGACCCATCGTCCCAGCGAACACGATACCCATCAGTAACAACACCTTCGTCATGGCGCCCTCCTTGCCCTAACAGCAATATTCGGACATCGCGCTCCCGATCGACATAGATCAGTTTCTAACGGTGTGCGGCGTCGCCGCATGGTGAGGACTAGTTAATTTCGTACCTATTTATCGTTATCGAGAGTGTGCTCGGCGGGACGGCAGACAAGACAGGGGCCTGCGTGACCCTCCGCAGCCGCGCAGGGTCATCCAACGCACGATGTGCCGTTCCCCCGGTGATCGAGCGTACACTTCTTGTCCTCAGCCAGTTGCTTGAATAGCCCAAAGTCCCATTGCTACCGAAAAATAGGTACGAAGGTACTTAGCCTTAGCAATGTAGTGACTCTCAGGAGGCGGCTAAAGTTAAAGAGGCCGAGCGTGCCGTCTGACCACCCCCCTCCGAATCGGAGTTGGCTCGGGCGGCGCGCTTCGGCTGTCGCTGGCGATGATGAACGTCGATCCCGTAATGTCGAAGCTGCTCAGCACCACGGATTCAAGTGAGTGGGAGCTGGTCCATAGCTTAGACTTGAATTTCGAGAGCGATCATCCACAGGGGCTGCTCCGGGTCGGCGATCGCTGGTTCCTCTCGAGCGTCCGGTTCCAGAGGACGGACGCGGGGGAACCCGACCCCTCCACCGTGGGGCAAGGCTTTCTCATAGAGCTCGAGCAAGACGGTGAGTCCCTGAAGGAGAAGGGCCGCCTCGAACTCTGCGACGGATTGGTCTACCACCCGGGCGGCATGGCGAGTGAGGGGACAGTCATCTACGTCCCGGTGAGTGAGTACCGGCCCAACAGCTCCTGTCACATCTACAAGGTCGATGTGGGGAAGTTCGAGGTCCTCGGCGAGCCGGTCCAGTTCCCAGACCACCTCGGAGCCCTGTCCATCGATCCCGAGCGCCAGCGGATCTTCGGCATGTCCTGGGCTGCTAGGAAGATCTATATCTGGGACTACGAGTGGAACCTCCTGTATATGAACCTAAACCCGATCGAGAACGTCGCGTACCAGGATATGGATTTCGTAGGAGGGAACACGCTCGCTTGTGGAGGTGTCTGGACCTTCGATTTGGGCGGCCAACAGGTGGAGATCGGCGGCCTCGACCTTATTGACGCCACGACGTGGCTGCCCCACCATCGGATCATGGTCACCACGCGAACGCGCAGCGGTCGGTTGTTGGTCAACAACGCATTCTCCTACAAACTCGCCTATCCGGACCTCTTTCTCGCCTTCGTCCCGGACGATGATGAGCACAGCCAAGTCCAGGTCTATCGTGTCTGAGCTAACCAACGTGATGTGGCTGGTGTTCTGTTAATGCGAAGCTGCCTTGCGAGTTCAGTTGTTCAGCCTGTGACAGGGCAAAAGCTCATACTTTCCGCCGCAATTCTACCGTAGCAGGCGCCGGCCGGCGTATCAGCCAGCCGCACGCCCCGTTGACACCCGCGCAGCCCAGGCGCACAATCGCGGCGGCGGGTCCTGTCCGCTCGCTTTGACGTCTTCCCGCTTCGGCGTGCCCTGAGATCCGTCGAAGCCAATTCGACGGCTAGTTAGGTGCGGTGTATGGCTCAGAAGGAAATCGAGCTCATCCTACTGCGGCAATGGGCGAGCTACATGGCGACGCCGATCTGGATCGCGGACTCAGACGAGAACCTCCTCTATTTCAACGAGCCCGCCGAAGCGATCCTGGGGCTTCGGTTCGACGAGGCCCCCGAACTGACGCTAGAGGAACTTCCCGCCTACTTCCAGCTAACCACCGAGGATGGAACGCCACTATTGTGGGAGGCTTTTCCTCCTACCGTCGCCCTCAGGGACCATCGGCCATCCCACCGGCGGCTCCGCGGTCGGGGGCGCGACGGTGTATGGAGGACGGTGGAGGTCACGGCCTTCCCGCTGGCGGGACAGGCCGGCCGGAACTTGGGCGCGGTGGCAATCTTCTGGGAGGTCGAGAGTTAATGAGAGTGAGGCTGTGGGGTACGCGGGGCTCGTTGCCAGACGCCGGGCCGGAGACCGTGCGCTACGGCGGCAACACCGCCTGCGTCGAGGTACGAGGAGACAATGGGGCCTTGCTCATTCTGGATGCCGGGACGGGAATCCGCCGTCTCGGCGCGAACCTGGGAGCCGGTGTCTCACGCGTCGACGTCCTCTTGACGCACCTGCATATGGACCACATCCAGGGACTCGGCTTCTTCGACCCCCTCTACCAGCCCGACCTGGAGGTTCACATCTGGGGTCCGGCATCGACCACCCTCGACCTGCGTGAGCGCCTGGCAAGGTATCTCTCACCGCCTCTCTTCCCTGTTCGACTTCGCGACCTTCCTTGCCGGTTGACCCTGCACAACGTGCCGTTGGGAAACTTTGAGATCGGGGGCCTGGGCATGACGGCGGACCTCGTGTGCCACCCCGGGCCGACCCTCGGGTACCGGATCACGGAGGATGCCACCTCCATCGCCTATCTGCCCGACCATGAGCCTGCCCTTGGCGCCCGCCAAATTCCCGAGGATCGCGATTGGATTTCTGGGTTCGACCTCGCCTCCCGCGTTTGCCTGCTCATCCACGACGCCCAGTACAGCGATGCCGAGTATGAGATGCACGTTGGGTGGGGTCACAGCTCCATCCGTCACGCTCTCGAATTCGCCTCCGCCACGGGTGTGGAGCGGCTCGTCACATTCCACCACGATCCGGCTCACGACGACTCGGCGCTCGACAAGCTCATTGAAGAAGGCCTGAGAGAGTTTGATCCTCCCTTTGAACTCGTGCCCGGAGCCGAGGGTGCCAGCTTCCAGTTCGGCCCCATTGGCGTGGAATAGTCCTGCCATGGAGCCGCGCATCCAGTACGCCAAGACCACGGACTGGGTGAGCATCGCCTTCACGACTGTGGGCAAGGGGCCACCTCTCGGAATGAAATGTACAAGGCAGCCGATATAGGAGAACGCCGATGACCCGCGACACGAGGCTCAGGTCTGCCCTAGTCATCCTCTACACTGTGGTTGTGGCAGGCGCGGCGTTCGGAGCCGGTTACGCTGCGTATGAGATTGGCGACGATGGGGGCGAGACGGGAGATGAAATCACTGGGCAGAACATTGACCAAAGAATCGACGCCCTCATCGCTGCCACGTTGGACAGATTCGAGGGCTGTGAGCCCGAGTTTACTCGGCTGTTTAGGCTCATCGGTCAGCACCTGGCCGACCAACTATCGGGGAGTGCGCTGGAGCGGGAGCTTCGAATAGCGGGTGCGCAGCTGCTCGCCTGTGGCGCGGTCTGATGAAGGGGCTGGCAGCGTCTTTCAACTGGTTCCCACCCGCCCAGCCCAGGCGCACATTCGCGGCGCCGGGTCATTGTGGCCGCTGCTTCTCGCTTTCGGAGTGCCCGCAGCCAGCCCCACGGTCATGGCGAGCAGCGCCTGGCGCAGAGCTCGCCTTGCTGAGAGAAACGAACGTCACCTATAATCAATATCGATGAGTGATAGGGCAACCGCAGCCGAGTCTATGAAAGCGAAAGGCTCGGGGCAGAGTACAGGCACACCGCGGGTTATCGCTATAGATGGGCCAGCGGCGGCGGGCAAGAGCACCGTCGGTCGCGAGATCGGCATCCAGCTCGGCTATCCGTTCCTGGATACAGGAGCTATCTACCGGGCTATGACCTGGACGGCGTTGCACCGCGGCGTTGACCTCAGCGACGAGGACGCCCTCAGCGAGCTGGCGTCATCCCTCAGCATAGACGTCGGACCGCCTACCCCGGTAAGCATCGAGCCGTCGACCATCTTCGTGGACGGGCAAGACGTCACTCGCTTTCTCCGCCAACCGGAGGTAGAAGCGGCGGTATCGCTTGTATCTCGGGTAGCAGGGGTACGCAATGCCCTCGTTAAGGTGCAGCGGGATCTCGCCGGGCGCAACGCGGTGGTGATGGCGGGCCGTGACATCGGCACGGTGGTGCTGCCGAATGCCGACCTGAAGCTGTATCTAGATGCCTCAGTCGAGGAGAGGGCGCGGCGCCGATTCGCGGAGCTATCGGCCCTGGGCATGGACCTTACGGAGGAGGACGTGCTACGAGACCTGCGCCGCCGCGACCGGATCGATTCGGAGCGCTCCGTGTCACCCCTCCGTCCCGCCGAGGACGCGGTCATCCTGGATACTGATGGCCTAACACTTGAGAAAGTTGTGCAGCGGCTGATGGAGATCGTTGAGGGTTCAGCGTGAGGAACCTTTTCCACACCGTTTACTACTGGGTCAACGTGATGACCTGGGTGAAGCTGCTCGTCCTGCTGGCCGTCAAGCGCGACGTCAAGGGCCTGCAGCATATCCCTCGTAAAGGCGCTCTGATCCTGGCCAGCAACCACCTCAACGTGGGGGATCCCTCTGTGCTCACCGGGATCACGCCACGGCGCATCGTCTGGATGACCAAGCAAGAGCTGTTCGATATCCCGGTGTTCGGCATCCTGTACCACCTGTTCGGCTGTATCCCGGTGCGGCGGTTCCAGGCTGATCTGCGAGCGCTGCGGCAGTCCCAGGAAGCGCTGCGACGCGGCCTGGTGCTGGGCATGTTCCCCGAAGGCACACGGAGCGGCGAGAGCGGTCTGGGGCGGGGCGAGCCCGGCGCGGCGCTCATCGGCATGCGCACCAACACGCCCGTCTTGCCGGTCGCCATCTGGGGCACGGAGGGCATCAAGCTGCCGCGCGATTTCTTTCGGCGGACAGAGATCCACATCCGCTACGGGGAGCCGTTCTACCTGCCCAGACCGGAGCGGCTCACCAAGGAAGCGGTGGAAGAGGGAGCCGAGATCATCATGAGGCGAATCGCGGAGCTATTACCCCAGAGGTACCGTGGGATATACGCTGATACAGAGCCACGAGCGATCGCAACCAAAGGGGCAATGCAGTAACGATGGAGATACTCCTGGCCAAGGATATGGGCTTCTGCTGGGGCGTCCGCCGCGCCATCGATATCATGGAGAAGGCGACGGAGGAGCGGGGCGAAATCGTAAGCCTGGGACCCATAGTCCACAACCCGCAGGTGGTACGTGAACTGGAAGACAAGGGAGTGCGCGCCTCTAACAAGCCCCCGTACGACAACTCTCTGCCCGTGGCCATCACCGCCCACGGCGCGGGCCCAGAGGTGCTTCAAGAGGCGCGAGCGCGGGGCACGGAAGTGATCGACACCACTTGCCCTATCGTCACCCGTTCTCAGCGCTGGGCCAAGAAGATGGCGGAGGCCGGCTTCACGGTCGTCATCTTCGGTGACGCCCGCCACCGCGAGGTTAAGGGTGTCCTAGGATGGGCCGGCTCACACGGCGTGGCCCTACGAGACGGAGACCCTATCCCAGATGATCTACCGTCAAGGCTAGCTATCATATCCCAGACCACACAGAGCCCAGAGCGCTTTGCCGACTTCGTTTCCAGACTAATGCGGGAACGTGTAGATGCGATCAGTGAGCTGCGGGTCATCAATACCCTTTGCGATGTTACGTCAAGCCAGCAGGCGGCCGCCAGCGAGTTGGCGGAGGAGGTTGACCTGATGTTAGTGGTAGGCGGCCATAACAGCGCCAACACTAAGCATCTACTGGAAGTCTGCCGTGAGGAGGGGGCCAACGCCTATCACGTTGAGTCTCCGGCTGAGGTAAAGGCGGAATGGCTGAAGGGCTGCAATCGGGTCGGCATTACGGCGGGCGCCTCGACGCCGGACTCCACCGTCGAATCGGTGGTCCGCCGCATCCAACGCCTTGGCGCGGAACTGGAAGGCGCACGCAGCCGCCGTTAATTCCGACGTGGGCATAACCCCAGCCATCGCCTGACGTTACTTACTAGAGAACGCCCGACAGTAAGGGGACTTGGCCAATGTGTGGAATCATGGGATACGTGGGTTCCCGCCCCGCAGGCCCGATCCTCATCGATGGGCTGGGACGGCTGGAGTACCGTGGCTATGACAGCGCCGGCATCGCCGTCCTTGCTGAGAACGGCGGCCTCTCCATCCACAAGCGAGTCGGCAAGCTGGAAGCCCTGGCCTCTGCCATTGCCGACCGTTGGCCCACTGGACACGAAGGCATAGGCCACACTCGCTGGGCCACCCACGGCAAGCCCAGCGACATCAATGCTCACCCCCACGCCGATTGCACCGGCGACGTGGCGGTCATCCACAACGGGATCGTGGAGAACTACCTGGAACTCAAGGCGAAGTTGGCGATGGCCGGGCACAGCTTCTCCTCGGAGACGGACACCGAGGTTATCCCCCACCTTCTTGAGCACTACCTGGGCGAGAACGAGGACCTAGTGACAGCCCTCAGAAAGACGATCGGGCGCTTGGAAGGCGCGCACGCCATCGTGGCGATGAGCCGCCAGCACCCGGGGACGCTCGTGGCGGCGCGAGTGGGTAACGCGGGGGGCGTAGTCATTGGTTACGGCGGCGGCGAGAACCTGCTGGCCAGCGACCTGCCTGCTCTTCTTCCTCACACCCGCCGCGTGGTGTTCCTAAACGACAGGGAAGTGGCCCAGGTCACGGCAACCAACGTTGCCTACTGGGACAGCGAAGGACGGCCTCTAGGGAAAGAGCCACAGGAGATCCCGTACGACTCCGTATCTGCGGCCAAGGGGCAACATAAGCACTTTATGCTCAAGGAGATCATGGAGCAGCCGGAGTCCATTCTCGACACCATACGAGGCCGCGCCCAGTTCGACACGCCAGCCGTCCAACTGGAGGACATCCCCCTCAGCAAGGAGCAGCTCGCCAAGGTGCGGCGGGTGGTTTTTGTGGGGATGGGGACCAGCCTCCACGCGGCTATGATCGGCCGTCACTACATGGAGCGCATCGCGGGGATACCAGCGGAGGTGGACAACGCCTCCGAATACCGCTACCGCGCGCCCATAATTGGGCCTGACACGCTAGTCGTATCGGTGAGCCAGTCCGGGGAGACGGTGGATACGTTAGCTGCCATGGAGGAGGCGAAACGACAGGGTGCGCAGCAGATCACCATCTGCAACGTCGCAGGCAGCCAGGCCACACGCATCGCCGATGGCGTAGTGTACACCCGCTGCGGCTTGGAGATCGGCGTCTGCAGCACTAAGACATTCACCGCCTCAGTGACGGCGTCGTACCTGCTCGCCTGCTATCTGGGTCAGGCGCGCGGTCTAATCGATCGAGAGCGGATGGGCGGGCTCCTGGAGCCGCTCGCACGGGTGCCTTACCTGGCCGGCGAGGTGACGAAGCGGGAGGCAGAGTTCGAGCGGCTGGCCCACCAGTTTCACCGCTACAACAACTTCCTTTACCTGGGCCGCGGCATCCAGTTTCCCGTGGCCATGGAGGGCGCCCTCAAGCTCAAAGAGGTCAGCTACATCCACGCCGAAGGATACCCGGCCGGCGAGATGAAGCACGGGGCCATCGCCCTAATAGACCCAGAGATGCCGGTCATCGCTATCGCGCTTAACGACGAGATGCACGACAAGATGATGAGCAACATCGAGCAGGTGAAAGCGCGCGAGGGGACGGTGATCGCCCTGGGCTCAGAGGGGGACGAAGAGCTGGCCGCCAAGGCGGACCATGTCATCTACGTCCCTGAGGCGTCTCCGCTGCTCTCACCCATATTCACTACTATCCCCTTGCAGTTCTTCTCCTATCACATCGCCCTGCGCCGCGGCTGTGACATCGATCAGCCGCGAAACCTGGCTAAGACCGTCACCGTCGAATAGTCAGACGCCACTCTGTGAATACGCTAAGTGGTTTATTTCCATAGCTAGCGTCTATCGCTCGCCTCCTGAGTTATTAGATGGACAGATATTTACTTGTTCTATATAATTGGCAGTCGTGGATCCTCAGGAGGACCGCCCTGTAAGGGTGTCTAAAGGGGGAGCGCTAGATGAAGCGAGTGGTCTGGTTCCAGGAAGTGGACAAGGACGACGTCGGCCTGGCCGGCGGCAAAGGTGCCAACCTGGGCGAGCTCACTAAGGCCAAGATACCCGTCCCGCCTGGGTTTATCGTTACCTCTCACACCTACTTAGACTTCCTTGGGCAGTCCGGCGTGAAGCCTAAGATCTCTGAACTTCTGTCTGACCTTGACCCCAACGATAGCGCCCGCCTTCAGCGTGTGGCCGCTGGGATCAAACGTCTGATCACGGAATCGAAGATGCCGGATGACGTCGCTGCCGAGATCCGCCGCGCCTATTGCGAGCTTGGTGAAGGGCCGGTAGCGGTGCGCAGCTCCTCTACGGCAGAGGACCTGGTGGAGGCCTCCTTCGCGGGACAGCAGAGCACCTTCCTTAACGTCATCGGCGAGGAGAACGTAGTCGCTGCTGTGCAGGCCTGCTGGGCATCACTGTTTGAGGCGCGGGCGATCTTCTACCGCGGGCAGATGGGCTTCGAGCACTTGAAGGTAGGCATAGCCGTGCCCGTGCAACGGATGGTCCAATCCAACCGCTCCGGCGTGATGTTCACTATAGAGCCGGTAAGTGGAGACAATAGGAAGATAGTAATCGAGGCGATCTACGGCCTCGGCGAGGCGGCCGTGTCGGGCGCATTGACGCCCGACTTGTACGTTCTGGACAAGGAATCCCTGAGCATCCTGCAGAAGACAGTGACCCGGCAGGACAAGCAGTTCCTCCGCAACGAGAACTCCACGGCCTTCGGCGAGGAGAACAACCGCTGGGTGGAGGTGCCCAAGGACGATGTCCAGCTACAGAAGCTCTCCGATGAGGAGATCGCAGCGCTGGCGGCGATCGGGAAGTGGGTGGAGGAGTATTACGGGGCGCCACAAGACATCGAGTGGGCCGAGGAGAACGGGAAGACGCATATATTGCAGTCGCGGCCGGTCACCGTTTCGCGAGAGGCTCACGGCCTGGCCCTCCAAGGTGGCCGTGCGGCGCGTCGTCAACGAGGAATATCTGCTTGAAGCCGGGTTTGAGCGCACCGTGGGTAATCGGCTCTAGACCGTCACTCCATACCCGCATTCGGGCAAGCGTACGCTGATGGGTGGTGGACACACGGTGGGCAGCGCGAATTATATCTACCGGTTCCGCGAGGGCGGCGCGCACATGCGAGACCTGCTGGGCGGCAAGGGCGCCAACCTCTGCGAGATGGCTCGCTTGGGCCTGCCAGTACCGCCCGGTTTCGTAATCACCACCGAGGCCTGCCGCGAGTACTACCGCCTCGCCAACGGTCTCCCAGAGGGCCTGTGGGACAGCATCCACGAGCACGTCGCCGAGATTGAGGAGGCCGTGGGCCGCCGCTTCGGCGATCCCACCAACCCTCTTCTCGTTTCGGTCCGCTCCGGCTCCAAGTTCTCGATGCCGGGAATGATGGACACGATACTCAACCTCGGACTGAACGATGACACCGTGGGCGGCCTTGCCCGGGCCACCGGCGACCGCCGGTTCGCCCTGGACTCCTTCCGCCGCTTCATCCAGCTATTCGCCAAGGTCGCCCTCCGTCTGGAGGCCAAGCCGTTTGAGGACGCCCTCACGGAGGCCAAGGTCCGCACAGGAGCCGCCTCCGACGCCGAACTCGATCCAGACGCCCTCCAAGAGATCGTCGAGCGCTTCAGCGAGATCATCCGGGAGCACTCCTCCACGCCATTCCCGTCCGATCCGTGGGAGCAGCTGCGGATCGCCGTCCAAGCAGTCTTCGAGAGCTGGAACAGCGCACGGGCGATCGCCTACCGCGAGCACTACCGGATTCCCCATGACCTGGGCACTGCGACCACTGTGATGGCCATGGTCTTCGGCAACAGCGGCTGGGACAGCAGCACCGGCGTCTGCTTCAGCCGCAGCCCCACCAGCGGCGACCGCGAGCTCTACGGCGAGTACCTGCCCAACGCTCAGGGCGAGGATGTCGTCTCCGGCGCCCGCACGCCTAAACCCATCGCCGGCCTCGCCGATGAGATGCCGGACGTGTACCGGGAGCTGGTGGAGATCGTCGATCGTCTGGAGCGGCACTACGCCGACGTGCAGGATGTCGAGTTCACGGTGGAGCACGGCCGACTCTACGTCCTCCAAACCCGCTCCGCCAAGCGAACGGCCGCGGCCGCCGTCAAGACCGCCGTAGATATGGCACAGGAAGGCCTCATCAGTCACGAGGAAGCGGTCCGCCGCGTCCCCGCCGAGGACCTGTCTCAGCTCCTCGTGCCCCGCTTTGATGAGGCGGCCAAGCAGGAGGCCGTCCGCCAGGGACGGTTCCTCGCCCAGGGGCTCAACGCCTCTCCGGGAGCTGCCACCGGCCGCATCGTCTTCGACTCCGAGACTGCCGCCAGCGCCGACGCAGGCGAGCCCTTGATCCTCGTCCGGCCCGAGACCAGCCCCGACGACATGCCCGGTATCCTCCGTGCCGCTGCCATCCTCACCAGCCGCGGCGGCATCACCAGCCACGCCGCCGTCGTCACACGCGGCCTCGGCAAGCCAGCCGTCGTCGGCTGCGCCAGCCTGCGGGTCGACACTCGCCGCCGGCTGTTGTCAGCCAACGGCACAGAACTGCACGAGGGGGAGGAGATCAGCATCGACGGCTTCTCCGGCGAGGTCTTCGCGGGCCGCATTGAGACTGTGCCGCCTGACGCCAGCGGCACCGGCGAGCTCGCTCAGCTCCTCACTTGGGCTGACGAAATCCGCCGCCTGGGCGTCCGCGCCAACGCAGATACCCCCGATGACGCCCGCCAGGCCCTCACCTTCGGCGCTCAAGGCATCGGCCTCTGCCGCACGGAGCACATGTTCTTCCAGCCGGAGCGCCTCCCCTTCGTTCGAGAGATGCTCACCAAGGCACCCGCGGTCTCCGAGATGAAAAGCGAGATAGAGGATGCCCGGGGAGCAGTGAATCAAGCGACAGGCGAGGCCCGCGAGGGAGCCCAGAAGCGACTGCGCGCCGCCGAGTCGCGACTCGGCGACAGCGAGGACGCCAAGGCTTACGGGACAGCGCTGGGCCGCCTAGCCGAGTACCAGACCGCCGACTTCCGTGACATCCTTCGCATCATGGACGGCAAGCCTGTCGTCATCCGCCTCCTGGATGCTCCGCTGCACGAGTTCCTTCCGCCGTACGAGTCGCTATTGCAGGAGGTGGCCGTCCTCCGCGCCACGGGCGGCGATCCCCAGACGCTGGACGAGAAGGAGCATCTGCTGGAGGCCACCAAATCCCTCCAGGAGTCGAATCCGATGCTGGGCCACCGCGGCTGCCGCTTAGGCCTCACCTACCCGGACGTGTACGAGATGCAGGTGAGGGCCATCACGCGCGCCGCCTGCGACCTAGCCAGCGAAGGGCTCGATCCCAGGCCGGAGGTCATGATCCCGCTGGTGATGGACGCCAGCGAGCTGCGCGCCCTCAACACCCGCCTTGAGAGGATCACTCGGGAGATTGAAGACTGCCCCGGGGAGCCGGTAACGATTCCGTTCGGCACCATGATCGAGCTCCCCCGCGCCGCCCTCTCCGCTGACCGTATCGCCCCTGAGGTCCGCTTCTTCTCCTTCGGCTCCAACGACCTCACCCAGATGACCTTCGGATTCAGCCGTGATGACGCCGAGGAGAAGTTCCTGCGCTTCTACCTGGAGGCCGGTCTCCTACCCCGCAACCCCTTCCAGCAGCTGGACGAGGCCGGCGTGGGCCGGCTCATCCGCATCGCCGTTGAGGAGGGACGCGCAGCCAACCCGGAGCTGGAGCTCGGCCTCTGCGGTGAGCACGGCGGCGACCCCGACAGCATCGACTTCTGCCACCGCGCCGGGCTGGACTACGTCTCCTGCTCGGCCCTACGACTCCCCATCGCCCGCCTCGCCGCCGCCCAGGCGGCCCTCGCGCAGCGCGAGCGAGACGTGTAGAGGCACGGCACGCCCTCCAGCGGGGTCGCTGTCACTGGCACAAGCCCCATTGCCGTACCAAAATTGCGGAGCAGAATGAGCACGTTACGGACCATTCGGCGCGCTCAGGGCAGGCCCTTCGACTGGCTCAGGGTGACCGGGTAACTTTGGCGCGCTACTACCGGCGGGGTCGTGCAGACGCTACAGGGATGATGTAGGATAGGGCCGCTATGACTACGGACGTCGCACCTGTGCCGCTCGCGGCGGCTCAGGTCAAGGACGCGAGCGAGATGCTAGCGAGGGCGTTTCACGACGATCCGCCGTCCGTCTGGGTGTTTCCGGACGAGGAGAAGCGGAGGCGAGCGTTGCTGGGGAACTTCGTCATGGCCGCCCGATACGGCCTTCGGTACGGTCAGACGTACACTACGCCGGATGCAGCGGAGGGCGCCGCCATCTGGCTGCCCCCGGATGACCCTTTGCCCTCCACGACACGGATGATGAGGGTCGGGTTCCTGGACTTCGTATTAACGCCGTTCATGTACGGCTTCGGCGCCTTCAGCCGATTTATGGCGTTCATGAACCGAATGGAGAAGCTACACAAGCGGGATATGCCGCAGCGACACTGGTACCTGATGGTGCTGGGAGTTGACCCACCGCGCCAGGGCCAGGGCATAGGAGGAGCACTCATGCAACCGGTGTTGGAACGGGCGGACCGTGACCGGCTGCCCTGCTATCTGGAGACCACCAAGGAGATCAACGTGTCGTTCTACAAGAAGCACGGGTTCGAGGTAGTGGTCGAAGAAGATCTGCCCGGGGGCGGTCCTCGCTTCTGGACGATGAAGCGAGAGCCCGTAGGGTAGCCGCTATGGAGCGGCGCATCCAGTACGCTAGAACTTGACGGCCACCCCTTCGCGTTCGCCGGCCGCTCGTGTAGAATGCACTCGATATGGACCTGAGCGTCGTGCGGAAGCGGCTGGAGGAGCGGGAGCGGCTGCTCTCGCCGTACGCGGCGAAGAGCGCCGAGAGCCGCGGCCGCGAGGCGCCGGAGGAGCCCTCGCCGATGCGGACGGAGTTCCAGCGTGACCGCGACCGGATAATCCACTCGAAGGCGTTCCGGCGGCTGAAGCACAAGACGCAGGTGTTCATCGCGCCGGTGAGCGATCATTTCGTGACGCGGCTGACGCACACGCTGGAGGTGGCGCAGATCGCGCGGAGCATCACGCGGGCGCTGAACCTGAACGAGGACCTGGCGGAGGCGGCGGCGCTGGGGCACGACCTGGGACACCCGCCGTTCGGGCACACCGGCGAGCAGGCGC
Organism: uncultured Dehalococcoidia bacterium; assembly: GCA_964649215.1. Classification (GTDB taxonomy): domain Bacteria; phylum Chloroflexota; class Dehalococcoidia; order SM23-28-2; family RBG-16-64-32; genus JADFNQ01. The sequence continues at coordinate 39,680 of CAZYOV010000007.1, forward strand.
TTTCGGACGAGCTTCACGCGCTTGGCGGAAATGAGGGCTCCGCCTCGCCGCCAAAGGGGTTCCGGCACGCGGAGCAGAGCCTGCGGGTGGTGGAGAAGCTGGCGCGCCGGCCCGGCGGCCAGACGGGGCTGAATCTGACCTGGGAGGTGCGCGACGCGATCGTCAACAGCTCCAAGGTGCGAGAGGATATCCTGGCCGAGGGGTACGGCACGCCCGCTACGCTTGAGGGTCAGGTGGTGAAGCTGTCCGATGCGGTGGCCTACATCAACCACGACATCGGCGACGCGATACGGGCCGGGCTCATTAGCGAGGAGGAGCTGCCGCGGGAGGTGACGGAGACGCTGGGGAGCGGCCACTCGCAACGGATCGATACGCTGGTGAGGGACATCGTAGAGCACTCATGGTCGGCGACGGGTGAGGGTGGCCCTTCGACAGGCTCAGGGAGCGGAGCATCGGAGTCCGCAAAGCGGACAGGGCAGGCGGAAGGGCCGCGAATCGGGATGAGCGAGGGGGTGCTGGCGGCGGCGAACGTACTGCGGGAGTTTATGTTCCAGCGGGTGTATCTGTGGGAGGGGCGGCGGGAGGAGGCGGAGCAGGCGAAACAGGTTGTTCGCTTCCTGTTCCGGCATTACCTCTCGCGGCCGGAGGAGATTGACAGCGATTTCGTCATCGCTTCGGACCCGCCGTGGCGCCGAGTGGCGGACTACGTCGCCGGGATGACGGATGGGTTCGCCCTGACCACAGCGGAGCGGCTAGGGCATGGAGTATAGCTACGATCCGCCAATATTTGGGAACGCATTTTCTAACATCGATGCGTAACTTTTTCGGGTTATGGCTGTTGTACAATATGGACGTCAACGAGTGTGGTAGAATGTATCTTCCGATCCGGCGCGCCTCAGATGTTGCGCTGTGCCAGCGTACTGACCAGTCAGTCACTTCACCGGAGGTAGGGCAGACGCCAGGGCTATGAACGAAGTTGAAGAGATCAAGGCGCGACTTGATATAGTCGAGGTCGTAGGCCAGTACGTCCAGCTAAAGCGAACGGGGCGGAGCTTTAAGGCGAACTGCCCTTTCCATAGCGAAAAAACGCCTTCCTTCATCGTCTCCCCAGAGCGGCAGAGTTGGCACTGCTTCGGCGCCTGCGGCACCGGCGGCGACATCTTCTCGTTCGTCATGCGCAGAGAAGGGGTCGAGTTCCCCGAGGCGCTGCGCCTGCTCGCCACCCGTGCGGGCGTAGACCTGCCGGAGCGCGGGCGCCGGCCGGAGGAGGAGCGACAGCGGGAGCGCGTGCATTCCGCCAACGAGACCGCCGCCCGCTGGTATCACGAGCTGCTGGTCAAGGATGACATCGGCAAGAGCGCATGGGGGTACGTCCAGAAGCGAGGCATCGACGGGCCCACCGCGGAGGCGTTCCTTCTCGGCTACAGCCCGCCGTCCTGGGAGGCGACACGCGAGCACCTGCGGGAGCGGGGCTACTCAGACGCCGAGCTGGTGGCGGCCGGGCTCCTCGTCGAAGGCGAGAGGGGGCTGCACGACCGGTTCCGGGGCCGGCTGATGTTCCCGATCCGGGACGTGCGCGGCCGCTTCACCGGGTTCGGGGCGCGGGCGCTGGACGAGAGCGCACCGAAGTACCTGAATACGGCGCAGACGGCGCTATTTGACAAGGGTAGCATGCTATACGCCCTGGAGCGGGCGCAGGACGGCATCCGCCGGGAGGGCCGCGCCGTAATAGTAGAGGGATACATGGACGTTGTCGCCGCCCATCAGTGGGGGTTCGACAACGTGGTGGCAACGATGGGAACGTCGCTGACGGAGCGGCAGGTGCGCCTGCTGAAGCGCCAGACGCGAAGCATCGTGCTGGCGCTGGACGCCGACACCGCCGGTAGCGAGGCGGCGCTACGGGGACATGAGGTGGTGGAGGAGGCGCTCAGGCAGAGCGAGGACCGGGAGACGGTGCCGGTCGTAACCTGGCAGGGGTTGGTCCGTTACCAGGATGCGACATCGGTTGATCTGAAGGTGGCGGTGCTGCCTGAGGGCCACGACCCTGACGACGTGATCCGCTCCGACTCTGACGCCTGGCGAGAGCTGATCGCATCGGCGCCGCCGGTGCTGGACTACCGCTTCCAGGCGGCGGGATCGAGGCACGACTTGTCGGCGCCGCGGGGAAGGTCGGAGGCGGTGCAGGAGCTCCTACCGCTGCTGGAGCCGATAAAAGACGCCGTTGTGCGGGCCCACTACCTGCAGCGGCTGTCGCGGCTATCGCTGGTGAAGGAAGAGGAGCTATCGCGCCTGGTGGGCCGCCGGCGCAGGACGAGGCGAGCGCCCGAACCTCTGGAGGGGAAACCGTCGTTACAAGATACGCGGGTTAGCAGGGGGCCGGAGGGCTTCCTCCTGGCGCTGCTGCTACGCCATCCCCATCTGCGAGAGGCGGGTCTGGGGGTCCCGGAGGAGCTCCTCTGGGAGAGCGCCAACCGTGAGGTACTCAGCGCCTGGAAACAGTCGCCAGAGTTAGATATGGTTAAGGCGGCGCTGCCGGAGGAACTGAAGGGGCACTTTGAGCGTCTAGTAATTTGGAGGCTACCAGAGTTCTCCGCCAAGCAGGCCGAGGACGCGCTAGCGGACTGCCGCGGCCGTCTGGAGCGTCGCCAGATCGAAGCCGAACGACGGGAGATCGAATCGCTGCTGGCGGAGACGGAGGAGGAGCTGGGAGCCTCAACTCTGGCGGAGGCCGCCGCGGCCGATGTCGCAGTGGAGGATGAGACGGTGAAAGAGGCGGTCAACTTGCAGCGCAGAGAGTTGGAGACCGGCCTGAAATTGCATGCTAAAGAGTTAGATGGAAGAGATGAGAAGGAGGGGAGCGGCGAGGCCGCCGAAACGATAGTCAATGGCTAAAGAGTTCGCAGACAAGCGAGAGTTGCTCGACCGCGAGCGTAAGAGGGATCGTCTTGCAGACGATCTCCTCGAGGACGCTGTAGACGACGGCGACAGCGAAGAGGATACCGTGGAGGAGCTGGGCAAAGGCGGCAGCGGCGGAGCGCCCGCGGCTACGGGCGAGAGCGGAGAAGAATCGGTCGCGTCCCCTCGCATCGCTTCCCGCACAGCGATAGAGCTAAAGGAGTGGGGCGAGCCTACGGGCGAGAAGATGGAGGAGGTTGAGCGTGAGGCAGCCAGCGCCGAGCTGGAGGAAGGGATCGACGACCCGGTCCGGATGTACCTCCGCGAGATCGGCAAGGTGCGTCTCCTCACCGCTGCGGACGAGAAGGTGCTGGCGCGCTATATGGAGGAGGGCGACCGAATCCAGCGAATCGAGAATGCGTTCTTCGAGGCGACCGGCCGGAGGGCGCGCGGTGTGGACGTGCTGGCAGGCCTGCTCACCCACCTGGATGAGATCTCTAAATCGCTGCGCTTCGTGGCGAGAGACCTCAAACTTCAGAAGCTATCGCTGACGGAGCTGATCAGCGAAGATCGGTTCCGAGACCTGGTGGACGCGGTGGCGGATGAGGAGATGCTTGAGAAGCTGGCGGCGCGGCTCAAGGGTGACGAAATAGTGGCGCGCCAGCATCTGGTACAGATATCGATCATCACGCACATCCTATCGCCGGGGCTGATGGCTCTGGCGGCGGAGGCGGCCGGCGGGGACAAGAACCTTCTGCCACCCCCGGAGCGCCTGGCAGACAGGCTTGCCTCTGAGGAGGAGATGATCCGATCGCATTTTCAGCGGCTGAAGGAGGAGGGATTCCGCGCCGAGAAGCGGTTGACCGAGGCGAACCTGCGCCTCGTGGTCAGCGTCGCCAAGAAGTACATCGGCCGCGGGATGTCGCTCCTGGACCTGATCCAGGAGGGGAACATCGGCCTCATCCGGGCGGTGGAGAAGTTCGACTACCGTAAGGGTTACAAGTTCAGCACGTACGCCACGTGGTGGATCCGCCAGGCGATCACGCGCGCCATCGCCGACCAGGCGCGCACTATCCGCATCCCGGTCCACATGGTGGAGACGATCAACAAGCTGGTACGCATCAGCCGGCGGCTGGTGCAGGAGTATGGGCGTGAGCCGACGAGCGAAGAGATCGGCAAGGGGATGGAGATCCAGTCGGACAAGGTGCGGGAGATTATCAAGGTATCGCAGGAGCCGGTTTCGCTGGAGACGCCGATAGGTGAGGAGGAGGACTCGCACCTAGGGGACTTCATCGAGGACCAGGGGTCGATGGCGCCGGCGGAGGCGGCCTCGCACCAGCTGCTGAAGGAGCAGGTGCGAGACGTACTGAGCTCGTTGACGCCGCGAGAGCAGAAGGTGCTGGTGCTGCGGTTCGGTCTGGAGGACGGGCGGAGCCGGACGCTGGAAGAGGTGGGGCGGGAGTTCAACGTGACGCGGGAGCGCATCCGCCAGATAGAGGCGAAGGCGCTGCGGAAGCTGCGACACCCCAGCCGCAGCAAGAAGCTGAAGGACTACCTGGAGTAGTCCGGCCGCCGTCGCCCGCCGGGCGGCACCTCTTACACTGAAGAGTCGCTTCTCTCCTCGAAGTCGCGGGAGTACTGTGCGATCTGGTCGTTGACGGCGTAGCCGGCGGACTGCCAGAAGGGCTCGGCGGGCGGGCTGCGGCGGTCCACCAGGGCATAGACGCGGCGGGCTCCCTTGGCCTGCAGGCGGCGCTCCAGTTCACGCACCAGCGCCATGGCAACGCCCTTTCGGCGCGCCCGCGGGTGGGTGGACAGCCGCGCTATGTTAGCTCGCCAGCCGTCCCAGCCGCCGATGACTGTCCCCACGATACGGCCCTCGACCTCCGCGACGAGGAACAGGTCGGGCGAGAAGGCGTGAAACGTCTCCAGGTACTCTCGGCGGTCGGGCAGGCTGGTGTGCCTGTCGATGGACTCCCACAGGCGGATGATGGTGTCGAAGTCCTCGGGCTGGGCGTCGCGGATGGTGTAATCGGACACTTCGGGCTGGCTCCTCTTCCTGGCGCAAGTGCAACGCGGATGCGAGAGATACCAAGAGATACGATTGTAGCAGGCGCGGCGCTTACGTCCACCTCCTAGCGATGGTTGACGGCGGCCCGGGTCGAGACTAGCATCGTTAGATAGAGATGCCTCTGTACGAATACTACTGCCGGCGCTGCGAGGGGCGGTTCGAGCTGCTCCGCCCTATGGGGCGAATGGACGACCCTGCCGCCTGCGCCAACGGCCACGAAGGCGGCGAGCGGGTGCTGTCTACGTTCGCCGCGTTCGCTCAAGGTGAGGGCGGAACGAGCGAGGCTCTGGCCGGAACCAGCGGCTGCGCGGGCTGCGCCGGCGGCGACTGCGCCTGCTGCAGCGTCAACTGACGACGCACGGCTCGCGGACAGAACCGAAGCCGAGCAGCTACCGCTACAAGGTCTCGTCCGCTCTAGTGCGTGACGTGGCGGGGTCGCGGCGGCGGGATACGCGGCCGCGGCTCCAGGGGCCGGGGCACCGGCAGATGGCGAGGGGGCTGTTCCACCTGTTCGTCTGACCGGGTGAGGTACATGTAGAGCCCGGAGGCGCCGCCGATGAGGAGCACCTGAAGGAGGGTGAAGGCGCCGATGAGGAGCGTTATATCGAACCAGAATGGCTCGGGGTACA
>CAZYOV010000007.1:45374-48309 GCA_964649215.1 uncultured Dehalococcoidia bacterium
AGGGTGAAGGCGCCGATGAGGAGCGTTATATCGAACCAGAATGGCTCGGGGTACATCTGTATGAGGTGGTCGGTGGCGGGGTTGAGGAGCCAGAGGTCGTTGGTAAAGGCGAGGAAATGGAACTGGCGCCAAGCCTGTTCGAAGCCGAGGGCGGCGAGCCCGCCGGTGGCGCCGGCGAGGGCGATCGTGAGTAATGAGCCGTAGAGAAGCGCCTGAGCCAGCACTCGCAGGGTGGCGGTGGCGATGAGCACCACCGCCAGGGTAAGCGTCAGGGCCAGAGCCAGCACCTGGACGGTGAACAGCCCCCGAAACAGGGCGCGCACGTCGGCCAGGTGGGCGGTCTCGCGGGCGCTAAACAGCGTGTCCTGTTCGCCGTTGGTGTTGGTGACGACGATATGGAGGGGCCCAGGGTCGTTGGCCGTAAAGTAGGACAGCAACTCACGGTTGGCGCGGAGAAGCTCGCTCTCCGGAATGCGCGAGACAGCGGCTGCGTTATACTCGCGGACGGAGTAATCGTAGACGCGTACCTCAGAGGCGGCGAAACGGATGTTGGTCGCCACGAGGGTGACCGGCAGCGCCAGCACGAGTAGCGCGAAGACTATAGTGCGAAAGAGGCCCAGCGCGGCTTCCCTTCCTACTGTTCGCTGACCGAGTTGCTGATTCAATCGTGATACGGTAGGTTCGGTTTGTCAACGCCTTCGGCGACGGGTTATGATGCTTTGGCAAGAATTTTCGAAAGGGCGTTCGAAATGAGACCGACGAAGAGAGCGATGCGTACGTTCAATGGGCTGCGAAAGGTCGTGGCCACTCTTCGCGGGCCGGAGGGCTGCCCCTGGGACCGCGTCCAGACCCATCAGTCGCTGCGGCCGTTTCTGCTGGAGGAGGCGAGCGAGGCGCTGGAGGCGCTGGACGAGGGCGACCCGGCGCAGCTGTGCGAGGAGCTGGGCGACCTGCTGCTTGAGGTGTTGCTGCACGTGCAGATCGCGGAGGAGGCGGGCGAATTTGGGCTGGAGGACGTGGTCTACAGCGTAAACGATAAGCTGGTGCGGCGGCACCCTCACGTGTTCGCGGACGCCAAGGCGGAGACGCCGGAGGCGGTGGTGGAGCAGTGGGAGAAGCTGAAGGGTGAGGAGCGGCACGGACAGTCAGCGCTGACGGGGATACCCGGCACGCTACCTTCGCTTGCTTACGCCCAGGCGATGCAGAGACGCGCTCACCGCGCCGGCTTCGCCTGGGAGCGGATCGAGCAAGCGTGGGAGGCGCTGGAGGAGGAGCTTGGCGAGCTAAGGGAGGCCGACACGCCCGAACAGCGCCGTGAGGAGGTCGGAGACGCGCTGTTCGCGCTGGCCGGGCTGGCAGGCTGGCTGGAGGTGGACGCCGAGGGGGCGCTGCGCTCCACCTGTCGCGGATTTCGGACGCTGTTTCAGCGACTGGAGGCTACGGTCAAGGAGGATGGACGCGAACTGCGAGAGATGCCGACCGAGGAGAAATTGGCGCTGTGGCAAGAGGTGAAGGAGAAGCCCGACCACGAATGAGGGCTTGCGGCTAAGGTTTGTCGCGCTTGGGGAGCCGTGTTAATCTGAGGAGACCTAACGCCTTAGTAAGGAGCCAAAAGTTGACTCAGCAGAAAGAGAGCGTCGTAACGCCGGAGCGGTTCGCCAGCGGCATGACCTGGGAGCAGTACCAGGAACACATCAAGCGCAACCAGGGGAAGTTCGAGTACAACCACAGCGAGACCGTGCTCACGGACGAGGACGTTGCGGCGTTTCGCTCGCTGGCGTCCGCGGCGGACGGCGCGGCGAGGGTGCTGGCGCTGGGCGAGGACTGGTGCCCGGACGTGGTTCGGGGCCTGCCGGTGATGGCGCGCATCGCCGAGGCGGCGGGGATGGAGCTGCGCATCTTCCCCAGGGACGACCACATGGACATCATGAACGAGTTCCTCAACCGGGGAGAGCACCAGTCGATCCCAGTCTTCGTGTTCTACACAAAGGACCACCGCTACATCGCTCATTGGACCGAGCGGCCGGCGAAGGCCAACGCCGAGCTCGGAGAGATGCAGGCGCTGTTCGCGGGGAAGGAGCAGGAAGAGAGACGGGCGCTGTACAACGAGTTTCAGCAGGGGCCGGTCTGGGCCTCCTGGCGGCAGGCGACTGTGCAGGAGCTGCGTGCGCTCCTCCAGGAGAAGACCGGCTAGTCTTAACGAAGGGCAAACGATATAAGGTGAGGCTCCGGGGTCCCGGAGCCTCACCTTTCGTGTACGGCTCTCTAGCGGCGCAGGCGGCGGAGCGCGAGGATGGCGGTCGCGATGAGGGGCCCTCCGGATTCATTGGAAGTCAGGTTACTGAAATGTGAAAGGCAGCCCGCCCCAGGCTGCCTTTCACGCTATCTCGCTCTTTTAAGAGCGAGACCAGAAGGAGGTCGCCCCTCTAATAGTCTGTTTAACTTGCTGAGTAAAACGCCTCGTGGTAGGAAAGGTTAACGGAACTGGTAAAGTGTTATGGCGTTTTCTCAATGAACTTCACACTGGCCGCGTGTGGCTCATAAGTAAGGACGCGGGAAATGAGATATCGTTGCAAGTGAGCTGCCGAAGGGGTGGTTATAATAATGCGGAAGGCCCTTTCATGCCACGCCCTCCGTTCGAGATCCTGGAGCACACGGCCGATGTGGGCATCGTGGCGCATGGGGGCAGCCTGGCTGAGCTGTTCGCCAACGCAGCCACCGGCATGTTCGCCATCATGTCGGAGTTGGACGGTGTGCGCCAAACGGAGGAGCGTCGAATCGAGGTCGAGGCGCGGGACCACGAGGGGTTGATGGTGCGCTGGCTTACGGAGCTGCTGTACTACTTGGACGCGGAGGAGCTGCTGTTCTCTCGGTTCATCGTGGAGGAGGTAAGCGAGACGCGCCTGCGGGCGCGGGCGTTCGGCGAGCGGATAGA
>CAZYOV010000008.1:0-46218 GCA_964649215.1 uncultured Dehalococcoidia bacterium
CAGGGCCGGCTGTTCCTTAGCGATCGCGCCCAGGTGCTGATGCCCTGGCACCCGATCATCGAGCGGATGGACGAAGAGCTGCGGGGAACGGCGGCGATCGAGACCACGGGCCGCGGCGTGGGGCCGGCTTTCGTGGACAAGGTGGGCCGCGCCGGCGTACGGGTGGCCGATCTCATGGACAAGGAGTCGCTGTTTGAGCTGCTCTCTTTCCTGGTGCCCTACAAGAACGCCACGCTGGAGAAGCTATACGGGGCCGAGCCTCTGTCCACGGAGCGGGTGCACGCCGAATACGCCGATTACGGCTCGCGGCTGGCGCCGTTCGTGACGGATACGGCGGCGCTGGTGCAGGGGGCGATGGGCCGCGGCGATACGGTGCTACTGGAAGGAGCACAGGGGTCGCTGCTGGACCTGGACGCCGGCACCTACGAGTATGTCACCTCCTCGGTGCCATCATCGCTGGCGGGGGGAGCGGGTATAGGCATAGGGATCGGGCCAACGAAGATCGATAGCGTGCTGGGGGTGTACAAGGCGTACAACACACGCGTGGGCGCCGGGCCCATGCCTACCGAGCTGACGGACGAGACGGGCACGCTGCTGCGGGAAGGGGGGCCGCGCCCGGAGTACGGCGCCACCACCGGCCGGCCACGGCGCTGCGGCTGGTTCGACGCGGTGGCGGCGCGCTACACGGCCCACCTCAACGGTGTTACCGCCATCGCCCTGACCCGGCTGGACGTGCTGGACCCGCTGCCCACGATCAAGGTGTGCACTCAGTACCAACTGGAGGGAGAGCGGACCGACTCTCTGCCCGCCAGCCGAGGAGCGCTGGCTCGCGCCACGCCCATCTACGAGGAGCTGGCCGGCTGGCAGCAGGACACGTCAACCACCCGACGCTTCAAGGACTTACCGGAGAACGCCCGCGCCTACGTGCGGCGTATCGAAGAGCTCCTGGAGGCGCCGGTGCACCTAGTGTCCGTGGGCCCGGAGCGCGATCAAGCGATTCCGATCAAGCCGATCCTCTAGAGAGAGGTACAGATGAGCGATGCCATAACGCCCTGGATCCACATCGTTGCGGTGGCGGTCTGGTTAGGACCGCAGTTCTTTATGTTCTTGGTGACGGTCCCAGCCGCGCGGGTCATCGAGGACCCCGAGGTGCGCCTGCGGGTGATGCGCGTCATCGTCACCCGGTTCGGCTGGCTGGCCTGGGCCGCGATGGGCGTGATCGTCCTCAGTGGCATATCCAACCTATTCCAGGAGGCAGACGAGTTCGGCCACCTATGGGACACCGAATACCGCTACTTCCAGATATTCTCCACGAAGATGGTGCTGGTGGGGCTGATGGTCATCCTCACCGCCCTACACACATTCGTCATCGGGCCCAAACAGCTGCGGCTTCTGGAGGAGATGCGGAGCGACTCGACCGAGGCAGCGGGGTTGCGGCGGGTCTCCATAATCGTCAGCTCGCTGACGCTCCTTGTCAGCATCGCCGCGGTCTACGCCGGCGCCCTGCTGGCCAACCACGACTACTCCTTCCAGCTCGTATAGTCGCGATCGGCTGAGATGGCGTCTCCCCGCGTCGAGATACACTACTGCACCCAGTGCCGGTTCATGCTGCGCGCGGCATACCTGGCCCAGGAGCTGCTCACCAGCTTCGAGAAGGAGCTGGGCGAGGTGGCGCTGGTGCCGGGCTCCGGCGGCATCTTCGAGGTGAGGCTGGACGGGGAGACGCTGGCGACCAACCGGGAGACGAAGGTGATGCCTGAGGCGGGCGAGGTGAAGCGGCTGCTGCGGGACCGGATCGCGCCGGGACGGACGATAGGGCATGAGTGAGGCCCTAGCCGGAAGGCGCCCGTCAAGATAACCTATTACAAGACAACCTATTGATTGAGGGCGCACCGGAGGCCTCGGCAGCCGGGGCATTTAGTTAGAAAGGGTCATCACGATGAGGTTGGGATTCAATTTACCCCAGATCGGTCCGGCGGCGGGGCCCGAAGCTATCGTTCGGGTAGCCCAGCGGGCCGAGGAGCTGGGCTACGACAGCGTCTGGGTGACGGAACGTCTGCTCTACCCGATCGAGCCGCAGACCCCATACATGGCCACGCCTGACGGCTCGCTCCCCGAAGCGTACAAGACCGTCCTCGATCCGCTTGAGTCGCTGACGTTCGTTGCCGGACAGACGAGCCGCGTCGCCCTGGGCACCAGCATCCTCGACATGCCGTACTACAATCCGGTGATGCTGGCCCGCAGGCTGACCACCCTGGACGTGCTGTCAGGCGGCCGGCTACGGGTGGGCTTTGGACAAGGCTGGTCCAAGGACGAGTTTGACGCGGCCGGCGCCTCGATGAAGCAGCGCGGCCGGCGGGCGGACGAGTTTATCAGCGTCCTGAAGGCGATCTGGACGACTGACCCGGTGGAGTTCCAGGGTGAGTTCTACCAGGTCCCGAAGTCGGTCATCCTCCCCAAGCCGGTGCAGAAGCCGCACCCGCCCATCTACCTGGCAGCCTTCTCGCCGGGCGGCCTCAAACGAACCGCGACGATGGCCAACGGCTGGTTGCCGGCGGGCTTGCCCCCGGATGCGATGAAGCAGATGATCGCGGGGTTGAAGGATATGGCCCAGCAGGCCGGCCGCGACCCGAACGAGCTGGAGGTTGTGGTGCGGGCCAACATTCTCGTGACAGATGAAGCACTCGGCGAGGACCGTTGGATATTCACGGGCTCATCTGAACAGATCAAGTCGGACATCGCCGCCACGCGAGAGGTTGGAGCGGCTGAGATCCACTTCGATCCATCGGTCTCGCCCGATGGCGTCTCGGTGGAGGGCTTCCTGTCGCGGATGGAGCAGATGCGGGAACTAGCGTCAGAGTAACAAGAAACATCGCCCCAAAACATAAGGAGTTCGTGTAATGTCCGCAGCCCTGTCCGAAGGTGTCAAGAAGCTGTTCCGAGAGCCCAACTTCGCCCACCTGGCCACCCTCATGCCGGACGGTTCGCCCCAGGTATCGCCCGTGTGGGTGGACATCGATGGCAACCGCATCCTGGTGAACACGGCGGAGGGCCGGGTCAAGCCCCGAAACGTCCGCAACGACCCTCGCGTCGCCATATCGATTCACAGGCAGGACAACCCATACTCCGCCGCCTTCGTCCGCGGGCGAGTGGTGGAGATCACACACGAGGGGGCGGACGAACTCATCGACAAGCTTGCCCAGAAGTACCTGGGCCAGGACCGGTACCCCTATCGGCAGCCGGAAGAGCAGCGGGTGATATTAGTCATCGAGCCGGAGCAGGTCGGCTCGATGATGGCCGACTAGAGGTCGAGCGACGGCACAGGGGACGCGAGAGTCAACCACGACCTTCGAGAGCCCGCCTCAGGGCATCCTCTCGGAGCGGCTGCTCGGCCTCCTGGACGACGTTCTTGAGGGGAAGGCGCCCAACGCCGGCCGGTTCTGCGGCTACTGCTATCATCCCATGCCCACAAGGAAAGAGAGTGGCTATTGTCCTCACTGCGGCCGCTCCCCGACTGATTGGCCCGCTGTGACGCGTGTACCTGACGAGGTGTTCTCGATGTTCCGCAGCCAGCGGTCGCGGGAGGGCTGGGTGGTGCGCGGCATCGCCTGGAGCGGGCTGACGCTGGGGGTGGTTCTGGGGCTGGTGCCGCTGGCGTTCTACGGGGTTAGCTGGTGGACCGTGCTGGCGTTCTTCGGGACGATGGCGCTGTTCTACATCGGCTCGGCGAACGTGGCGAACAGCGTGGGCGACGCCGTGGGCTATCGCTGGGGCCAGTCGGAGCTGCGGAAGCGCTGGCAGGCGTTCGTGCGGGCACGGGAGGGGGGCTAGCCGCTCTTCTTCTTGCGCCGCCGCTTCGGGGCCGTGGTGACGGCCTCTGCGACCGGCTCCGCCGGGGCCTCAACTGCAATAGCCTGCCCCAGGGCGGCGATGAAGTCGCGCGGCTCAGCCAGGGAGAGGTAGAGGCGCTCGCAGGACGTGGGAAGGAGCATACGCAGGCGCTGGCGCTCCTTAAATCGGATCTCCACAACGTTGACGTAGGTGCCGATCAGGCCCACGGTGCCGCGGAAGTTCGTGCGCCAGCCGATACCGCCCAACAGCGGCCAGTGAGAGGGCGACGCCGCCTCCACCTGGCTCAGGGGAAAGCGATGGTTGAACAGCCAGCCAAAGCGCACGTGCAGCGCCCCATCCTCCAGCTCAACGTAGGAGCGCTTCGGCGTGCCCCCGAAGGGCAGCAGCAACGGCCGCCAAAACGGACTCAGCAGGATGGGAAAACGCATCAGGAACCTTCTGGCAGCGCCGACGGCTAGTAGCGTTTCTCCTCGACGTCATCCGCGAACCAGATCTCCGGTGGGCCCAGGACTCCGGCCCGCTCCATCGCCGACCGCAGCTCGTCGGAGGCGGCGAACTCCTTGGCCCGGTTCAAGTCACTCACCCTAAAGGCGATGATGATGACGTTGGGATCGACGGCGTCACGGTGCAGACTATGCGCGGTAGTGCCGTACTCCCTTCGCACAGCTTCGTGCTCGTCGAAGACGGTCTTCCACTTGGCGTAGTCCGCGACGCGGTGCTTGATAAACATGCTCGCCATTCGTAGCTCCTTCCTTCTCTTAGACCGTGACTGCTAAGTCTATCTGACTGCGCCGCACCTGCGCTGTAATGCGTTCGGCCGCATCCCCCTCCGGCTCCACCAGCGGCAGCCGGGGCGCGCCGACCCGGAAGCCGACCTGGTTGAGGGCGTACTTCACGGGGGTCGGGTTGCTGGCCGCGGTCATCAGGGTCTGTATCAACGGCAGGAGGCGGTGATGGCCGCTAGCGGCTTCAGATGTACGCCCGGCCAGGTAATCGTCGATGATCTGGTGCAGCTGCACGCCGGCGAGGTGGGCGACAACAGCAATAGCGCCGTAGCCGCCGAGGGCGAGGATGGGCAGGATCAGGGCGTCATCACCGCTCCAGACGCGAAAGTCATCGCCGGCGTCGTCGATAATGCGGGCGATCTGGACGAGGTCGCCCGATGACTCCTTGACGCCAACGATGGTCGGCATGCGAGAGAGACGGAGGGTGGTCTCCGCCGTCATGTTAACGCCGGTGCGCGAGGGGACATTATAGAGGATGCAGGGCAGTCTGGTCGCCCGGGCGATCGCCTCGAAGTGGCGGAAGAGACCGTCCTGTGTGGGCCTGTTGTAGTAGGGCACAGTGAGCAGGAGGCCATCGACGCCGATACGCTCTGCTTCCTGGGAGAGCTCGATGCTGGCGGCGGTGTTGTTGGTGCCGGTGCCGGCGATGGTGGCCCCGCGGCCGTCCGCCGCCTCCCTGACGGCGGCGAACAGCTTCAGCTTCTCGTCATGGGTCAGGGTCGGCGCCTCGCCGGTGGTGCCGGCGACGACCAAGCCGTCGCTGCCGGAGTCCAGGAGGGCGCGGGCCAGCCGCTTCGCCTGTTCGAAGTCCACCTGCCCTTCGTCGTCGAAGGGGGTGACCATGGGGGTGAGTAGACGTCCGATCTCCATGGGCAGCTCCTATATTAGGCGGCGGGCGATCAGTTCTTCCGCGATCTGGATCGCGTTGAGGGCGGCGCCCTTTCGGAGGTTGTCGCTGGCGATCCACATGGCGATTCCCATCGGATGGGAAGCGTCCTGGCGGATGCGTCCCACAAACGTATCGTCCTTGCCGGCGACGCCCCTGGGCGTTGGGTATAGGTTCACGGACGGCTCGTCCCGAATTGTCACGCCGGGGGTGTCGCGGAGGATAGTCTGTACGTCGTCCGGGTTGATGGGGTGGGTGAACTCGACATGCACAGCCTCGCAGTGCCCGACGTATACCGGCACACGAACGCAGGTTGCGGATATCGCCAGATCGGGCTCGTGCATGATCTTCTTGGTCTCGTTGATTATTTTCCACTCCTCTTTGGTGTAGCCGCTGCCCAGGAAAACGTCCACGTGGGGCAGCAGGCTGAAGGCGATCTGGTGAGGGAAGACGTGGGCGGTGGCGCTATCGCCGTCCAGCACGGCGCGGGTCTGGGCGGTAAGCTCCTGAACCGCCTTGGCGCCGTGCCCCGAAACCGACTGGTAGGTGTCGACGATGATGCGCTTGATTGGGTTGGCGGTGTGGAGGGGCCAGAGCGTATGTACCAGGGGCGTGGTGGGGCAGTTGGGGATGGAGATGGTCCCCTTGTGGCCCTCCAGGTCATCGGCGTTTACCTCCGGCACAACCAGGGGAACGTCCGGCTCCATACGCCAGGCAGAGCTATCATCGATGACGATGGCGCCGGCCTTGACTGCGGCGGGGACTATCTGCTTGGAGACTTCCGTGGTGGCGGAGAAGAAAGCGATGTCCACGCCGGCGAAGGACTTGGAGTTTGTCTCCTCTACCTCCAGCTCCCATTCGCCCACGGTGACGCGGCGCCCCGCCGAGCGGTTGGAGGCGAGGAGGCGCAGCTCCTTAATAGGAAAGCGCCTCTCCAGGGCGAGCTTTAGGAACTCCTGCCCCACAAGACCGGTCGCGCCGACTACCGCGACGTTGTATTCCTTGGCCATTCGTACTCACCCTCGGGATAGAGCGCAGCCGTCAGATTCGGCCGCGGCGCGACCATGTTAGCCGATTGGAGTTTGAGCCGCAACGGGAGGCGGTGCGCCCTGCAAGTGGCAAGGTCTACTCTGAGGCAGCGGTTCGTCTGTGTGGGCAGCGTCTAGAACCAGCGCCAGAGCCAGTTTCGGACGAAGCCTTCTTTCACCCAGCGCCAGAGAAAGCTGGGCTGGCGCATCTTCACCTCCGGGTCAGGCTCGGCGTAGAAGTTGCCGGTCACGTATGCCGCCTTGCCGTAGCCGGTCTCCAGGAAGCAGGAGCCTTCCCCACCGAACGCCCAGCGGGTCTCACCATCGTTGATCTCCGCGGCGATGTTGCGCGCTACGACTTCAGCTTCGCCATGAGCGAACACACCCGCCTTGGGCAACGGCAAACCGTTGGCGAGCGGGATGCCGGTGACATCGCCAATCGCATACACCCGCTCAAACTGCGTGGCCAGCGTCTCCCGGTCCACCTTAACCCAGCCTCCCTCCTCGGCCAGGCCGGCCTCCCGGACGACGGTCGGAACCTCATGGATGGGCACACCGATGAGGAGGTCGTAGGGAGCGTCGATGCCGTCGTGGAAGTCCAGCCTCTTCGCCTCAGGATCGACCGATTGGAGGCGCGTGTTGGGGCTGTACCAGATCTCGCGGCCGGCCAGGATCTCCGTCACCGCCTCGCCTATGGCTTCGCCGGCCACCGGCAGAGGCCGGGGCTCCGGGGTGAACAGCCGTATCTCCACCTCGTCCCGCAGACGCCTGCGGCGGAAGTAGTGGTCCAGGAGAAGCGCACCTTCGTAGGGGGCGGCGGGGCACTTGTAGGGCATTCCCGCCACCACGATGGCGATGCGGCCGGAGGTAAAGTTGGCGATCTCCTCACGCAGGCCTTCCGCGCCCTCCAGGGTGTAGTAGGTGTAGGCGGTGCCCAGTCCTGAGATGTCCCCCACAGAGTACTGCGTGCCCGTCGAGACGATGAGATAGTCGTAGGCCAACTCCTCCCCGTCCAGGTGGACGGTACTGCGGGAGAGGTCGATCCCGGTGATCTCGGCGGCGATGAACTCGATCCCCTTGCGGTTGAGGCGGCGCAGGTCGCGGCTGATCTGGGCGGCGACTTTGGTCCCCAGCATAACGGCGGTATAGGCGGGTGCAAAGGCGTGCCAAACGGTGCGGTCTACGAGGACTATGCGGTGTTCGCGGGGGAGGAGCTTCCGCAGCCGGTTGGCGGCCACCAGACCGCCGACCCCACCGCCGAGGACGGCTATCGTCTTACCGGCCATGACCTACTCGATGAAGCATTCTCAGGCTAGAATGATAGCATCCTCTTGGGGTCACGAATCAAGAGCCCTGCGTGCGATGGTCCGGCGACTTGGGCCTCATGGATGGGCGCGGGCTATTCCAGGCCGACCAATCTCTCCAGGCCGTGGACGACGTCCTGACGCTCCATCACGTCCTTTATCGCCAGTATCACGCCCGGCATGAACGCTTCGCGGCTGCTGGAGTCGTGACGGATGGTGAGGGTCTCACCGAGCCCGCCGAAGATCACCTCCTGGTGGGCTACCAGGCCGGGGAGACGCACGCTGTGGATGGTGACGCCGTCAACTACACCGCCGCGGGTGCCCTCAAGCGTTTGGCGCTGTGTGGGCGGCCGCTGGAAGCGCCCCTCGCGGCCCTCGGCCATCCTGCGGGCGGTAGCCAAAGCCGTCCCAGACGGGGAGTCGACCTTGCTTTCGTGGTGCATCTCAATGATCTCGGCGTGATCGAAGAAGCGGGCCGCGACCTTCGAAAGGTGGGCCATCACGACGGCACCCAGGGCGAAGTTGGACGCGACTACAGCTCCAAGCTTACGTTCGCGGCACTCGCGATCAAGCTCGTTCAGGAACGCTTCGGACAGACCTGAGGTGCCGATGACGAGACGCGCCCCCGCTTCCAGCGCCTCACGGGCCACCGCGGGGGTGTGATCCGCATTAGTGAAGTCGACTACGACGTCAGGCCGGGTGCGGGTGAACAGGCCGGCAGGGTCTGCGCCGACAGGGGCGAGATCGGAACCGTCAGGGAGCGGCAGGTACTCTTCGGCGGCGAGTCGAGAGAGGACACCGACCGGTTTCAGGTCGGGATCGGCGCATACGGCAGCCAGGACTTGGCGGCCCATTTTGCCTGTGCCGCTGACAACGACCTTTATGGGCATAGAGCGACTCCGTAGCTATCCTACCAGCGCCTCCCGGGGGGGCTGGGAGGAGGCGGTAGAGGATCGCCAGGGCTGCGCCGGAACCCGCCGCCATCCGGCGGTTGCTGTGGTCGCTGGGTGCGTCCGCCGTATCCGCCGCCTCGCGGCCTGCCGTCACCGCCGCCACCGTACTGCCGGCCACCACCGCCACCACCGCCACCACCGCCACCGCCGCCACCGCCGCCGCCACCGCCGTACGACCGGCCGCCACCACCACCGCCACCGCCGCGGCCACCGCCACGGCCACCACGGCCACCGCCGCCGTCCCGGCGCGGAGGCCTGCCGCCTCGATCACGGTCGCGGCGCCCGCCGACGTCAGCCATCTGTGCCTGCTTGGACGCCTGCAGCGCTTCCTCTGGGGAGAGGTCCTCTAGCACGGCGCGGCGGGAGAGGTTAACACGGCCGAGGTCATCAACTTCTATGACCATCACCATAATTTCGTCACCGACGTTAACTACATCCTCGACGCGGCGCACGGGCTCGTCCGCCAGGTCAGCCATACGGACGAGGCCGTCCTTACCGGGCAGTATCTCCACGAAGGCGCCGAAGGAGGTGAGGCGGGTGACCCTGCCGGTGTATACCTCACCCAGCTCGGCGTCTTTAGTCAGGCCCTCGATGATGGCTATCGCCTTACGCGCCTGCTCTTCGTTGGGTGAACCCACGAACACGGTGCCATCGTCCTCGACATCGATGCTGCAGCCCGTTTCTTCGATAATGGAGCGGATGACGCGGCCGCCGGGGCCGATGACGGCGCCGATCTTCTCCTGAGAGATGGATATCCGGTACATCCGCGGCGCGTAGGGCGAGAGATCCTTTCGCGCTTCGGGGATCGTCTCCAGCATATTGCGCAGGATGACCTCTCGCGCCTCGCGGGCCTGGGCAAGCGCTGTTTCCATGATCTCGGCGGTGATGCCCTTGACCTTGATATCCATCTGCATGGCGGTGATGCCTTTGGATGTGCCTGCCACCTTGAAGTCCATGTCGCCCATGGCATCCTCAAGGCCGGCGATGTCGGTAAGTACGCGGTAGTCGTCATCGCTCTTGATGAGGCCCATGGCGACTCCAGCAACCGGGGACTTGATGGGAACGCCGGCGTCCATCAAGGAAAGGGTGCTGCCGCAGACGCTGGCCATGGAGGTGCTGCCGTTGCTGGAAAGCACCTCCGATACGAGGCGAATGGTGTAGGGGAACTCCTCCTCGTTGGGCACTACCGGCAGCAGCGCCCGCTCCGCCAGGGCGCCGTGGCCGATGTCGCGGCGGCTGGGCCCTCTGAGGAATCGGGCCTCACCGACGGAGAAGGGGGGAAAGTTGTAGTGATGCATGAAACGCTTGGTCTCTTCCGGTTCGATGGTGTCCAACTTCTGCTGCTCGCCCATGGAGCCCAGAGTGGTGATAGTGAGCACCTGGGTCTCGCCGCGGTTGAACAGGCCGGAGCCGTGAGTGCGGGGAAGGAGACCGACCTCGCTGCTCAGGGTCCTGATCTCGTCCGTTTTTCGGTCATCGGGCCGCCGGCCTTCGCTCAGGATGCGGGAACGGACGGCTGCCTTGGTTATTTCGCTGAGGGCGGACTTTAGCTCGTTCTCGGGGTGGGTTTCGCCCATCGCCTCGACGAGCTCCTTCCGGCGCTCGGACGCCCCCTCGCTTCGCTCGTCCTTGGCGCCGGAGATAAGGTCCCAGTCGCGGCTGCGGACGAACTCTTCGACAGCGGAGCGTACCTCGTCGGGGAGGGTCTTCGTCTCCACCTGGGCCTTCGGCTTGCCCACCTTAGCGACCATCTCCTCCTGAAGGCTGACGAGCTCCGCGTTGACGTCCTGGCCGATGCGTATCGCCTCCAGTATCAGCGACTCGGGCACCTCGTTGGCGCCGGCCTCTACCATAACCACCGCGTCGCGGGTCCCCGCTACCACGAGGTCTATGTCGCTGTCATCGAGCTGGGCGAAGGTGGGGTTGACCACAAACTCGCCGTTGACGTAGCCGACGCGGGTGCCGGCTATGGGTCCGTCGAAGGGTATATCGGATATGACGAGGGCGGCGGAGGCACCGGTGATCGCCAGAACGTCTGGGTCGTTCTCCTGGTCGGCGGAGAGGACGGTGCCGATCACCTGGGTTTCGTTCCGCATGCCTTTGGGGAAAAGCGGCCGCAGCGGCCTGTCGGTGAGGCGATCGGTGATGATCGCATCACTAGTGGGCCGCCCTTCGCGGCGGAAGAAGCTGCCGGGAATCTTGCCCGCCGCGTATAGCCTCTCCTCGTAGTCTATGGTCAGGGGGAAGAAGTCCATCCCTTCACGGGGTGCGCCCATGCAGGCGGTGACCAGGATCATCGAATCGCCGTAACGGACGACGACGGCACCGTTGGCCAGACCGGCCATGCCGCCTACCTCCATGCTCAACTCTTGGCCGCCTATGGTGCGGCTGAACTTTTCAGTCATGCTGTGTGAAACCTCCCGTCACTCATGTTTGGGTGACTTGCTGATAGAGTACCCAGATACTCTTGCGTGTATGTCAGCTGCATAGCGTGGCGCTCTGGCGGCGCGGCGGTTGTGATCTACAGCCTGTTCTGGGAGGAGTATCGCTTGGGGAAGAGCGAAAGAGGGTCCGTCTACTTGCGGATGCCCAGTGCGGCGATCAGCGCCTTGTAGCGGTCTGGCTCTCGACGACTAAGGTAGCGTAAGAGCCGGCGTCGCCGTCCCACGATCTTCATTAAGCCGCGCTGCGAGTGGTGGTCCTTTCGATGGGTCCGCAGGTGATCCGTCATGTATCGGATCCGCTCCGTCAGGAGTGCCACCTGCACATCCGACGAACCTGTGTCAGTCGCATGCAGACGAATGCTACTCGTTATCTCTTCTTTCTCCGTCTTGGTCAGCATGCTTCGCGCGGCTGCGCCTCTGCGTCTTTCCTCCTCTTTTTCGTCGCTGCGAGTATAGCATAGGCCCAGTGACGGAGGCAATGAGGGCCGGTATACTGATTCGGGGGAATCGCCCCCGAATGCAACTGTCCGGAATCATCTTATATGGCGAAGGTTGCGATAGTAACCGATAGCTCCGTCTGTCTGCCCGCGGACATCCTGAGAGCGCACCAAATCACAACCGTCCCGCTGACGTTCCTGTTCGACGGCGAACTCCACTATGACGGCCGTCTAACCAGCAGGGAGTTCTACGGCCTGCTCCGCACATCCCGAAAGTTCCCAACAACGGCCTCTCCCGCGCCCGCGGCGTTCCTGGAAGCGTTCCGCCAGGCCGCCACAACCGCCGAATCGGCCCTCTGCATCACCCTCCCCTCCGCCTTCAGCGGCACCTACAGCTCTGCCAACAACGCGGCCGAGATGGCTCACCAGGAGATGCCACACTTCCCCGTCCGAGTGGTCGATTCTCACTGCCTGGCGATGTGCCATGGCTTTGCCGTGCTGTCGGCAGCGAGGGCAGCGCAGGCCGGCGCCAGCAGAGATGAAGCCGAAGCGGTGGCCCAAGACGTCGCCGCCCGTGCCCACCTCCTGGGTGTGCTGGACACGCTCCGCTATCTGGCCAAGAGCGGCCGCGTGCCCAGGGTGATACACTGGGCTACCTCCCTGCTCCGGATCAAGCCCATCCTCGTCGCGGAGGGAGAGGAGATCCAGGCCGTGGAACGCGTCCGCGCCATGCCCCGCGCCATCAGCCGTCTGCTGACGCGCATCGAGGAGCGACTGGACGAGGAGCGGCCACTCCACATGGCGGTGATGCACGCCGACGCGCCGGCAGCGGCACGCGACCTGGCTGACGCCCTGCGCCAACGGTTCCAGCCGGATGAGCTCCTGATCACGGAGTTCACCAGCGTGATGGGCGCCCACACCGGGCCAGGCTTCGTGGGCGTAGCGTTCTTTTCCGGCCAACCCCTCGCAGTGGTGGCCGAGGCGGGCGGCTCTCATTCCACCGCCGCGTCCAACCCCACGCTCGACGAGGACGTCGCCAAGCTGGAGTCTTCGCTGGGGGGAGTCCCGGCGTCGCAGCCGACACCGTCGCTGGTGCTCGTGACCGGGTTGCCCGGCAGCGGCAAGAGCTACTTCAGCCGCGAGCTGTGCAGCCGCTACCCCCTAGCCCACCTGAACAGCGACGCGCTGCGCAGGGCCTTGTTTCGCAGACCGGCGCACGACGCGGCCGAGAACGAGCGGCTGTTCGCGGCCGTCCACGCCCTCCTGGAAAGGCTCCTCGCCCGAGGTGTGAGCGCGGTCCTCGATGCCACCAGCCTCAAGGAGGAGCATCGCCGGCCGCTGTACGAGATCGCTGAATCGGCCGGGGCGCGCCTCGTCATCGTGCAGACGGAGGCGCCGCCGGACGTTGCCCGAGAGCGGCTGGAGGCGCGCGCCCGCGGCGACGACCGGCAGGACGCCTCAGAGGCCACGGTAGCCGTATATAATAGGATGAGTATGGAGGTGGAGATGATAGAGCGGTCGCACATAAAGGTTGACACGTCCAGAGACATCGAACCGGCGCTGGCGGATGTGGTTCAGCAGTTGGCGATAGCGAAGCGTGTCTAGGCTCGGGCTTCGCCACCCGCGCCTGATCTTCAGTGCAGTGGGCGTGCTGGCGGTGGTGGTGGTCATCGCAGTCGTATTCTACAGCGGCGGTGAAAGCCGGCCCGATTATCCGTTCACTGTCCAGACGTTCGAAGACCGGGGCCGCGAACACTTGGAGCCAGGTGAGAAGTACGACCTCTACAACAGCGATCCGCCGACCACGGGTCCGCACGCGCCGGCGCCCGCTGAATGGGGCGTCCATGACCTCCCCATTGCGAAAGAGGTTCTTCCTCACAACATGGAGCACGGTGGTGTGGTCGTCCTGTACGACTGTTCGGCGGGAGAGGCACCGTTGGACGACGCGGGATGCCAGAATCTGCGCGACCAGCTTGAAGCTATCACGGAGGAGAACGTGGCCGACGGGAAGCTGGTTCTGATGGTGCCCTACTCCGGCATGGAGCACCCCATCGCTCTCGCGGCCTGGCGCACCCTGGACGCCTTCGACGAGTTTGACGAGCTGCGGGTGCAGGCCTTCATCGATTCGTTCGATCGCAAGTACAACCCTGAGAGGTTCTGATGTTCGGGTCCAAACCCTATCTGGTCGTCCGCGCCAACCTCGATCCAGCGGTGATGGGGGAGTTCGAGCAATGGTACGCAAGTACTCACCTACCACACGTGCTGGACATACCGGGAATCGTGCGCGCCTATCGAAGCAACTGGAGCCGCGGAAACGCCAACTGGACCGCGCTCTATGAGTTCGCCGACGAGGATTCAGTCCAAGACGCGATGACCAGCGCCCAGGCGAGGGTGGCCCGTCAGGACTGGGAGCGCTGGCTGCCCCACGTCAGTGAGCTGACCGTGGAGGTGTACGCCTGCTTGACACCTCTGCCCACGTACGAACACCAGAACTAGCCACTGAACCGGCACCCGACTTCTCAGTCGCTGATCTCCGCCTGGGGCCCCACTTCGCCGGAGTCGCCGGTATCAGCCGGGAGCCACCCACGAAGAGCGGGCCAACGCGAGCGCTCGAGCGCCCCGATGAGCCGCGGGTACACCCGCCGACGCAGCGCCAGCGCGAGAGGGAAGCCCATGAGAGCGACCACGGTTCCGGCGACGGCGTCCAAGAAGAAATGGTTGGCGGTGGCGGTGATCGCCGGTATCTGGCTGAGCGGCAGGAAGATGCCGATAGGCAGCGCTAGCCACATCCAGGGCTGGCGCCAGGACGCCCACACTATACCAATGCCCAGCAGGAGGTCCCAGCCGAAGTGCAGGCTGGGCATCGCCGCGTAGGGATTCACGAAGGCGCGGGTGGACTGGGCCTGATAGCCGTACCCCAGGTAGGCCTCCATCGTGTCGAAGAAGCCTGTCACGTAGGACGGGGCATTCGGATCGAACCTGGCCGCCAGGTCATTCAGCGCCCAGGGCGGCGCCACGGGGTAGAGCCAGTAGATGACCAGGGCGATGGCGCCGGAGGTGAGGAAGGCGTCCCGCATCAGCGTGTACTTGTTGCGCTGCCCATAGTAGAGGTAGATGCCGAACACGATGATCAGGGGGAAGTGCAGCCAGAAGTACACGATGTTGGCCGTCTGGGCCAAGAACTGCCGGCCCTTGATCCAGGCGTTCATATTGTCTTCCCAGAAGATCCCCAGGTAACGCTCAGCATCGATCACGTCCAGGGCGTGGCGGTAGGCGGTATCCGGGCGGTCGATGACGGCGCCGCGAACCGCGAAGTAGGCGAGGAAGCCCAAGCCCACGACCAGGGCTTCCACCAGATCGCGGCGGCTGAACATGCTCCGGAATCGGTCCCACAGGGGCCTGTTGCGCCGGGTAGAGTTAGCCTCAGACACGGCTCACTCGGCGGGAAGGCCCCCGTCCACAGTCGACGGCGGCATCGCGAAGGCTCTCCGACATGACCGACGTGCTATCGCTCCCTGGGATGAATCCAGCGGCACCGGCGAAGGTGAGGCGCCCGAATCGACCACGCCGGACAGCCCCGTTCCAGGCATCCATTCTAGGGCCAGGAGCGACGGGTGTTCAAGGCGAGACCGCTTTTGACCCTGGCTACGGCCCTAGCTATGATGACGATGCGCTAAATAGAAGGGAGCAGTCCGTGAAGATCAAGGTCGAAAAGGGCGACCTGGCCCAGCACCCGGCCAAAGCAGTGATAGTCAACCTGTTCGAAGGGGTGACGAGCCCCGGCGGCGGCACGGGCGCCGTCGATAAGGCGCTGGACGGCGCCATCAGCCAGCTCATCGCCGAGGGCGAG
The DNA here is from genome assembly GCA_964649215.1 of uncultured Dehalococcoidia bacterium. Classification (GTDB taxonomy): domain Bacteria; phylum Chloroflexota; class Dehalococcoidia; order SM23-28-2; family RBG-16-64-32; genus JADFNQ01. Next base: position 15,540 of record CAZYOV010000008.1, read on the forward strand.
ATCAAGGGGAAGAAGAGCGAGCTCACCCTCATCCATACGCTGGGTAAGCTGCCTACACCCCGCGTGCTCGTGGTGGGCCTGGGCAAGCAGGAAGGTTTCAGTCTGGATACCGTCCGCGACGTGACCGGAACCGCCCTGCGACGCCTCCGCGGCACGGGCGCTTCGACGGTGGCGACTATCGTGCACGGAGCGGGTATCGCGGGGCTGGACCCTGAGGCCTGCGCCCAGGCGATCGCCGAGGGGGCGACGATGGGGCTGTACCGCTTCGACCGGCTCAAGAAGCCGGACAAGGACCGTAAGCAGATCGATACCGTCACTTTGGTGGAGTTCGAGGAGTCCAAGCTGAAGGCGCTCAGGCGCGGGGCGGAGCGCGGCCGTATCCTGGGCCAGGGCACAAACCACGCCCGCGACATGGCGAATGAGCCCGCAAACCAGCTCACGCCTACCGTTATGGCGGAGCGAGCGCAATCGCTGGCCGAGGACGCCGGCGTGGAGTGCGAGGTGATGGAGCGGGACGAGATGGAGAAGATGGGCATGGGCGCCTTGCTTGGCGTGGCCGCCGGCTCCGTCCAGCCCCCAAAGCTCATCGTCCTACGCTACCGCGGCGGCGACGCACGGGACACCATCGGCCTGTTGGGGAAGGGGATCACCTTCGACTCGGGTGGCATCTCAATCAAGCCGGCCGGGGGCATGGAGGAGATGAAGGGCGATATGTCAGGCGGGGCGGCCGTCATCTCCGCGCTGTGGGTGCTGGGCAAGCTAAAGTCTCCGGTCAACGTGACGGCTATCATCCCCGCTACTGAAAACATGCCCTCCGGCTCGGCGACGAAGCCGGGCGACGTCCATCGGGCGATGAACGGTAAGACGATCGAGGTGATAAACACGGACGCCGAGGGCCGCCTCGTCCTCGCCGACGCAATCTGCTACGCCCGCCAGGAGAAGCTCTCACCGATCATTGACGTGGCTACGCTGACGGGGGCGATGCAGATCGCGCTTGGCCCGGGCGCCACCGGCTTCATGGCCACGGACGACGCCCTGGCCGAGGCGGTGGTCAAGGCGGGCGAGGCCTGCGGCGAGCGGATGTGGCGCTTCCCCCTCATCGACGAGTACGGCGAGTCGCTGAAGAGCAACGTGGCCGACATCAAGAACATAGGCAACCGCTACGGGGGGGCGATCAGCGCCGCGAAGTTCCTTCACTTCTTCGCGGAGGACAGCTCCTGGGTGCACGTGGACATGGCGCCCACGGACAACTTCAGCAAGGACAAGGGGGCCTGGGTGAAGGGGGCCAGCGGCATCCCCACTCGCACCCTAGTGAACCTGCTGCTGTCCCTGACGGCCAAGGGGAAGTGAGTGGAGTTCGCGCCGTGACATCGGATCGCATTATACGGGACGCTATGCGCCAGCAGCTGGACGTGAGTTCTATCCTAGCTCATGCGCAGCAGGCGATGCGCCAGCAACTGGATGTGAGTTCTATCCTCGCCGGCGCGCAGGAAGCTGTGCGCCAGCAGCTGGACGCCAGTTCCATCCTCGCTGGTGCGCAGGAAGCTATGCGCCAGCAGCTGGACGTGAGTTCTATCCTCACTGGTGCGCAGGAAGCTATGCGCCAGCAGCTGGACGTGAGTTCTATCGCCGCTGCCGGGCAGGAAGCCATGCGCCAGCAGTTGGACCTGAGTTCTATCCTCGCTGGCACGCAGGAAGCCATGCGCCAGCAGCTGGACGTGAGTTCTATCCTCGCCAGCGCGCAGGAAACCATGCGCCAGCAGCTGGACGTGAGTTCTATCCTCGCTGGTGCGCAGGAAGCCATGCGGCAGCAGCTAGACGTCGCTCACTCGGTCACGGAACTAATGCAGAAGCGAGCCGCGGTTCCGGAAGGAGCCAAGCCCGCTCCCTACGTGGGCCATCTCGAAACACTACTGGTGGAAGCCATAGAAACACTCCATGGGTTCGATAGGGACCTTGAATCCCTCGGGTCAAAAATTGATGCCAGCACGAGGCTGGCAGTGAAACTGTTCATAGCAGGGATCATCATCGCGATCTTGCTAACGGCCATCAGCATCGGGCATCCCTACACCAGACTGCCCCCACGCTAGCCTCGCTCGCATGCCTAACGTTCCGCTGGAGCCCGTAGACTCGGTTCACATCACAACGCTGGTGGACAACGCCGGCGACATGCTCCTCCCGGACCAGGGGCCGGCGAAGCGGCCCGCCCTCGGCGATACGACGGCGCCGCGTCTGCCGGCCGCGTTTCTGGAGGGCGGCGAAACGCTGGACGCCCCCCTTGCTGAGCACGGCTTCTCCGCCCTGATCACGATCCGGAAGAACGACAGCGAGCGCCGCGTCCTGTTCGACGCGGGGCTGACGCCGGACGGCCTGGCCGAGAACATGCGGCGGCTGAGCGTTTCGCCCAAGGGGATCGAGGCGATCGTCCTCAGCCACGGCCACTTCGACCACACGACGGGGCTGGACGGCCTGGTGCGCGCCCTGGGCCGGGCCAATCTGCCGGTGATCATACATCCTGAGTTCTGGAGCCGCCGCCGCATCACGATCCCCGGCCGCGAGCCGTTCGAGCTGCCTTCGACCAGCAAGTCAGCGCTGCGGGGCGCCGGGTTCGAGATCATCGAGGAGAGGCAGCCATCGTTCCTGCTGGACGGCTCGCTTCTGGTCACGGGGGAGGTGGACCGTAGCACGGAGTTCGAGAAGGGGTTTCCGGTGCACCAGGCGTTCCGGGACGAGGAGTGGCAGCCGGACCCGCTCATACTGGACGACCAGGCCGCGGTGTTGAACGTTCGCGATAAGGGGCTAGTGGTGATGACGGGCTGCGGTCACGCCGGGATAGTCAACATCGTGCGGTACGCGCGCAAGCTGACAGGCGTGGAGCAGGTGTACGCGGTAATCGGCGGGTTCCACCTGAACGGCCCGTTGTTCGAGCCCATCATACCGGCTACCTGCAAAGCGCTAGCGGAGCTTGCGCCGCAGGTTATCGTGCCGGCGCACTGCACCGGCTGGCGCGCGGTTCACGCCCTGGCGGCCAGCTTCCCGGAGGCGTTCATCCAGAACAGCGTCGGCACTCGCTTCGAGCTGTAGCCAGGCCTCGGGCCCTACTTCCGCCGCCCGCGCAGCGCCCTCACGATCATCCACAGCCCGAAGAAGGTGAGGCCGGTGGTGATGATGCGCGTCCAGTCCAAGATGGGCACCAGGCGGGTCTCATCGGCTGTGACCTCCAGGACACCGACGGGATGGACACGGACGCCGCCGCCGCCACCACCGCCACCGCCACTACCGATGGCGCCATCGCCGCCGGGCCCGGCGCCACCGCCTCCCGCTCCGGCGCCGAAACCGTAGACGACCGCCGCCACCGGAATGATCGTCTTCTCCCCGATCTCCCGGGGCTCGCCGTAGACCACCTCAACCTTGGCGGAGCCCTTGATCCGCTCCACGAGCTCGTTGACGATTCTCTGTCCGGCGAGAGCCGGCTCCTGCATGGCGACCTCCTTCACGAAAGTGCAGGCCGGGGTTGGCGCGCCCGGCCTCACCGATTGCAGAGGGTTACTCTTTGCTGGCGACGACGAGCAGCCAGTTGCGGGGCGAGGTCTCCAGGCCCAGCTCCTCGAACGCGCCGCGGGCGCCGAACTTCAACGCTTCGCTGGCCGGCCCCAGCGGCACGCCGGGCATTGCGCCCTCAATGAACAGGCTGTACTCGCTGATATCCTCGAACCCCTGCAGGGTCATGGGCACCGGCACGATCTGGTTCTCGCATACGTGGAAGCCGTTCGACTCCAAGAGGGCGATGTACTCCTCACGGCTCAAGGGCTGGCGTGCCAGGGCGCGCTGCGCCTTGTCCGGCGAAAGGTCGTACTGCTCGCGCAGGTTTCGCAGCGCCTTCATCATCCAGCGCCGATAGAACTGGAACGACTCGGGTGGCTCAGCTCCCTGGAAGAAGGAGGTGTTGAAGGAGAACGTGCCGCCTTCCCGCAGGCTGCGGTAGGCCTCCTGCATGACGGCCGCCTTCTCTTTCACGAGGTGAATGGCGTTGCAGAAGAAGACGGCGTCCACCGGCATACGCACGAGCTGGGAGAATCGTTCGGCGCCGCCCTGGACGAACCGGACGACGGCATCGCCGATGTTCTCCAGACTTCGCCGCGCTACCTCGATAGCGGACTCCGAGGGCTCAACGGCGATAACCTCCGCGCCCTGCCCGTTGGCCATCTCCGCCACCAGCAGCCGGGTCACAGCCCCCGTGCCCGCGCCCAGGTCCACCACACGCAGCCCCGGTCTCAGGTTGGCGAGCGCCACAAGCCTCCGGTTGACCTCCTGATAGAACGGGTTCTGGGAGAACTTCTCCAGGGTGAACTCCTTAGACATGTCGGCCTCCTTCATGGCAGCCGTCCGGCATCACCACACCACACTGTTCCGCAGACGACAGCACCATTGATGAGTTTACGCCAATTAGACCCCTCGGGGGTAGGCCATATGAACCGATGACAGGTCATCCCGTAAGCCATGTCAGTCAGGGCTCGCTTCTCTGAGGGCGGCGGCGACGCGATCCAGGACGTGACCGGCAACCTCGTACTTGCTCATAAGGGGCAGCTCCTCCTCGCCTTCGCCATCAAGGAGCGTCACCCTGTTAGTATCCGAGCCGAAGCCGGATCCCTCGGCGGTCACGTTGTTGGCCACAATGAGGTCGAGGCGTTTGTCATCCAGCTTGCGGCGGGCGTTGGTCAGAAGGTCCTCGCTCTCGGCGGCGAAGCCCACCTTAACCAGCCCCGCGCGCCGGCCGATCTCCGCCAGTATGTCCGGCGTGCGCACCAGGGACAGGCTCAGCCCTTCCTGCCGGCGCTTGATCTTCTGGCCCACCGCCTCCGCCGGCTGATAGTCCGCGACGGCGGCCGCCATGATCACCGCGTCCGCGTCGGCGCACTCGGCGAGCACGGCGTCGCGCATCTCCGCGGCCTGACGGACGGGGAGGACTCGCACGGCGTAGGGCTCAGGCAGGGCCGCCGGCCCGCTCACCAGGACAGTATCCGCCCCGCGGTCGCGGGCGGCCTCGGCCAGGGCGTAGCCCATCTTGCCGGAGGAGTAGTTGCCGACGTAGCGGACGGGGTCGACGGGCTCCTGGGTGCCGCCGGCGCTGACGACTACCTTTCTCCCCGCCAGATCTGCGTCCTTGCCGAGCACGTACCTGAGCGCTCCGATTATCGTGGGCACCTCGGACATCCTGCCTAGGCCGGTGTTGCCGGAGGCCAGCCTGCCCTCCTCCGGGCCCACCACATGCAGGCCACGGCGGCGCAGCGTCTCCAGGTGTGCCTGGGTGGCCTCGTGTTCGAACATCTGGGGGTCCATCGCCGGACAGACGATAATAGGCGCCCGCGTGGCGAGGGCGGTAAGGCTCACCAGGTCCTCGGCGAGGCCGAGGGCCACCCTCGCGATCGTGGTCGCGCTGGCGGGGGCGATCAGCAGGGCGTTGGCGCGGCGGGCCAGCTCGATGTGCAGCTCGGCCGCCCCGGACGCGGTGTCGAACATGTCGACGTAGGCGGGGCGGCCGCTGACGCTCTGGAACGTCAACGGCGTGACGAACTTCGCAGCCGCGGGCGTAAGGACGACGTCCAGCCTGACGCCAGCCTGGGTAAGCTTACTGGCGAGGTCCGCCGCCTTGTAGGCGGCTATGCTGCCGCTCACTCCCAGGACGATATCTCGATCAGTCAGGTTGTACATCGTCTCTACCTCGGTTCATATCGAAGATGAGGCGCAACCCCTCCAGGGTGAGGTCCACGTTCACCTCGTCGATCACATCGGTCTCACGGGCGATGAGGTCGGCGTAGCCGCCGGTGCCGATCACCTTCGTATTGGGGCCGAGCTCCCGTTTGAAGCGGCCCACGATACCCTCTACAAGCCCTACGAAGCCGAAGACGATCCCCGACTGGATGGCCTCCCCCGTGTTGCGGCCGATGGCGGACTTGGGCCGCACCAGCTCCACCCGGTGAAGCTTGGCCGCCCGCTGGAACAGCGCCTCTGTGGCGATGCCCAGGCCGGGGGCGATGGCGCCGCCCAGGTAGTCACCATCCTTGCTGATGCCATCGAACACGGTGCCAGTACCCAAGTCCACGATCACCATCGGCGGCGGGCCGTAGAGGTGGATCGCCGCCACCGCGTCCGCGACGCGGTCAACGCCTACGTCACGGGGGCTGTCGTAGACGATGCGGAGCCCGGTCCGCACGCCGGTGCCGACGACGAGCGGCCGCACCTCAAAGTAGCGGGTGCAGACAGCCTCGAAGACCGGATCCAGGTCAGGGACTACGCTCCCCATGACGGCCTCCGAGATGTCGCTCACCTCTATGCCTTCGTGGGTAAGGAGGTTAGTCATCAGCACGCCATACTCATCGGCGAGCTTGCCAACGTCCGTCGAGAATCGCCAGGTAGCACGGAGGGAACCGTTGTCGAACACGCCCACCGTCACGTTAGTGTTACCTACATCCAGCGCAAGAAGCATATCTAATCCGTTACCTCCACAGTGGCGAGGTAATTATAGCAGGCGCGATTCAGGCCGAAGATCGGCTCTTTTTGCAGCGCCGTTGATGATGAGGAAAGGGGTCACGGAGGGCCCGAAATCGCCGTTATTCACGTCATAATATCCTTGACCGCCTTGCTTGGCGGCTGGTATTGTTCCGCCGTCCGCTCCCCTCAGTCGCCCCGGTTTGACCGTCAGCCTCTAACGGAGGGACCCGCATGCAGGACACCGCTGCGCACCGTGTATGGGATACTGCCCTCGGGCAGTTGCAGCTTCAGGTTACCCGGCCCAACTATGATACCTGGCTCAAGGACACCGTGGGCCTCAACACGGACAATGGATCGTTCGTTATTGGGACACCTTCCGATTTCGTCAGCGAGTGGCTCAGCACCAAGATGGGGCCCGTAATCGCCAAGACGGTAAGCGGAATCCTGGGGCGGTCGGTTGCCCTTCGCTATGAGGTAGTCTCCCAGGGAGGCAACGGACACCAGGGAGACGAGCCGCCGCCTCTGGCCGGGCATAGCCGCGCTCCCGCAGTCATCTCAAGCCCCTCCGCCCGAAAGAGGCTCAACGGTAAGCTAACCTTCGACCGGTTCGTCATCGGCGAGTCAAACCGGCTCGCCGCCGCCGCCTCCCACGCTGTAGCCGAGCAGCCGGGCGAGGTGTACAACCCGCTGTTCATCTACGGCGGCCCCGGCCTCGGCAAGACTCACCTCCTCCAAGCCATCGCCAGCCGCGCGGCGAGAGAGGACCGGCGCGTCCTCTACGTCACCTGCGAGCAGTTCACCAACGACTTTGTGAACGCGATCTCGCAGGGGCGCCAGGACGAGTTTCGCCGCAAGTACCGCTCCACCGATATCCTGCTGGTCGACGACATTCAGTTCCTAGCCGGCAAGGAGCGCACCCAGGAGGAGTTCTTCCATACCTTTAACGACCTGCACGCCGACGGCTGCCAGGTCGTGCTCACAAGCGATCACTCTCCCAAGACCATTCCCGGCCTGCAAGCCCGTCTCTGCTCACGCTTCCAGTGGGGCCTCCTCGCCGATATCCAGCCGCCCGATGAAGAGACCCGTCTAGCGATCGTCCAAGCAAAAGCGCTCGAACAGAGGATCAAGATTGGCCCCGAGGTTGCTCAGCTCATTGCTGACCGCGCTCAAGACAATGTCCGCGAACTCGAGGGCTTCCTCAACCGTGTCGCCGCATACGCCAACCTGACCCGATCCCCAATCACCATCGCGGTAGCAACCCTAGCTGTCGCCGCACTCACGCCCCCCAACCCCGCCTCAACACCATCGCCAGAGGCGATCATTGAGGGCGTAGCGCGATACTTTACCGTCCCACTCACCAGCCTCCCCGGCCCCAGTCGGGCCAAGCCCATCGCGGAGGCTAGACACATCGCAATGTACCTCTTACGCGAGCACGCCCAGCTCCCTCTGAAGCAGATTGGCCGCCTCTTAGGAAACCGCGACCACTCCACAGTTATCCACGGTTGCCGCAAAGTATCCACTCACTTCAACACCACGAAAGGCCAACGCCAGCTCGCCGAGATCCAGGCAAGCATACACAGCCCACACTGAACGATTGTCTGTCCCACTCATCTGTTAGCCAACAACCGTCCCCAAACAGCCCACACTCACTCCACCTCCCAGCCAGATACACTCTCAACAGAGCGAACACTCCTACTACTCCTACTACTTCCTCCTTTCCATATACAATTAGCAGGCATATAAGAACTATGATCGATCGAGTGCGGATAAGGGTTGTCGGAGGTTCAGGTGGTAATGGATGTGTGAGCTTCCGTCGGGAGAAGTTTGTTCCTCATGGTGGGCCGGATGGAGGTGACGGGGGTAACGGGGGGAGTGTGGTTGTCGTTGCTGATGGATCGGTTCGGACGTTAAGGGAGATGGGGAGAAGAAGAGTATATAAGGCTGGTCAAGGCCGGTATGGACAAGGCTCAGATAAGAATGGGCGGAGGGGTGAGGATGTGGTTGTGAGGGTGCCGGCTGGGACTGAGGTTAGAGACGTTGGTGAAGACAGGCTGCTGGGTGACCTGGATGAGGTGGGGAAGACGCTTGTCGTGGCGAGGGGGGGTATCGGTGGTAGGGGCAACAAGTGGTTTGCGAGGGCGGTTTATCGGGCACCGAGAATCGCGCAGCGGGGGCAGGCCGGTGAGGAGCGTGAGATACAGCTAGACCTGAAGCTGCTTGCTGATGTGGGGATTGTAGGCCTACCGAATGCCGGCAAGTCGACTCTATTGCAGGCGATCTCGGCAGCGAGACCTAAGGTAGCGGAGTATCCGTTTACGACGCTAGAGCCAGCGCTTGGCGTTGTAGATGTGGGCTTCGAGAGGTTTGTAGTAGCGGACATCCCGGGCCTGATCGAGGGGGCGCATGAGGGGGCCGGCCTTGGCCTGGACTTCCTGCGGCATGTAGAGCGAACGAAGGTGCTTGTCCACATGGTGGACGGGAGCAGCTCTGACCCGTTGACCGATGTGGATGCTGTGAACCGCGAGCTCTCACAGTACAGTGGAGCCCTGGCTGACAGGCCGCAACTGCTGGTGGTCAACAAGATTGACCTGCCCGAGGTGGAGGAGCGGATGCCCGAACTCAAGGCGGTGTTTGGCGGGCGGGGAGTCACGCCCCTATTTGTATCGGCGGCAGAGCGCCGGGGCACTGACGAGCTGGTGCGACGATTAGCGGAGCAGTTGGCGGTCCAGGAAAAGGAGAAACCTCTGGAGGAGATACCCACGATTAGGCCGCAGCCACTGGGCCGTCGCTTCAACGTGCGGCGTGAGGGCGAAGGTTTCCGGGTCGAGGGGGAGAGGGTGGTGGCGTTTGCGGAGATGATGCCTGTGGGGGTGGAGGAGGGGAGGCAGGAGCTGTGGTGGCGGCTGGGCCGCTGGGGTGTCAGCGGGGCGCTGCGCCGGGCGGGGGCGCGGCCAGGAGACCGAGTGCGGCTGGGCGACCTCGAGCTGGAGTGGCCCGGTTGAGGCTGGGCCTCCTGGGAGGGACGTTCGACCCCGTGCACCGGGGTCACCTGGCGCTGGCCCGCGCGGCCCGCGATGAGCTGGGCCTGGATGAGGTGCTGTTCCTGCCTGCGGGCCAGCCCTGGCGGAAGGCCGGGCGGATAATCGCCGCGAACGAGCACCGGCTGGCGATGTTGCGAAGGGCGCTGGAGGGCGAGGCTGCATTCCAGGTATCGAGGCTGGAGCTGGAGCGGCCGGGGCCCTCTTACACGGCCGACACTCTGGAGGCGCTAAGGGATGATCGTGCTGAGGATGAGCTGTTCTTCCTGCTGGGGGAGGACGCCCTGATGGACCTTTCGAACTGGGCGCGCCCGCAGCGCATCCTGGAGCTGGCGAGGCTGGCGGTGGCGCGGCGGGCGGACACCTCTCCGGAGGCGCTGGAGGAGGCGGAGCGGCGGTTTCCGAGGCTGGGGGAGCGTGTTATCTGGCTGAAGATGCCGACGGTGGCGGTCAGCGCCACGGAGATACGGAAGCGGGTGCGCAGAGGTCAGCCGATAGGCGACTTGGTGCCGGTCACGGTGGAAGAGTACATCCGGAAGCAGGGGCTCTACAGAACGTAGGTGAGCCGCACCTGGGCGCCGCGTTCGGCGGCCCAGTCCGCCATCGTCGCCAGTTCCCGCAGGCGGTCAGGCAGCTCCGGGAAGTCCACGGCGAGCTCGCGGAGCTGCTCAGTCGATTCGATCGCCTGAGCGACACGGCGGGCGGCCTCCGCCAGGGGCGCTGGGTCCTGCCACATCGTCTCCAGAGCCTGCTCCTCGGCCGCGCTCTCGGTGCGGGCGTCGGCGAAGGTAAGTAGGGGCGCGAGGTTGATCTGGAGCTGCCGCTTGAGGATGCCAGCGGCCTTAGACAGGGGATGGCTGGAGCCGTAGCGTTCCGAGTGGGCGAAGGAGATGAAGTAGACTATGTCGGCGTTATCGCCGAAGAACTCCAAGGGGCAGTCTTCTTCGGCTGTGGTCTCCACGATGAGCGCTGTGGCGGCGGGCTCGCTCATGCCGTGTCCAGGGCTAGGCGGGTAGAAGGTAGATCGCCACGAGTGAGTAGTGGAGGACGCTTCCAGCGATGACCAGCAGGTGGAAGACCTCGTGGTAGCCGAACACCCGGGGGAAGGGGTTAGGTTTTCGGAGGGCGTAGATCAGTCCGCCCAGGGTGTAGAGTACGCCGCCCAGCAGAAGCAGCGCCAGCGGGCCGGCGGTGAACCAGGATATCAGCTGGGGCGTCGCCACCAGGGCCAGCCAGCCGATGGTGAGGTAGAAGGTTACGCCGAGCCACTTCGGGGAACGCGGCCAGGCGATCTTCAGGATAATGCCGGCGCCGGCGATTCCCCAGACGACGGACAGCATGCTGATCCCCCAGGCGGTATTAAGCACCAGGAGGCAGAAGGGGGTGTAAGTGCCGGCGATAAGGACGAAGATCATGGAGTGGTCCAGGCGCCGGACGATGCTGCGCAGGCGCGGCGTCCAGGTGATCCGGTGATAGGCGGCGCTGACGGTGTAGAGGAGGATCAGGCTGGTGGCGAAGACGGCGCCGCCAACGTAGGCGCGAGCGGAGTTCGCCAGAAGCACGAGCAGGACGGCTCCGGCGATTGCAGCGATGGCTGCGGCGAGGTGAAAGGCGCCACGCAGGGCGGGTCGCCGGCTGGGAGCGATCACCGAGCTACTCATAGCCTGTGGCGGCAGCGCGGCGGGGCTCACGTAGCATAGGCTTGCTGCTCGACGATGAGCGGTGGGGTCCCCTAGATGTCCAGGGTGGCCTTATCGTAGTGGCTCTGGATGAATTTCTTTCGGGGCGGCACTTCCTCACCCATCAGCTGGGTGAAGACGTGGTCAGCAGCCATAACGTCTTCCACGGTGACGCGGAGCATGGTGCGGCGGGCAGGGTCCAGGGTGGTCTCCCAGAGCTGGTCGGGGTTCATCTCGCCGAGGCCCTTGTAGCGCTGCACGTTGACCTTGCCGTCCTTAATCCGGTTGAGGTAGGCGTCCTTCTCCGCATCGCTGAATAACCAGCGGTGCTCCTTGCCGTGCTGGACCCGGTACAGGGGCGGCTGGGCGATGTAGAGGTAGCCGGCGTCGATGAGCGGGTGCATGTAGCGGAAGAAGAAGGTGAGCAGCAGGGTGCGGATGTGGGAGCCGTCCACGTCGGCGTCGGTCATGATGATGACGCGGTGATAGCGAAGCTTGGCGGTGTCGAACTCCTCGCCGAAGCCGGCGCCAAGGCCGGTGATGAGCGCCCTGATCTCCGTGTGAGCGAGCATCTTGTCGGGGCGGGCCTTCTCCACGTTGAGGATCTTGCCGCGCAGGGGGAGGATGGCCTGGGTGCGGCGGTCGCGGCCCTGCTTGGCGGAGCCGCCAGCGGAAGGGCCCTCGACGATGAACAGCTCGCGCAGCGCGGGGTCGCGCTCTGAGCAGTCGGCGAGCTTACCGAGGAGGACGGAGTCGTCCAGGACGCCTTTCTTGATGACGAGGTCTCGGGCCTTGCGGGCGGCCTCGCGGGCGCGGGCGGCGGTGAGGCACTTCTCGATGATGTGACGGCCGTCGGCCGGGTGCTCTTCCAGGTAGCGGGAGAGCTCCTCGCCCATGGCGGATTCCACCAGCCCCTTGACCTCGGCGTTGCCCAAACGGGTCTTGGTCTGGCCCTCAAACTGGGGTTCGGGGACCTTAACGCTGATCACCGCCACCAAGCCCTCGCGGACGTCCTCACCGGAGAGGTTGGAGTCGCCTTCTTTTAGTATCTTTTGCTTGCGGGCGTAGTCGTTGAGGACGCGGGTGAGGGCAGAGCGGAAGCCGGTGAGGTGGGTGCCGCCGTCGATGGTGTTGATGCAGTTGGCGAAGGCGAAGACGGACTCTGTGAAGCTGTCGTTGTACTGGAGCGCTACCTCGATGATGTTGCCGTCCACGGTGCGCTCCATGTAGAACGGTTCGTGAATGGTGCTGCGGTCTCTGTTCATGCGTTTAACGAAGGACTTGATTCCGCCCTCGAAGTAGTAGCTGACCTCGAGGCCGCTGCGCTCGTCGGTGAAGTGGAGCCAGACTCCTTTGGTGAGGAAGGCCATCTCGCGGAAGCGCTGGGCGAGCGTCTCGAAGTCGAAGATGATTTCGGGGAAGATATCGGGGTCGGGGACGAAGCCGGTGGTGGTGCCGCTGGTCTTGGCGCCGTTGCCGATGACCTTGAGGGCACCCTTGGCTTTGCCGCGCGAGTACTCCTGGCGGTAGATCTTACCGCCGCGGCGGACCTCAACCCACAACATGGAGGAGAGGGCGTTGACGACGGCGGCGCCGACGCCGTGGAGGCCGCCGGACACCTTGTACGCCTGATGATCGAACTTGCCGCCGGCGTGGAGGTAGGTCATGACAGTCTCAAGGGCGGACTTGCCTGTGCGGCGGTGCTTATCGGTGGGGATACCGCGGCCGTTATCGGTGACGACGACGGAGCCATCCGGCTTGATACGAATGTCCACCTCGTCGCAGTGGCCGGCCATCGCCTCGTCGATGCTGTTGTCGACGATCTCGTAAACGAGGTGATGGAGCCCGCGGGAGTCGGTGGAGCCTATGTACATGCCGGGGCGGCGGCGGACGGCCTCCAGCCCTTCCAACACCTGGATGTCGGCGGCAGTGTAGTCTTTTACCTTAGTTTTGGGCATGGGGACGGTTCGGCGGGTTCTTGTGATGACATATACATTCTACCATATCTAAACGTATCTGGCACCTATTGGTTTCCCGCGGCACAATGTAGGGCGTGAAAGAGGTATCGCGGGGCTCCACCGAGCCTGACTCCCCGGTTCCGGGCGTCAAGCGTCCGGTGTTCATTCTGGGTGTCGTGTCTTTCCTCACCGATGTCTCCTCCGAGATGGTCTATCCCCTAGTGCCGTTGTTCCTGACGTCCGTGCTGGGCGCTCCCCTGACCGCCGTGGGGCTAATCGAAGGGCTGGCTGAGGGCGGGGCGTCGCTGTTCAAGACTGTCGGCGGCTGGGCGTCGGACAGGCTGCGGATGCGGAGGCCACTGGTGATAGCGGGGTACGCGCTATCGGCGGCCGCAAAGCCGCTGCTGGCCGCGGCCTACGTCTGGCCCGTGGCCCTGCTGGTGCGATTCGGCGACCGGGCGGGAAAGGGGATACGCACCGCGCCCCGCGATGCGCTGGTGGCGGAGGTCACGCCGGCGCAGGTGAGGGGGCGCGCCTTCGGGTTCCACCGCGCCGCCGATACGCTGGGGGCGGTGGTGGGGCCAGCGGTCGCCCTGGGCCTCCTGGCACTGTTCTCCGATAACTTCCGGCTCATCTTTATCCTGGCATTCATCCCGGCGGTCGCCGGGGTCGCGCTGGTATCGCTTGTGAGGGAGCGTCCGCCACCGCCAGCGGCCGCCGGGGCGACGACGTCAACATGGGGGGAGCTGGGGGCCGGGTTCTACGTCTTCCTGGGGGTCAGCCTGGTGTTCGCTCTGGGCAACAGCAGCGACGTCTTTCTCCTGCTGCGGGCGAAGGACGTGGGCCTGAGCAACTCGGAGGTAGTCCTCAGCTACATGCTGTTCAACGTTGTGTACGCGGTCGTGGCGATGCCCGCGGGCATCGCCTCCGACCGTCTGGGGCGGCGGAACGTAATCGGCGTCGGCTTCGCCGTGTTCGCCGCGGTATACGTGGGGTTCGGCCTGGCGGGTGGGGGAGCGGTCATCTGGCCGCTGTTCGCGGTCTACGGTCTGTATATGGCGTTGACGGAGGGCGTGGGGCGGGCGTTCGTGGCTGACTTCGTCTCCAGCGAGCGGCGGGCGACGGCCTTGGGGCTGTACCAGGGCGCAATGGGGGCGATGATCCTGCTGTCGAGCGTCATCGCTGGTGCGCTGTGGGATATCGTCGACCCGGCGGCGCCGTTCTTCCTGGGAGGCGCCACAGCCCTCGCGGCGCTGGTGCTCCTCCTGGTTGCCCTGCCCGAGCGACCAATCGAGGATGGGCACGGGGACGTATAACATCCGGGGAAAGACGCTGTGGCTGAGCCGTTGAAGAGAGACAGAACGCCGCTGGCCTGGAACCGGGCCGGCGCAGGCGCCCTTCTATCCCTGGCCGTCGTCCTGTTCCTGGTGGTCGTTTTCAACGTGGCTATCGGGCGGACGATCCACTGGGATATCGTCGCCCTGCTGGGCGGAGCCGGTTTCGTGGGCCTGACGCTGGCCTTCCGCTACGTTCGCTAGCGCCTCGCTGCCCGAAGGGGGTAAGCTCACCGTGCGATGGCGAAGAAGCGCGTTGGCGACCCGTGGATGCCGAGCGGCGAATACGGCCGCGCGCTGCCCATATTTACCGTGAATCTGATCGTGGCCGACGTCGCGCGTTCGGTCGGCTTCTATCGAGAGGTCTTCGGGGCTGAGGAGCGCTACTCCGATCCCGATTTCGCTGCTATGAGGCTCGTAGGGATTAATTTTATGCTGCATGCCGATCATACCTACGAGGGCCATCCATGGTACCAAGGGCTGAGGGCAGCGAAGGAGCGTGGTCTGGGAGCTGAGCTGCGCTTGCTGGGGGTAGATCCGGATGACATCGAATCGCGGGCGCGAAAGGCCGGCGCCGCTATCCTCCAGCCGGCCGCCGATAAGGCGCACGGTTGGCGGGATGTAATGGTGCAGGACCCGGACGGCTACGTTTGGGCGCTTGGGGTGACGATAGGAGGCTGAACCGCCGAGGGTCTGGCCGGCCGACTAGAATAGCCACCGTTACGCAGGCCAGAGATACCGGAGGGAGGGGTTCTATGCTAGACCGTCTGCGCCAGCTGTTCTCTCGCGGGGCGGAGCCGCCGCCGCTGGCTGACGTCACTCAGCGGCCTATCGGCAGCGTGCGCAACCGGATCAAGAAGCCGATGTCTGGGGGATGGGCCGAGGTTACGTCCCAAATCGTCCTGCGGCCGGAGCTGGCGGAGGCGCTCCTGGGGCTGGACACCTATTCGCACATCTATGTGCTGTTCTGGCCGCACCAGATCTCGGATGAGATCCGCGGCTCCAAGCCTCAGCTGCACCCCATGGACGACGAGGCGAACCCTCTCCAGGGTGTGCTGGCCACGCGGTCTCAGATAAGGTTCAATCCAATCCTGGTCTCCGCGGTGCCGCTCCTGAAGGTGGAGAAGAACGTGCTGCACGTCCGTGGATTGGATGCCGTGGACGGGTCGCCGGTGCTGGATGTGAAGCCTTATATCGCCTATTTCGACTGTATCGCGGAGGCAAAGGTGCCGAAGTGGGTGGAGGAGCAGGCCCGCCAAAGGTGACGCTCTCCGATCGCCTCCTAGACGTGTACCAACGCCTATACGCAGCCTACGGGCCTCAGCGCTGGTGGCCCGGGAATACGCCGTTCGAGGTGATCGTCGGTGCGATCCTCACTCAGTCCGCCGCCTGGACGAACGTGGAGAAGGCGATCGCTAACCTGAAGGCGGCGGATGCCCTATCGGCGGCGGGGCTGGCGCGCCTCAGTGAGGAGGAGCTGGCACGGATGGTGTACCCGGCGGGTTACTACAACGCTAAGGCGCGCAAGCTAAAGGCGTTCGTGGAGATGGTGCGGTCGAGCTTCGGAGGGGAGGTGGAGCGGCTGCTGGCGGCGCCGCAGGAGGAGCTGCGGGGGCTGCTCCTGAATACGCACGGCATCGGACCTGAGACGGCGGACTCGATCCTCCTGTACGCGGCCGGCAGGCCGGCCTTCGTCATCGATGCCTACACGCGAAGGCTGTTCAGGCGGCTCGGCGCGGCGGCGCCGCAGGAGAGCTACGAATCGTGGCAGTCGCTGTTCACGGCTAACCTGGAGGCGGATGCAGCGCTGTTCAACGAGTACCATGCCCTCATCGTGCGCCACGGCAAGGAGGTATGCCGCCGCGAGCCTCTCTGCGAGGCCTGTCCCCTGCTGGAGGTCTGTCGAACCGGTCAGGCGAGGATGGGAGCGGTGGCGGCCGGCAAGCAAGGCGCGCCAGCGGGTAAGGCGTGACCCTCAGCACGAGGAGGCGAGCCGTCCGCTATTGCAACGAATCGAGATATCTCTCCGTCTTCAATCGATGGGTAAATGAAAGTTCTAGATACACGGTGGGCAAGTTGTAACACTGGGCCTGACAATACGTCTAATAGTATGGTCCCAAACCCTCCCTTTTGGGCTCGTCACAGGAAAGCTACCGGCAGCTTTCCTGTGACGTCTTTTTAGGGCCTGGAGACTTAGCTTGGCCGACGGGCTAGGCGGCTTCCTCAGCCAGAACGCGCTCAGCGTCCTCCAGATACAGGTTACCCACCAATCGTCCGTCGGGGGTCGTGACCAAGATGCTGTCCACCCCACGACCCCGCAAACGCTCAGTGATCGCGTCAAGGGGGTCGTCCGGACGGGTTGTGGTTGGGCCGGATTCCATCACCTGTTCGACCAACCCTTCGGGGTCGGTGAGAAGGGCCCGTTCGTCGAGACGCCCCAGGACCACACCCTCGTCGTTGGTCACTACGCACTCCTTATAGTCGGACGCCTTAACGTGCTCTCGCGCGTCCGCGACGAGGTCTGTAAGCCGGCAGGTGGGAACGTCCGTGCGAACGATGCTACCGGCCCGACAGTAGTTCGCCAGCTTACCTTCGATCGGAAGTCCACTGGCCAACCAGTCGGCCTTGCCCGCTACGTAGTCGAAGACCTGGGTGAAACCTAAGCTTTCGAGCCGCCACGCGGCCCGTGGAGACATGTCTCACTGGTAGTCCAAGCAGTAGACGATTACGGGCCGGTCCCGCTCCAGGCGGGCGGTCGTCTCTCGATCCAGGCTTTTCAGCGGGATATTGACCGCGCCGCGGAGGTGCTTCTCCTCGTACTCCGGCGGCGGCAGCACCTCTACGAGCTGCGCTCCCTCTTCTAGAAGCCTCTGCACGTCATCTCTATCGATACTGGTCGGCATACGTCCTCCTTCCGTATGGAACTAATGGGCATGGCTACGAATTACCACACTCAACCGTCTCTGGACAGAAACCTAATGCTTCCGCGGCGCCAGCGGGCCAGGCGGGCGATGGCTAGGCCGATGACGAGCGCTACCAGCATGGCGAGGGCGATCAGGATCGCCAGCAAGAAGGCGTTATCGCTGAGGAACGAGCCTGCGGCGCCCACGCCGACGGCGGTCAGCACCGCCGCCAAGATGAACGGCAGCAGGCAGGGCAGACAGATCGCCAGCGGCGCCGCGAACCACAGTAGCCCGCGCTCGCCCTTCGATTTCATATGGCCCTCCTACCGGATGTGCTCAGGGGACCCGTCCGAGCCTGCCTCGTCGGCTATCACGCGGTGGAATAAGCATACGTTTTACTGTATATAACCGTCAAAGGCACGCCTTGGTTTCCTTGACCCCTGCCCCTGGCTCTCTTACCCTGCGGGTGAAAGGAGGGGTCGCGTGGACCTCGCCATCGTCGGGCCCGCCCAGTCCGGCAAGACCACCGTCTTCAACGCCCTCGCCGCCAGCCACGCCCGGCACGGCGACGCCCGCCACGAGCAACTGGCCGCGGTCAAGATCCCCGACGAGAGGCTGGAGAGGCTGGCGCGGCTGGTGGAGGCGAAGAAGGTCACCCCGCTGGAGCTGCGGCTGCACGATCTGCCGACTCTGTTTGAGAAGGGGCGCGCCGCCTCCGGCGAGGCGGCGGAGGCGCTTTCCCGCGCCGATGGCCTGATTCTGGTTGTGCGGGCGTTCCGGCGGGCGGACATGCCCCACCCTCGCGGAGATGTCGACCCTGCCCGCGATATCGATGAGTTCCGGTCGGAGATGGTACTACACGACCAGGGCATCGTGGAGCGGCGGCTGAAGAAGCTGGATACCACCGTTCGCTCGACGCGGCCGGGAGAGCGGGAGGAGGGGCAGCGAGAGCAGGCTCTGCTTCAGCGCATCCGTCAGTATCTGGAGGATGGCCGGTCCCTGCGTGATAGCGTGGCAGGCAGAGATGAGGCCAAAGCGCTGGCCAACTACGGGCTGCTCACTTTGAAGCCGGTGCTGATCCTGATAAACCTGGACGAGGAGGATATCGCGAAGGAGGCGGAGATCGAGGGTGACTACCGTGGTCGCTACGGCTCCGGGAGCACCTTTGTGGGGGCGATGTGCGCGCGTCTGGAGGCCGAGCTGGGCGAGCTGGAGCCGGAGGAGGCGGCCGAGTTCCGCCGCGAGATGGGAGCGACAGAGCCGGCGGCGGCACGCGTCCTGGCGCGGACCCAGGAAGTGCTGGGGCTCGTCACGTTCTACACGCCCGTGGGTACGGAGTGTCGCGCCTGGGCGGCGCCGGCGGGGACGACAGCGGTAGAGGCAGCCGGGCGCATCCACACCGATATGGAGCGCGGCTTCATCCGCGCTGAGGCGATCGGCTGGGAGGAGCTGATGGGGATCGGCTCCTTCGCGGAGGCGAAGAAGCAGGGCCGGCTGCGCAGCGAGGGGAAGGGGTACGTGGTCCAGGACGGGGACGTGCTGCACATTCTGTTCCACACCTAGCCTGCAATGCGCGACAATCGAGCCGATCGCAGGCCGCTATAATCTACACACGATGGTGAGCGCGGACGTAGCAGCGCAGATACTGGCTGAGGTGATGGCGGCGCAGAGCGCCGGGCCGGCGGTGGTGGTGGCCACCGTGATCCAGGCACCGGCCGAGAGCTCGGCGGCCGTGGGCGCCAAGCTGCTCCTGCGGCGGGACGGCACCTCGCTGGGCGTGCTGGGCGGGGGTCCGCTGGAGGCGGCGGTGCTGGCCGATGGCGGTGACGTGTTTCATCGCCACGGCGTGGAGTCGCCGTTCTACTCGCCGGACGGCGTCCGAATTACCCGTCGCGAGGCGGAGTCGGGCACCGGCGGGTATCAGGTGATGCTGGAGGTGCACGAGCCACCGGCCACGCTGGTGATCGTCGGCGGCGGGCATATAGGCAAGGCGCTGTCCACGATCGGGGACCTGTGCGGGTTCTCGGTGGTCGTGGTGGACGACCGGCCCGACTACGCCAACCAGGAGCGCTTTCCGGAGGCCGACCGCGTGATCTGCGGCGACTTCGCCGAGGTGCTGGGCGAGCTGCCGATCGACGGCAACAGCTATATCGTCACCGTGACCCGAGGCCACAAGCACGATGAGATCAGCCTCCGCCAGGTGGCGGGGTCGGCGGCGGCCTACGTGGGGATGATCGGCTCCAAGCGGCGGGTGGGTGCCGTTCTGCAGCACCTGATCGACGATGGGCTGGACGCGGAGGCGGTGCGGCGGGTGCACACGCCGATCGGGCTGGACATCGGGGCGGAGACGCCGGAGGAGATAGCGGTGGCGATCATGGCGGAGGTGGTCCAGGTGCGCCGCGGCGGCAGCGGCCGGCCGATGCGGGAGGTGAAGAAGGCGCGAAGGGGCATCGCGCCCGCGGAGCGGGTACCGCAGGGGGAGGAGTAACCCAGGCCCTTTACCCCCTCCCGCCTCTCGTCGTACCATATCCTTGCCGTGAACGAAGTGTTCGATGAGATTAAGCGCTCTCTGACCGAGGGCCGGCCGGTCGTGCTGGCGACCGTGGCCGCGACGCGCGGCTCGACGCCGCGGCGGGCGGGCGCGCGCATGATGGTGCGCACGGACGGCAGCTTCTGCGGGACGATCGGCGGCGGCTGCGGCGAGGCGGAGGTGTGGTCGGAGGCGATGGAGGCGCATCGCGATGGCCGCGCCCGCCTGATGCAGGTGGACCTGACCACCCCCACGGACGGGGAGGACAAGATCTGCGGCGGCGTCATGGACATCTTCGTCGAGCGCATCACGCCGAAAGACGGCGGCTAGCAGAAGCCACCGATAGTCGCTCCCGCCCCCGCATGAGAGCTGTCACGTTCGAAGGCCGCCTTAAAGTCGAGGTGAAGGGCGTGCCGGACGCGGCCGTCCAGCAGCCCGGCGACGTGGTCATTAAGGTCACGTCCAGCGCCATCTGCGGCTCCGATATCCACTTCTACAACGGGCGCATCCCTATACCCCACACCGGCTGGGTGATGGGCCACGAGTACGTGGGGGAGGTGGTGGAGGTGGGCGACGACGTTACGAAGTTGAAGCCCGGCGAGCGCGTTGTGGGGGCGTCCTACGCCTCCTGCGGCGAGTGCTTCTACTGCCGAAGGGGCTGGCCTAGCCAGTGTATGAAGCAGGAGCACTTTGGCTCGGGCATGCTGCCCGGGGCGCAGGCGGAGTTCCTGCGTGTCCCCTACGGGCAGTCCACTCTGGAGAAGGTGCCGGACGGCCTCTCAGATGAGAGGGCAATCCTGGTAGGCGATGTCCTTCCCACCGGCTACTTCGCCGTCGAGCGAGGAGAGGTTCGACGTGGGGATGTGGTTGTGGTGGTGGGGAGCGGGCCGGTGGGGCTGTGCGCCCAGATGTGCGCCCTCCTGGTTGAGCCCAAGGTCGTCATCGCCATCGATTCAGTGCCGGAGCGGCTGGAGCTGGCGAGGAAGATCGGCGCTGTGCCGGTGGACATGAACGCCGAGGATCCCGGGGGCGTGATCCGCGAGCACACAGAGGGACGGGGCGCGGATGCCGTCCTGGAAGCGGTGGGGAATCAGGAAGCGCTGCGTAGCTGCTTCCAGTACGTTCGCCCGGGCGGCACGATCAGCGCCGTCGGCGTCTACTCGGAGGCGCAGTTCCAGTTCCCGATGTTCCTGGCCTACCTGCGTGACCTGACGTTCAGGATCGGCGCCTGCCCGGCGAAGAACTACCTGGCGAAGCTGCTCAGCATGATCGAGCGGGGAAAGCTGGACCCCACGCTTATTCTCACTCACTCGCTGCCCCTGGAGGAGGCGCCCCGCGGCTACGACATGTTCGCCAACCACAAGGAGAGCTGCGTCAAGGTCGTCCTCAAGCCCTAGGGCGTGGATGGTGACCGGCTCTGGCGGCAGTTTGTCTGAGGGCCGATAATACTCCTGGTATGCGACGCATCGCCGCTATAGCCGCTGCTAAGGCCGCCGCCACGCTGAGCCAGCGCCTCAAGATGGGCGGCGGGACCGCCCTGCCCGGCCTCATCGCTGAGCGTATCGACCCGAATATCGTGCCGGAGATGGCGCGGCGTCTGGGCCAGGGCAGCGTCATCGTCACCGGCACCAACGGCAAGACGACGACCGCCCGCCTGCTACGCGGAATCGTCCGCGCCGCCGGCCTGCGGCCCGTGGCCAACCGCGCGGGATCGAACCTGATGCGGGGGATCGCGGCGGCGCTGGCGCAGGCGGCGGGGCTGGACGGCGGCTTCGCCGGCGCCAAGCGGCGCCTCGGCGTGTTCGAGGTGGACGAGGCGACGGTGCCGGAAGCGGCGCGCGCGCTCAGGCCGCGGCTGGTGCTGTTCACCAACCTGTTCCGGGATCAGCTGGACCGCTACGGCGAGGTGGAGCACGTGGCGGCGGTCTGGCGCGACGCGGTACGGACGCTGGGCGATTCGGCGACGGTTGTGCTCAACGCCGACGACCCGTCAGTGGCGGCTCTGGCCCAGGCCGCCACGGGGCGGGTGCTGTTCTACGGCGTGGAGGATACTTCGCGAGAGAGTGGGGGGCTGGAGCACGCCGCCGACGCCCGCTGGTGCTCCTCCTGTGGGTCGGAGCTGGTCTACTCGGCGGTGTTCTACGGTCACCTGGGGCACTGGCACTGCCCGTCGCACTGTCGCGTCGCTCGACCATCCCCGCGAGTGGTGGCAACCCGCATCGAGATGGAGCCGGAGGGAACGAGCCTGATAATCGCGATGCCGGGCGGTGAGGTCTCGGCGCGGCTGCCGCTTACGGGGCTGTACAACGCTTACAACGCTCTGGCAGCTGTGGCCGCCGCCGTGGCGTTGGGCATTGAGGCGGAGGCGATCGAGCGAGGGCTGGGCTCCTTCACCGCTGCCTTTGGCCGCCAGGAACGGCTGACCGTGGGCGGGCGGCGGGTGCAGGTGATCCTGGCGAAGAACCCAGCCGGGCTCAATGAGGTGCTGCGCACGATCACCGCCGACGGGGAGGAGAAGGACGTGGCGCTGTTCCTCAACGATGGGATCGCGGACGGGCGGGACGTGTCCTGGATCTGGGACGTGGACTTCGACCTGCTGGCGGGGAAGGTGCGATCGCTAACGGTGTCCGGCAATCGGGCCTGGGACATGGCGTTGCGTCTGAAATACGCGGGGCTAGAGACGCCGTCCGAGGTGGAGGAGGATACCGCGACCGCCCTGCGCCGGGCCCTACGGGCCACGCCCGAGGACGGCAACCTGTACGTCGTCCCCACCTACACGGCGATGCTTCAGGTACGGGAGTTGCTCGCCCGCTGGGCGCGACAGCCGGCGTTCTGGGAGACGGCATAGTGGAGCTGAAGCTGCGCCTGGCCCACCTCTACCCAAAGCTGATGAACATCTATGGTGATCGCGGCAACATCCTCTGCCTGGAGCGGCGCTGCCGTGAGCGCGGAATCGGGTTTGAAGTGACGGAGCTGGGGCTGGGGGAGAAGATGAAACCCAAAGGGCACGATCTGGTGTTCATCGGGGGTGCGCAGGACAGGGAGCAGGGCAGAGTCGCCGAGGACCTGGTGAAGGAGAAGGGGAAGGCGCTCAAGGAGGTGGCGGCGAAGGGGGTGGTTATTCTGGCCGTGTGCGGCGGCTACCAGCTCATGGGCCGCTATTACCGTGGCGCTGAGGGAGAGGAGCTACCCGGCGTGGGTGTGTTCGGCCTGCGGACGGAGCACCCGGGGCCGGGCGCGAAGCGGTTCATCGGCAATGTGGTGGTGGAGTGGCAGGGCGGGACGCTGGTAGGCTTCGAGAATCACGGCGGCCGTACCCACCTGGACGATGGCGTGGAGCCGCTGGGGCGGGTGGTGACGGGGTTTGGCAACAACGGCGGTGATGGGGGCGAGGGTGCGGTATGCGGGAACGCCTACGGGACGTATCTCCACGGCTCGCTGCTGCCTAAGAACCCCCGCTTCGCCGATCACCTGATCGAGACCGCCCTACGACGGCGCTATAAAGATCTGGAGATGGCGCCCCTGGACGACCGCGTGGAGGAGATGGCGCACGCCGCGGCCGTGCGCCTGGCTACCCGTCGCGGTATCATCTCTGTGTAGGAGGAAGGCCCACCGGTCATGGCTGAAGACGCGCAAGCCTCCGGCCCCGTGGAGGAGGTGGACGAGGCGCCGCAGCATCGTCGTGTGTGGCGCGGACCATGGCGGAGCGTGATACTGCCGCTGCTGGTGGTCGGCGCCATCGCCGGTGCCATCTGGTGGCTGGACTATCGGCCCGATTCTGGGTCGTCCTCCGTCTACGACGCCAAGTATGGGTCGGTGGAGATGCCTGCGGGGTTGGCGCCGCCCGGCATGGCGGTCGAGGCGAAGGAGGGCAGCCTGGCGCCGGACTTCCTGCTGAAGACGCTGGACGACGGCGAAATCCGCCTCAGCGACCTGCGCGGCAAGGCCGTGATCGTCAACCTGTGGGCGACCTGGTGCGGCCCCTGCCGAAAGGAGATGCCACAGTTCGTCGCCGCTTACGATCGCTACCGTGATGAGGGTCTCGAGATCATCGCCATGAACCTCCAGGAGAGCCCGTCCATCATCCAGCCGTTCGTGGACGACCGCGGAATGGACTTCCCGGTGGCGCTGGACAAGCGCGGCGAGGTGTCCGACAAGTACCGCATCATCGGCCTGCCGACGACGTACTTCATCGACCGGGAGGGCGTGATCCGGAACGTCTTCCTAGGCCCATTCCAGGGTCAGGTCCAGGGGACGCAGGTGCAGGGGGCCATCGAGGAGGACGAGCTGACCCAGCGCATCGAGGATATCCTGGAGTAGGCTGTGGCGGAGCAGAGCGCCCTTGGGGGCGCCGCCTGGGTGCGGACGGCACGCGCCCTTGACCCGTTCCGGGCCACCTGGCGGCTGTTCACCAACATCCGCTGGGCGATCGGCATCATCACCTTTCTGGTGCTGGCCAGCCTGCTGGGCGTGCTGATACCCCAGGCGCCGGCGAGCGTGCGCGGAGATGTGGCTGCGGAGGTGCAGTGGCTGGCCGTCCAGGAGGGGCGCTTCGGCTTCCTGACGGACAGTATGAACCGCATCGGCCTGTTCGATGTGTTCCACGCCCGCTGGTTCGTCTACGCCCTGGGCCTGCTGGTCGTCTCCATCACCGTGTGCACGGCCAGCCGCCTACCGCCCATCTGGCGCGCCGTGACGCGCCCTCGGAAGCGGGTCGGCGACGCCTACTTCACAAGCACCCGTCACCGCTTTGACTACGCGACGCCCGATGGCGGCTCCAACCTGGAGTCCGCGCTACGGCGGCAGCGCTACGCCGTCGAACGGTATCAGGAGGGCGAAACGGTCTACCTGTTCGCGGACCGATTCCAGTTAGCCCAGCTGGCTACCTTCGTGTCGCACCTGGCCCTAATTATGTTTCTGGCCGCGGCGCTGGTGAGCCGGTTCAGCGGCTTCTCCAACGGGATGATGATCGCCGAGGGGGCCACTGCGCCCGTGTTTCCGGATCTGACACACCCTAACCAGATGCAGGTGGAGCTCGTTGACGCCGTCGGACGGTTTTCGCCGGAGGGGCGGGCGCTGGAGTATAGCTCTGAGCTGGCCATCTACCAGGGCGGCGAGGAGGTGAGGCGCTGCACCACCACCGTCAACTCGCCCTGCTCCTACAACGGTTACCGCTTCCACCAGGCGGCTTACTTCGGCTTCGGCGCCGACGTCCAGGTGCGCGATCTGGCCAGCGGAAATGTGGTCTTCCGCGAGACGGTGAGCCTCTCCGACACGCTGCCCTCTCCCCGCGTTTCCGTGCGGGACAGCAGCGGCGATGTGCTCCTGGATGACACGCTGGTGCTAACCGACATCTTGAGCAGCGACGAATTCGTTTATTACGGTACGCTGGTCACCCTGCCGGATGACCGCGTGATCACGATCGGGGCGCGGAGGGTGACGGAGGGTGAGCGCTGGCAGCTCGCCGTATTCGAGCCGGGCGAGGGAGAGGAGGCGGCGCGGCTGGTGCTATCGGAGGGGGAGAGCGCCTCGGCCGGTGGCCTGGAGTTCGTCTACTCCGGTCTGCAGGCGGTCCCCGCCGCCTTCGTATCAGACTTTCCCCTGCCGCCGAACTCCACAGCGGGAGAGGACAGCGGGGACGTGCTGCTGGAGATGAGCAACGTTGTCTACGGCACGGGGACGGCGTCCGAGGGTACGGCTGTGGAGCCCGCCATCGGCAGCGGGCCGCCGGAGCTGACGATTATCGGCCTTCAGCCGCGGGCGGTAAGCCTGAGGCCGGGCGAGAGCGTGGAGATGGGCGGGTACGAGTACTCGTTCCTGGGCCAGCGAGAGTTCGCGGGCATCCAGGTGAAGAAGGACCGCAGCGATTACCTGATCTGGGTGGGCACCGCCCTGCTGATAACGGGCTTGCTGGTAACGTTCTGGGTGCCGCGTCGACGGTTATGGGCTAAAATTACACCGGCCCGGACCTACCTCGCCGGCCAGGCCGGTCATCTGATCAGGCTGGACAGGGAGATGGAGGATCTGGCGCGGCAGGAGGGTGCCACATTAGACGAGGCTGAAGGACAGGGTAAAGATGACTAGTGCGATCCTGCTGACGATCAAGATAGGTCTCGACCCGACGCTGTTTGAGGTGGGCGGGTTGGAGGTGACCTGGCACGGGCTGTTCACGGCGCTCGGCGTGGTGGCAGGAGTGTCGATGGCAGTTTTCCTGGGCAGGCGCGTCGGCTTTCAGGAGGACGCGATCTACAACGTCGCCCTGGCGTTGGTGATCGGGGGGATCATAGGCGCCCGCGGCCTGTACATCCTCGAGAACTGGTCGCAGTTCGAGGACGACCTGGGCGATATCTTCGCCATCAACACCGGCGGCATCTCGATCTACGGCGCGCTCATCGGCGGCACGATCGGAGCCTGGGGGTACGCATACATCACGAGGCTGCCGAACATCCCGAAGGCGGCGGACATCGCCGTGATCGGGGGGATTCTCGGCATGGCCGTGGGCCGGATCGGCGACGTCATAAACGGTGAGCACTTCGCCGAGGGCACGAGCCTTCCCTGGGGCGTGCGCTACACTAATCCGGACAGTCCCAGCTTTCTGGCCTTCGGCGACCCAAACCTTGTCCAGCACCCAGCGGTGGCGTACGAGCTGCTGGGCGACCTTGCGATCTTCGCCGTCCTTCTGCTCATGTACCAGCGGGGGACGCGGAGTGGGGTGACGTTCTTCTCCTTTATGTTTCTCTACGGCGCGCTGCGCCTGGGTGTAAGCTTCCTCCGCCTGGACGACATCGTTTTGCTGGGTCTGCGCACGGCCCAACTGATCAGCATCGCCAGCATGGCGATAGCGCTGCCCGCTATCATTTATCTTTTGCTCACTCCGCCACAGGAGGAGGAGCTGAGCCCGGCCGACGAGGGGCCCCTGATAGGGGAAGAGGGGGCGGAGGCAGAACCTGCCGAGGGGTTATAGGTGAATAGGCACCGCCGCGAGGGAACCGTTGGGGCGCTGTCCGCCGGTGCTTGACGGCACGCGCAGGAAGACGCGGGTCACAGGTATAGACGTAGGCAATGGGAGCGAGAGAAAAATCGTGCTAAATTTTCACCATTTACGTCTTCTCAACCTAGAGGTTAGATGGTAGTATATGTTTGCGGTTATTGAGAAACCAGAAATGTAATACTATTCATATGACTATAGAAAACCATTGGTATCTCGTTTCCAGCCACGGCTCGATCCTCTTCTACGTCGCCGTCAGACCCAACTGCACCATTAAGGAGATAGCGGAGGCGATGTCGCTGACCCGGCGCACCGTCTGGGGAGTCATCGGTGACCTTAGGAGGGCGGACATGCTGCACATCCGCAAGGAGGGCCGCCGCCACCACTACAGAGTGAACCTTGACGGCCCCTTCAAGCACCCGGTGTTAAACGGGTTCAGCCTGCGCGTCGTCCTGGGCGAGCTGGTGGAGCAGGCATCCCGTGAGCCTGAAGTCATCGGCCGAACTGCATAGGCTCGGCTCGGTCTCAGCAGCGCGTTGACACTGCTTCTATCTCTGTGCTAGTATCCCATCGAACAATTGAATACGCTCTTATCCAGAGGGGTGGAGGGAACGGCCCTGTGAAGCCCGGCAACCGGTTCCCCGATTACTGGGGGATAACGGTGCCAATGCCGACTCCCGCCTGAGGCGGGAGGACGATAAGGGAGTAGGTGGCCTCTTCTCCAATCAGACGGAAGAGGTCTTCTTTTTACTTATGATCGCCTGTAGGGACGTTGTGGTAGCACGAAAATTCGCGCTGGAGGCGCATCCGTCTCCGGCAGGGGACGGCTGTTCGATTGGTTTGAGGTCGGTTGAGGAAGCCGGACTGATGGCGATGCTGCGGGCCTCCACCCCGGGAGAGCGGGGGGAGGGGAGGCCCATCGCGGCTAACGATTAGAAGCCGGAGGATCGCTGTCATGTCATTCGCTAAGAATCTAAGATGCAGGGAGTGCGGCCGGGTCTATCCCCTGGAGCCGATGCACGTCTGCGAGTTCTGTTTCGGCCCGCTGGAGGTGTTCTACGACTACGAAGCCCTGAGGCGCACGCTGACCAGGGAGCGGATCGAGCGGGGGCCGCTGTCCATGTGGCGCTACGCCGACCTTTTGCCGGTCACGGCGGAGGCCGCCGTGGATATCGGCACCGGCTACACCCCTCTGATCAGGGCTGCTCACCTGGGACGCCTTCTGGGCCTGGAGCGGCTGTACGTCAAGAACGATTGTCAGAACCCAACCTGGTCGTTCAAGGACCGTGTTGTCTCCCTTGCTGTCACAAAGGCGCGTGAGTTCGAGTTCGATACCCTCGCTTGTGCCTCGACCGGCAACCTGGCCAACAGCGTCGCCGCTCACGCCGCCAGTGCCGGCATGGACGCCGTCGTCTTTATCCCTGCCGACCTCGAGCAAGGGAAGATCGTCGGCTCCAGCGTGTACGGCCCCACCCTGGTGGCGGTGGACGGCAGCTACGACGAAGTGAACCGTCTGTGCAGCGAGCTGTCCGATAAGTACCCCTGGGCGTTCGTCAACATCAACATGCGACCATACTACGCGGAAGGCAGCAAGACGCTCGCCTTCGAGGTGTGCGAGCAGTTGGGCTGGCGATCGCCCGATCACTGCATTGTGCCCCTGGCCAGCGGCTCTCTATACAACAAGATATACAAGGGGCTGAAGGAGCTGGCCTGGCTGGGGTTGGTGGAGTGGCGGGGGACGAGGATGAGCGGCGCGCAGGCTGCGGGCTGCTCGCCTATAGTGGAGGCCTGGGAGCGGCAGAGCTTCGATATCAAGCCCCAGAAGCCGAACACCATCGCCAAGTCTCTGGCGATCGGCAACCCGGCGGACGGCTACTATGCTCTCAGGGTGATGTCTCAGTCGGGCGGGCATGGCGTGGCGGTCAGCGATGATGAGGTGGTGGAGGGGATCAAGCTGTTGGCGGAGACTGAAGGCATCTTCTCGGAGACGGCGGGTGGGGTAGTGATCGCCGGACTAAGACGCCTGGTCGATCAGGGACACATCGATCCGGAAGAGCTGGTGGTGGCGTTCATCACGGGCGCCGGCCTCAAGACTCAGGAGGCGGTCGCGCCGCGGCTGAAGCCCGCCCTGGCTGTGCAGCCGAACATCGCCTCTTTCGAGAACGCGTTTAGCGAGCAGGCCGGCGCGTTGCCGGCGGCCCGGAAGTAGGAGATCAGATTGGCCAAGCAACGAGTAAAGTTCACTTTCGCCCAGGAGTTAATCAAGGATCCTGTCATCTGGCGGCTGGGCCGCGACTTCAATCTGGTGACTAACATCCGCCGCGCTGACGTCACAGAGGACCGCGGTTGGGTGGTGCTGGAGCTGGAGGGTGAGATGGAGGAGATTGAGCGGGGGGTGCAGTGGGTGGTGGAGCAGGGCGTCAGGGTGGATCCTGTAGCTGGAGATATCGTGGAAGGGTAGTAGAGGTAGAGATGAGCGTAACGGTACGGATCCCAACACCACTGCGCAAGCTGACCAACGAACTGGACGTTGTGAGCGGCGATGGCGATACGCTGATGGCCTGCATCAACGCGCTGGAAGGGCAGTACCCGGGGCTGAAGGAGCGCCTGTGCGACGAGGCGGGTGAGCTGCGTCGTTTCGTGAACGTCTACGTCAACGGTGAGGACGTTCGCTTCCTGGCCGGTCTGAAGACCGCTCTGAAGGCGGGGGATGAGGTGAGCATCGTGCCTGCGGTGGCCGGAGGCTGATCGATCGGGACCGGCCGGTCGCTGTTCGTGTTCCAGCGTCCGCGTGGCGATTCGGGCATCGTGCGCACCTAGCCAGGTGCGGCGTTGTGTCTGAGGGGTTGGGCTAGCTGGCCCCAGGCTTCCACGAATGTTTCAATATCTGGGGCCATCTTTGCCACATCGGGATGATTATTACTTGACATCGTTATCGCCTTATGGTTACTTTGGGCACGATGAAAAGGGAGATCGTGCCCCTGCCCGGTGTTAAAGAGCTGAGGACGGCGGGTGAGCTGACCCTCGCTCGCGCCTTGGAGGAGTGCCTTCAGGCGATGGAGCAGGGGGAAGTGGACCTGGACGGCCTGGCCGGCCGTTACCCGGAGGTGGAAGAGGAGATACGGCCTCTCCTTGATATCGCCCAGCAGCTCAGGCAGGGGGCCGCGGCGCCGCCGATCACGGTAGAGTTCCTGGAGGGGCTGCGGGCTCAACTGATGTCACATAAGGTTACTACTCGGCAGAGTTAGATAGGAACCGCGCAGCAAGCAGGCCCCCCGATCCGGATCGGGGGGCTTATTGACGTCTCACGGGGTTGACGCCCATACCTGAGCGAGATATAATCTTGACTTACTATGTCGGGAAAGTAGACTTAGTTCAGGCTAGGCTCTAGACTGGCGGTGTTCCAATGCAGGTGAAAGAGAAGCGGAGCAAACCCCACAAGGCACATCCGGCCGTGCCGGCTGATCTCCAGCCCGAGCGCGTGTTCGTGACCCTGGACGAGGAGATCGAAAACTTTGAGCGGGAGACCCGCCGCTATCGCAAGGACGAAGAAGGGCTGCTGGATGAGTTTCGGCCCTTCCGTCTGATGCACGGCATCTACGGTCAGCGCCAAGAGGACACCCAGATGGTCCGCGTGAAGCTCCCTTACGGTGGCGTCTCCGCCGACCAGATGGACGCCTGTGCTGTCTTCGCGGAGAAGTTCTCCGGCTATCGCCGCGGCCACATCACCACCCGCGAGAACTTCCAGTTCCACTTC
>CAZYOV010000009.1:0-10743 GCA_964649215.1 uncultured Dehalococcoidia bacterium
GACAGGCTTCGGTTGCGGCGGCTCCGCCGGGCAATCTATCATGGAGACGAGGTCGTAAAACATATCAGAGATGGGCATTATAGAGATCGGCGGCATAAGCATATTCCTCGCCTTCGCGGCGGGGATGCTCTCAGTCCTTTCCCCGTGCCTGCTTCCGCTCATCCCGGCCTACCTGGGCTACCTCACCGGCGCGGTGATCGACTCGCCGGATCCGGTGCCGGCTACGGCAGCCGCGGCCACCACCGCGAGCGTCGCTTCAGGCGGCGGAGGCGGCAGCGCCACAATCGCCGTGGGTGGCGGCATGCCCGCGAGCGCCGCTCCGCCATCTGCTTTCTTGCACGCTCTCGCATTCGTCACCGGCTTCTCCCTCATCTTCATCGCCTTCGGCGCCTCCATCGGCCTGCTGGGTTTCTTCCTGGGCGGCAACGAGTTCTTCATCCGCGACCAGCAGGACACGATCCTGAAGATATCGGGAGGAGCGCTGATCATCCTGGGGTTGCATCTCAGCGGTGTCATCACCATCCCCTTCCTGGAAACGGAGCGCCGCCTCAACATCAAGACCGGCGATAAGGTTGGATACACCCGCTCCTTCATCGTCGGCTCCTCCTTCTCCGCCGGGTGGAGCCCCTGCATCGGTCCCACGCTTGGCGCCGTCCTGGCCCTCTCCGCCGCCAGCGCCAGCGTTTGGCAGGGCCTGATCCTGCTGGCCGTGTACTCGGCCGGACTAGCGATTCCGTTCCTGGCGATGGGTCTGGCCTTCAACTCCGTGAAGCCTGTCTTCAACTGGCTGAAGCGCTACATGGGCGTAATCAACTATGCCAGCGGCGCCCTTCTCATCACTATCGGCATCCTCATCTTCACCGGCAGCCTGATCAATCTGAACAGCCTGTTCAACTTCGGCTTCCTGGGCGACCTTTCGGCTGAGGCGTAGAGTGGCGAAGAATCAGGAGCGAAGTAACGGAGGCCGGGACCTCCAGGCGCGGCTCACCGCCCTCGCCGGCCTGGTAGTCATCGTGGGTAGCGCAGCGGCCATCCTGTTCGCCGTCGGCGTCCTCGGTGGTCAGGGAGGCGGCACCACGGCGACCGGCATCAAGATCGAGGACGTGCTCGTTCTGGAGACTTCGCAGGTCGCCGCGCTGGGTGACCTGTCGGTCGAGCCCAAGGTGGGCAGCCTGGCGCCCGATTTCGAGGTCTCGGCCTTTGACGGATCACGTCACCGCCTCAGCAGCTACCGGGGGAAGCCAGTGTACCTCAGCTTCTGGGCTACCTGGTGCATCCCCTGCCAGATAGAGCTTCCGGACATGCAAGAACTCCTGGATCGGCACAAGGACGAGCTCGCTATCATCACCGTCAACCGGGCGGAGCCCCTGGGCCGGGCCGAGAACTTCTTCAGCAACATAGAGAAGCTGAACGGCGAACCGGGGATCAGCTTCTCCGTGGACGGCATGGACCCCGACGACACGCTGTACAACGAGTACCGCGGCCTGGGTATGCCGGTCAGCGTCTTCATCGACGCTAACGGCAAGGTGGTGAAGGTGTTTAACGGCCTCATCGACCTATCGATCATGGAGGAGTCCCTAGCGGAAGCGGTCGCCTCCGCAGGCGCGTCGGAGAGCGGCTCATCCGAGGCGGGCTCCTAGGGTCCGCCCCTGGAATATCCTGGCAAAGACAGCTCGCTTGCGATATACTGCCCGCGGATAACCCTTACGCAACCGTTAAGGAGGAGAGCATGAGGGACGTCGCCGTCATTGGAGCCGGCATGACACGGTTCGGGAAGTTCCTGGATCGCAGCATGAAGGAGATCACGCGCGAGGCAGTGGACGGGGCGCTCAGCTCCGCCGGTACGGACAAGTCCAAGCTGGAGGTGGCCATCGTCGGCAACGCCGCCGCGGGCCTCATCACC
This sequence comes from uncultured Dehalococcoidia bacterium, assembly GCA_964649215.1. GTDB lineage: Bacteria > Chloroflexota > Dehalococcoidia > SM23-28-2 > RBG-16-64-32 > JADFNQ01. The sequence continues at coordinate 1,904 of CAZYOV010000009.1, forward strand.
GGCCAGGAGTGCATCCGCGGGCAGGTGGTCCTGCGGGAGATGGGCATCGGCGGCATTCCGATAATCAACACGGAGAACGCCTGCGCCAGCTCCTCCACCGCCTTCCACATGGCCTGGCTGTACGTCGCCTCCGGCATGTACGACATCGCCCTGGCCGTAGGCGTCGAGAAGCTCTACCACGAGGACAAGCGCAAGTCGTTCGCGGCCATCGGCGCCGCCGTGGACGTGGAGTGGGCGCAGGAGATGCAGGCGGCGATGGCAGCCTCGAAGGGCAACGGCGAGCGCACCGACCAGCCCTCGCCCGCCTCCGGGGCGGGCGAGAAGCGCTCCATGTTCATGGACTTTTACGCCGCCTTCGCCAGACAGCACATGCAGCGCTACGGCACCACCGCTGAGCAGTTCGGCCGCATCGCCGTCAAGAACCACTTCCACGGCTCCCTCAACCCTCACGCGCAGTACCGCGAGGTCTACACGCTGGAGGACATCCTCACCTCGCCGCCGGTGGCGGAGCCGCTCACGAGGCTGATGTGCTCTCCCATTGGTGACGGCGCGGCGGCGGCGATCCTCTGCTCCGCCGAGAAGGCGAAGCAGTTCACCACCAAGCCCGTACACGTCCTCGCCTCCTGCATCAGCTCAGGCAGTGACCGCGACCCCGGCGAGCCCGGCCTCACCGAGCGGGTGGTTCAGCAGGCGTACAAGCAGGCGGGCGTGGGGCCGGAGGACCTGAGCGTCATCGAGCTACACGACGCTTCGGCGCCGGCGGAGCTGGTGCTGTACGAGGAGCTGGGGCTGTGCGGCCCCGGCGAGGGCGGCAAGCTGATCGACGCCCGCGCCACCTACTTCGATGGCCCAAGGCCGGTGAACACCAGCGGCGGCCTGATCTCCAAGGGCCACCCGATCGGTGCCACCGGCGTCGCCCAGATCTACGAGGTCTTCACGCAGCTCCGGGGCGAGGCGGGCGAGCGGCAGGTGGCCAACCCCCGCATCGGCCTGACCGAGAACGGCGGCGGCATGGTGAAGGGGGAGGCGGCGGCTCTGTCCGTGCACGTCTTCTCCGTGTAGAGGCAGAGAGGGCCGCCCGCTGGACGGCCCCCGCTTCCGAGAACTCTGCAAGCCCTACTCAGGCTTGGCCATGGCCAGGACCTCCTCGCGCGTGGTCTCCTGGTTGTGGGTCTCCTTGGCGTGTTGTTGGACCTGCTTCACCAGCTCGTCGTCGGTGTCCGACCTGGTGGTCCAACCGCAGGGGCAATTTATGACTTTTGCCATCGCATGCCTCCTTTCCGGCCCGTATAATAGCAGGCGTCTGCCTTCGTTCCTTTAGCGAACGGTTGGCAGTTCTTTGGCAGCATGGACATCCGCATCTACCTCACCGGCCGTGTCGGGCTCGAGTTCAAGAGCGAACTCGTTATCGACGAGGGCGATTTCCGCGGGGGGCAAGCACGGCTGGCGTTCGCGTACTTGGTCCTAAAGCGCGAGAGGACAGTGCCACGAGAGGAGCTAGCGGCGGCGGTCTGGCCGAGTGAGATGCCGCCGGCGTGGGAGACGGCCCTCAGCGCACTCGTGAGCCGGACTCGGAAGTTGCTGGCACGAACGTCGCTGAGCCCGCTGGTAGCGACGGTTCGGAGCAGCTTCGGGCAGCACCAACTGCGGCTGCCGGCGGACACCTGGGTAGACATAGAGGCGGCGGCGGAGGCGATCGACGCCGCGGAAGGGGCGCTGCGGGCCGGGACCCCAAAACGCGCGTTCGGCCCAGCTACGGTAGCGGCGACGATAGCACGACGGCCATTCCTTTCGGGAGCGAACGGGGGGTGGGCGGAGACCCAGCGGCGCACGCTTCAGCGGCAGCTCCAGCGCGCGCTGGAGTGCCAGGCGAATATCTGGCTGTCCACGGGGGAGTCGCATCTAGCCGTGGAGGTGGCGAATGAGGCGGTGACGCTGGACTCGTACCGGGAGAGCAGCTACCAGCTCCTGATGCGGGCGCACAGCGCGACAGGTAACCGGGCCGAGGCGGTGCGCGTGTACCACCGGCTGCGAGAGCTGCTGACCGATGAACTTGGCACCGACCCCTCGAAGGCGACGGAGACGCTGTACCTGGAGCTGCTGAACTGACCGCGAGCCGCAATCGAACCCTGCTATAATGGCTAGCCTAACTATTGAGGGGAGCCCCAGTGGACTACGGAAGCCTCATCGTTGAGCGGACCGACGCCGTCGCTACCATACGCCTCAACCGGCCTGAGAAGCACAACGCCCTCAACGCCCAGCTCTGTCACGAGCTGATCGACGCCCTCGACAAGCTAGAGGCCGACGACGGCGTCAACGTCCTGGTCCTCACCGGGGCGGGCGAGAAGGCGTTCTGTGCTGGCGCCGACATGGCCGAGGCCATAGGCCCCGACTCGTCGGGGAACGCCAGCGACGGTGGAGCACCAGGCCCGCCGGCGGAGGCCGTCGCTCGCGTCCTGCGTACCCGCAAGCCGATCATCGCTGCGGTAAACGGCTACGCCTACGGGGGTGGCGCCGCGCTGGCCATCAACTGCGACATTAGAGTCGCTTCAGACAGCGCCCGCTTCCGGTTCATAGGCGCTAGCTACGGGCTGGTGGTGGGCGCATTTCAGCTCCCGCGGATCGTGGGGGCGCCCCTGGCGAAGGAGCTGATCTTCACGGCCCGCACCATCGACGCGCAGGAGGCGCTGCGCATCGGCCTCGTCAACCACCTGGTCCCCCCGGACCAGCTCGAATCGACCGTCGCCGAGATGGCTGCGGCCATCGCCGCCAACTCTCGCACCGCGGTGATGGAGTCCAAGCGGGTGATCGACATCGCCACCTTCAGCCGGGAGGCCGTCCAGCACGAGGTGGAGGCGAATATAGAGCTGCGGCGGTCGGAGGAGCACCGGGAGCGGTTCCGGGCGGCGGCCCAGCGGGTCACCGGCGACAAGCAGGGCTAGCGGCGCGCTTCCGTCGCCTCGCCTGTCAGCGCTTCGGTTAGCTCCGCCATCTCAGGCAGCTCTTCCAGTCGCGCAATCAGGCCAGCGACCCCCTCCGCAGCGTCGCTCGGGAGCACGCCCTGCGCGCAGTCGCGGAACTTCTCCGTCAGCTCCTCCCAGGAGAGGGGCCGTGAAGGGTCGCCGCGAGGCGCATCCACGCGCAGAAACTGCTCCTCGCGGCCTCTGAGCGCGATCCGCACCTCAGCGTAACCGCCGATGGGAAACGTGCCTCCCGACTCATCGGCGCCCTCGCTCACCGCAATCTTCGCCATTATCCTCCGCACCACTGGTCGGCTGACGGCTTCGTCCGTGAACGAGGCCAGCGCCACTCGGCCGTCCACCAGAGCGGCCGCCAGGCAGTACTCCAGGCTGAACTTCCCCTCCAGCCCTGTGGCCGGCGAATCCCCACGCAGGGGCATCAACGATCCGGGGCTGACCTCCACCCGAATCGCCTCGATGCTGGCGGGGTCGATCCCGTGTCGAGCCTTCATCTCGAGGACAGCGTCCAGCGAGCGGTGGACGGCATAGCAGCAAGGATAGAGCTTCACCCCGAAGCCGGATGAGATGATCTGGTATGGCCGGCCCAAAGAGGCGATCGACTCTAGGTCAGGCTCAGCGCCGCCGCTCATCGCGCGCAGGAAGCCGCTTTCGCCCTCGAGGGCGCGGCGATCGGCGGTGAAGCCGCGAGCCGCCAGCTCCGCCGCTACGACGCCGTTGCGGGCGGCCCAGCCGGCGTGCAGCGGCTTGGTCATCGTCCCGAAGTTCTGCTGAAGGCCCGCGGCCAAGGAGGCGGCGATGCCGAGGGCCATCTGAGTTCGCGCGGTATCGAGACGCAGGAGGCGCGCGCTGGCCGCGGCCGCGCCCAGCGTCCCCAGGGTAGAGGTGGCGTGCCAGCCCAGGGCGTAGTGAGCCTCGCCAATGGCGCGGCCGAGGTTCGTCTCCACCTCGAACCCCAGCACAAAGGCTGTTAGCAGCTCGCGGCCGCTCCTCCCCGCCTTCTCCGCGACTGCCAGGACGGCCGGCAGCAGGGGCGCGCTGGGGTGTCCGCGCATCGGCAGGCTGACATCGTCGAAGTCGAGGGCGTGGGCGGCGGCGCCGTTGGCGAGAGCCGCATCGGCGGCGGGGGCGTGAAACGATCGTCCCAGCACCGCCGCCTCGGCCCGGCCGCCTTGCTCTCGTACCCAGTCCGCGACGATGCGAGCGCTCTCCTCCTGTGAGCCGGCGAGGGTCACGCCAAGCGTATCCAGCAGGGCGCGCTTGGCCTGGGCGATGGCGTCCTCCGGCACGCTCTCGGCTTCGACAACGAAGCGGGCGAGGCGTTCGCTGGCGTTCACGGCGCAATGGTAGCACAGAGCGACCGCTTGTCAGGCCCTCGCGATGCGGCTATAGTGGTCGCCGCGACGTCAGTTCGAGGAGGATACCCATGACAGAGGCGGTGCTCGGCGTCAAGGTTGGCGACCGGGCGGAGTTCGAGAAGACGGTGACGGCGGAGGACGTGGCACGGTTCGCGGAATCCACCGGCGATTTGAATCCCCTGCACCGGGACCCGGTTTACGCGGCCAAGACCCGCTTCAGGGAGTGCATCGCCCACGGGATGCTGAGCGCGGGCTTCATCTCGGCGGTGCTGGGCACGAAGCTGGCGCCGGACTGCTGCGTGATCTATTTGAGCCAGAGCCTCCGCTTCCTGCGGCCGGTGAAGATCGGCGAGACGATCCGCGCCGTGGCCGAGGTGAAGGGTACCGACGCCCAGAAGCGCATCGTGACCGTGCAGACGGACTGCTTCAACCAGAACGGGGAGCCGGTGGTGAAGGGGGAGGCGGTGGTACTGCTGGACCGTGTGTCCTAGCGGGCCCGTTGCCGGTGCACGCCCTCCGCTGGCGGACGGCTGGCTTTGCACCAGGCAACAACGTGGGCTATAATCCGCGAAGCTGCCTCGCGGATCAATTGGGGAGGGTACGCCCGTGCTTGCACTGTTGCGAAGTCCCTGGACCTGGGGTGTCGGTCTGGCCGTGGTCGTCGCCGTGGTCGTCGTTGTGGCGACCAGCGGCGGAGACGACGAGGCAGAGAGCGTCATCGGTGATGTCCCCCACAGCCCGGACACACCCATCGTCGTCTCTGCGGGAGAGCCAATCATCATCGGCGTGTCCGGACCGCTTTCTGGGCCCACAGAGATCTTCGGCATAGAGGGCCGTGAGGCGGTAGCAGTGGGGGTCGAGCTGTGGAAAGCGGCGAACGGCGATACGCTCTTGCTCGGGCACGAGATCGAGGTCCACGCCGAGGACGACGGTTGCTTCGACGCCGACATCACCTCCCGCGCCGCCGGTCACTTGCTATATGGCCGGGATGACCATCAGCCCCTTCCCGGCTTGGTGGGGGTGATAGGACCGACTTGCAGCGACGGCGCCTCGCGGGTGATCCCTATCTACGCGCAGGCGGGGATCGTTATGATCTCCGGCTCCGCCACGCGGAGTGACCTCACCACGGGACAGACATCGCCGGAGTTCTTCTTCCGCACCGCCTACAGCAACTCGCAGGAGGGCGCCCTGCAGGCGCGCTACATCATCGACGAGCTAGGCGCGGCCACGGCCTACGTGATCGACAGCGGCGAGCGATACGGGACAGACCTGGCGAACTCGCTGCAGGCGCGGCTGCGAGGAGGCGGTGTCGAGGTGACCAGAGAGGCTATCGCAGGCGGAGATGTGGACTTCAGCGAGCTGGCCGGTCGGATCGCTGCGGGCGACCCGGACGTGGCCGTCTTCGCAGGGTTCCATCCCGAGGGCGCGCTCCTCTACCGACAGCTGCGAGATGCCGAATATGGCGGAACATTCCTCGGGGGCGATGGTCTCGTGTCGGTGCCGGACTTCATCGAGCCTTTGGGCGAGCTGGCTGAGGGCGCTGTGTTCGCTGGCTGCTCGCTCACGCTGCCCGAGGAGTTCCTGTCTGAATACGTCAGTATCATCGGGAGCGAACCCGAAACGCCGTTCCCCGCCCAGCTCGTCGACGCCGTGACGGTGCTATTGGACGCCCTGGCGCAGGTCGCCCAGGAGCAGGCGGACGAGTCACTGCTGATCGACCCGCTGGAGCTGCGGGCCGCCGTGGCCGCTGTTGAGCTGGCCGGGGTCTCCGGCGCTGTGGCCTTCGACGAGAACGGCGACCGGGTAGGCGAGGGCGCCGACGTGGGCCTTGTGATGTGCAGGGTCGAAGGCGGCCGGTTCGTCAATTTCGACTTCTAGGCAAAGATGCGGCTGAGAAAAAAGCCGGAAAGGACGTAGGGAGATGACATCGTCCGCACCTCAAGGCCAGTCCTTCACCTCACGCATCGCCATGTGGAGCGCCCGGCACCGCAAGGCCGTGGCCATAGGCTGGGTACTTGCCGTCATCATCGCGCTCGCCGCCTGCTCTGGAATAGGCGCCAACACGGACATCGACATGGCGGCGCCGGGGGAAGCGGGCGAGGCGGCTGACGTCTTCGAGGAGAGGTTCGGCGAGGAGGAGGACATCGCCCAGGAGATCATCGTCTTCTCGCACCCGTCGCTCACCGTCGACGACCCCGCGTACGAAGACACCGTAACGGGACTCCTCCGGGAGCTGAAGGGGCTTGTGGCCGAGGATACGCTGGTCATCGGCGGCACCACCGTCGTCACCGACACGCGCATCGTCGGCGACACGACGAGCCACTACAACACGATCCTGCCGGAGGAACTGGGCGGGGGCCTTCTGCCGCGAGAAGACTCGCCGTTCGTCGCCCAGAACGAGACAGGCGGCGACGTCACCTTCGCCCTCGTCGAGATCGAGGGAGAGATTGAGGACGCAGTCGACGACATCGACATCGTGCTGGACACCGTCGATCGAGCCGAAGAGGAGGCCGAAGGGTTCGATATCTTCATCGGCGGCGACGTCTCGCTCACGAAGCAGCTAACCGACATCATCGACGAGGACTTCGCTCGCGCAGGAATAGTCAACCTGCCGATAACGTTCGCCATCCTCATCCTCGCCTTCGGCGCCCTGGTCGCGGCCGTCGTACCGCTGGCCCTCGCCTTCGCCGCCATCATAGTGACGATGGGCGCCCTGGCCATCATCAGCCAGGTGTTCCCTCTGGTCGAGGTCTACCAGCAGGTTGTGCTGCTGATCGGTCTCGCCACCGGAATCGACTACTCCCTGTTCGTCATCACCCGCTATCGCCGCGAACGCAGCGCCGGACGCTCCAAGGAGGAGGCGCTGCAGGTGGCCACGGGCACCTCAGGCAAGGCGATCTTCTTCGCCGGCGCCACCACAGTGTTCGCGGTAGCTGGCATGTTCCTGATCGGCGACCCGGTCTTCAGCAGCCTGGGCCTCGCCTCCATCGTCGTCGTTCTGTTCGCCGTGTTCAGCGCCATGACGCTCCTGCCAGCGATCATCGCCATGATGGGTGACAACCTGAACCGGCTCAGCATACCCTTCCTGGGTCGGGGCCAGGAGCGAGGCGAGGGGGTGTGGGGGTTCATCGTTGACCGGGTGCTGGCGCGGCCCATCATCCCCGCAGTGGTGGTCATCGCTGTCTTGATTGCCATTGCAGCGCCCACGCTCACCCTGAACCTGGGTTTCAACGGCCCCAGGAGCTTCTCCGACGATGCCGAAGCCAAGAAGGCGCTCATCGCTCTGGAGGAGAGCTTCACGCTGGGGCTGGTCCAGCCGGCCATCGTCGTTGTCGACGCTGGGGAGAAGCAGAACGTCTTCGCGGAGGAGATTCGCAACTCGACCGCCGCGCTGCTGGGCCTGGTGGGAGAGGACCTGGTCTCAGAGGACAACCCGGAGGCTCTCTACGGGGCGGTGGCGCGGGAGCCGGACTTCAGCGACGCCGGCGACACGGCGCTGCTGTTCATCCCCGTCAACGGCGACGCCGGCGAGGACCGCGCGATAGACGCCGTGAACGAGCTGCGCGACGACCTGATACCGGCGGCCTTCGAGGACAGCTCCGCCGACGCCCTGGTCACCGGCGCCACGGCCGGCAACATAGACTTCAGGGAGAACATCATCAACCGGACGCCCATCGTCTTCGCCTTCGTCCTCGGGCTCGCCTTCATCATCCTCCTGCTCACGTTCAGGTCGGTCGTTATCGCTCTCACGGCCATCGTACTGAACCTGTTCTCCGTGTTCGCCGCCTACGGCCTGCTCGTGCTGGTGTTCCAGGAGGGCTGGCTGCTGGAGGGGGTCCTCGATTTTGAGGCCACGGGCATCATCGAGTCCTGGCTGCCGCTGTTCCTGTTCTCGCTCCTGTTCGGCCTTTCCATCGATTACGAGATGTTCGTCATGGCGCGGATCAAGGAGAAGTATGAGCAGGGGCTCAGCACCGACGAGGCTATCGCTCAGGGCATGAAGGAGACCGCCGGCGTGATCACGAACGCGGCGGCGATCATGGTCGCGGTAGCGCTCATCTTCGCCTTCACGAGGGACATCGGTCTGAAGCAGTTCGGCTTCGGCCTGGCAGTCGCCATCGCCATCGACGCCACGATCATCCGCGCGTTCGTCCTACCGACGACCATGAAGCTCCTCGGCAAGTGGAACTGGTACCTGCCTTCCTGGCTGGAGTGGCTGCCCACGGTGCCGATGTCGGAGGAGGTTAGCCCGATGCCCGCGGCGGGGACGGCGGACGGCGGCGGCGACTAGCGGGTGAGGCTAGGCCTCAGCCGGCTAGCCTGACTTTTCCTCGTACAGCTTGATAACGCGGACCTTGCCGGGCGGAGCCGCCTGTACACAGAGGTCGCAGAGCACGCACTCGTCCTCGTTCTCCTCAACCACCCGCACCTTGCCCTCGCCGTCGAGATCGAAGATGTTGACGGGGCAGACGTCCACCAGCTTCTTGGACAGCTCTCGGTCAGC
>CAZYOV010000009.1:10843-46040 GCA_964649215.1 uncultured Dehalococcoidia bacterium
CGAAGATGTTGACGGGGCAGACGTCCACCAGCTTCTTGGACAGCTCTCGGTCAGCAGCGGCCTCCGCGTCGACCTCCAGCCGGATGAACATGGAGGGCATGCTATGGCCCCTCTCCCCCGTCCCCTCTCCCGCCAGGCGGGAGAGGGGTGACCCGCAGGGTCGAGGTGAGGGTGGTCGAAGCTCGCATCAGGCCGTCCCCTTGAGGCGCTGCTTGACCAGCGCGGGGATGTCGGATATCTCCTCGGCGACGGAGATGCCGGCCTCGCTGAGGCGTCGGATCTTCTCGGCGGCGGTGTCCTGCTTCCCCTCGACGATGGTGCCGGCGTGGCCGAAGCGCATGCCGGGCATGGCGTCCATGAACCGCCCCGCCATGAAGGCGACGATGGGCAGGCGGCTATTGTTCTCGCTGACGTAGGATGCGAGCTGCGCCTCCATAGGGCCGCCGGGCTCCGAGTAGATGACGATCGCCTTCGTCTGCGGGTCGGCCTCAAACAGCGGCATCAGCTCCGCGTAGGTGGAGCCGATGATAGCGTCGCCGCCGATGCTGACGGCGCTGCTCTGACCCAGGCCGGCGGCGTTGAGGGCGTTGGAGATTTCGGTCGTCATGCCGCCACTACGCGACATAACACCGATAGGCCCTGCCTGGTAGACCTTTCGTGTGTCCTCCGCGGGGCCACCGACGCCGCCCATCTTGGACTTGCCGGGCGAGATGATGCCCAGGCAGTTGGGGCCGATGAGCCGCGCTCCGTGCATGCGGGCAAGCTCGGTGATCTGTGCCACCTCGGAGCGGGGAATACGCTCGGTGACGATGACCAGCAGCTTGATGCCGTTCTCTATCGCCTCGAATGCGGCGTCCCGGACGAAGGCGGGGGGCACGGTGAGGACGGAGCCGTCCACACGCTCGCGGGACGTGATCTCGGCCACGGTGTCGCAGACGGGCACGCCGTAGACGTCGCGGCCGCCGCGGCCGGGCGTGACGCCACCTACGATCTTGGAGCCGTAGTTCAGGCACTCGCGCGTCATATTCACCGCCTCGCGGCCGGTGATCCCCTGGATGATGAAGGTGGTGTTCTCGTCGATGAGGATGGACATCGGCTAGCCCTGTGGCTCCTTGTCGATCGGCGGCAGAGAGAACCCTTCCACGAAGAATAGGATGCTGGTCGTCGATTCGAGCCGAAGTGGCAAGATCTTCTGGTAGGCGTCCGACTCGTACCACGCCCGCAGGTCCTTCGAAGATGAAAACTCGCCGATAATCGTGCGGCGAAACGGCGGCTCGCCCTCCTTCACCTCAGCGTCGTTGGCGGCGAGAATCCGGCCGCCGTACGCAGAAGCCGTCTGCCCGACCTTCGATGCGTACTCGCGGTACTTTGCCGGGTCGTGGACCTCCATCTGCGCGATCACGTACGCTGCCATCAGTTTGAGATCTTCTCTACGGCGCGCCGAGCGGCCTCGGACATGGGGACCGTGCGGTCCGCGTACTCTACGCCATACTTGCGAAGAATTTTGAAGCCGTCCTCTTCCCAGGCACCGGGTATGCGGAAGATGGCGATCTTCTCGGCCGGGTCGTAGCCGGACTCCACTACCCCCTTGATTACGCCGCGAGCGACGATGTCCACGCGCGTGTTGCTGACGACGTTCATGATGACCGCGATCTTCTCCACGCCGGTCTTGCTGAGGATGAGCTTGGTGAGCTCCTTTGCCTTGTGCACGCTGGGGTTGCCGCCGATCTCGCAGTAGTTTGCGGGCCGGCCGCCGTGCTTGCGTATGGCGTCGAAGATGGTGAGGCTGCCGCCGCCGGCGCCGATGACCAGCCCCAGGTTTCCGTCGAACCCCACCACGCGTCCCGCCACACCGCGGTGGTCCTGCGCGTCGATGAGCGCGCCTTTGATCTCGAATTCGGTGGGAGGCCGCGCCTGGCGCGTCTCCTCACGGCCGACGCCCAGCTCCTCGAGGATCGCCGTCTGACCGTCGCGCGCCTCCTCCTCCATATCGATGTGGCAGTCCAGCGCCACGAACGAGCCGTCCTCAAGCTGTGCGAGGGGGTTGATCTCGGCCAGGGTCAAGCCGTACTGGCTGAACACCCGCGCCAGACGGCTCATGACGTCCGTAAGACGAACGAGCTCTCCGCCGCCGATGCCTAGAGAGGCGATCATCTCCTTCGCCCTAAAGTCGGAGAAGGGGAGGAGGGCGGAGAAGTTGGCCTTGGCCACGTGTTCCGGGTGTTCCTCGGCCACCTGCTCGATGTCGATGCCGCCCATATCGCTGAAGATCATCACCGGCAGCTTGGCCAGCGCGTCGTAGGTGACGGCGGCGTAATACTCATTCACGACGGCTGCCTTCGCCTCCACGAGAATGCCGCGCGGACGCTGCCCGCGGATCTCCAGGTTGAGGATAGTAACGGCCTCCCGCTGCGCCTCCTCCGGCGTGTCGGCAAACTTGACGCCGCCGGCCTTCATGCGGCCCCCGCTGAGCACCTGCGACTTGAGGACCACAGGCCCACCGACCTCGACGGCGAGCTTCCCGGCCTCTTTGGGGCTCTCGGCGGTGCCGCCTTGCGGCAGGCGGACGCCGTGCATGGCGAGAAGCTTCTTGGCCTCGAACTCGTAGAAGCGCATGGCTTAGGCCCGTTGCATCACAGACCGTAGAGCTCAGCGTACTCCGGATCGCGCTCGGCGATCATCCTCGCCGTCTGCACCATGACCTGCGCCTGCTTGAACGTAGCATCGTCCTGCATTCTCCCGTCGAGCATCACAGTGCCGGTTCCATCACCCATGGCTTCGATGATACGCTTCGCAGTCTTGACTTCCTCGACCGGGGGACTGAACTCGCGCCTGGCGATGTCGATCTGGCTCGGGTGCAGTGTCCAGGCGCCGACGCAGCCCATCAAGAAAGCGGACCTGAACTGATGCTGGCACGCCAGCGGATCTTCAATGGCGCCGAACGGGCCGTAGAACGGCAGAATACCCGCTGAGTTGCAGGCGTCGACCATGCGACCCAGAGTGTAGTGCCAGGGATCTTGCTGTGCCGATAGTCGCTGTGCGTCGGGGTCCTCCGGATCGGGATCGGCGATCACCTGATACGCTGGATGGCCGCCACCGACTCTCGTCGTCTTCATCCGCCTAGAAGCAGCCAGATCTGCCGGCCCGAGACTGATACCTTGCATCCGGGGGCTCGCGGCGGCGATCTCCTCCACATTGGAGACTCCTAGCGCGGTTTCGAGGATGGCGTGGATCAGGAGGGATTTCTTGATTCCGTGCTTTGCCTCTAGCTGTGCAAGCAGGCGGTCAAGGTAGTGGATATCCCACGGCCCTTCCACCTTAGGGACCATGACCACCTCTAACTTGTTGCCGATCTTTGGGATGACGGCCAGGAGATCATCGAGGACCCAAGGGCTGTCCAGGCTATTGATGCGCGTCCACAGCGACGTGCTACCGAACTCGTTGTTCAGTGCGACTTCGATAAGGCCCTCACGCGCCGTTTCTTTGTCTTCCGCTGGGATCCCGTCTTCAAGGTTGCCAAGCAGCACATCGACCTGTGGGATAATCTGCGGGATCTTCGTACGCACCCTCTCATTCTGCGGAGGAAAGAAGTGGATCATTCGAGAGGGCCGCGCGGGAAGCTCGCTCGGCGGTGTCGGCGCACCGACGGCCAGCGGCGCGAGGAACGCCCTGGGGTTTCGCATGTCGAATAGCTCCTCCTTTGAACTAGGTCGCGGTCACCGCCTGACGCGCTTCTCCGTCGGCATCTGATTGGCTCCTGAGGAGCGCCATGCGATCCGTCTCGTGCCGGGGGCCGGTTCCCACGACATCGTATACCGGGAGGTCAACCCGTAGTAGCAGGCCCTATCGAGGACGGGCCCCTTTACCGGGGCTGCGCGGGCGATTATAGCCGCCGCTGGGATATAGGGTCAAGCAATGGATGCGGGGCGCGCGGGGGCCTAGTGTCTATAGATCAACTTGCAGTTTAGCGCAAACTAGGATTAAACTAAGGCGCGCATCCCAGGCGAAGCCCGCCAATAATCCACGTTTGAGACCAGACCAGATGTACGAAAAACAGCGCACCATCCCAATAATGCGCAGCATTCTCTTTGTACCCACTATCGTCGAGCGGTTCGTCACGCGAGCCCCGGAGACAGGAGCGGATGTCGTCTGCCTGGACGTGGAGGACTCTGTACCGCCGGCCGAGAAGGCGAAGGCGCGAGCCGCAGCGGCAGAGGCGATCGACGGCATGCCCCACAGTGGTTTCGCCACGTTTGTCCGCGTGAACGGCCTGCACACCGGCCTTCTGGAGGACGATCTGCTGGCTGTGGTCCGACCGGGTCTGGACGGCATCGTGCTCTCGAAGGCGCATACCGCTGAGACGGTCAGGCGCACCGACCACTACCTAACGATCCTGGAGCGACAGCAGGGGATGGAGACGGGCACAGTGAGCATAATCCCGCTGGTTGAATCGGCGGAGGGGATTCTGAACTCGCGAGAGATATCCGCCGCATCGCCGCGGCTGGTTGGGTTGTCTCTGGGAGCGGAGGACCTGGCGGTGGACACGGGGCTCCAACGCAGCGAAGAGGCGCGGGAGATCGAATGGCCGCGGGCGCAGCTCGCGACGGCCGCCGCTGCCGCCGATCTAGCGGCTATCGACACACCGGAGCCGGACTACACCGATATGGAGCACCTGGAGCGAGACTCCAGCTACGCCCGCAGCTTAGGCTTCCGCGGCAAGTACTGCATCCACCCCGGCCAGGTGGAGGTGGTCAATCGCGTCTTCTCGCCGACCGAACAAGAGATCGCCGATGCGAGGGATGTGGTACGCCTCATGGATAAGGAGGGGATCGCGAAGGGCCGCGCCGCTATCCCCGTGAACGGCAAGATGATCGACACACCGATCTACTGGCAGGCCAAGCGCCTTCTACGATGGGCAGACGCGGCCGGAATCAGCACGCAGGAGTAGACCATGCCCATCCCCTCTCTGGTCACCCTCACCGAAGAGCAACAGATGATCGTCACTGAGGTGCGCCACTTCGTGGAGAAAGAGGTCATGCCGGTAGCCACGGAGCTGGAGCACGCGGACGAATACCCCACTGACCTCGTCGAGCAGCTGAAGGGGTTGGGGATGTTCGGCGCCACGATCCCGCAGGAGTACGGCGGCCTGGACCTCCCCTTCACCACCTACGCCGCAATCGTGGAGGAGCTATCCCGCGGCTGGATGAGCCTGGGCGGCATCCTCAACACGCACACGATGATCTCCTGGATGATCAAGACGTACGGCAGCGAGGAGATGAAATCGCGCCTCCTCCCCGACATGGCCACCGGCGAGCGACGGTGCGCCCTCTGCATGACGGAGCCAGACGCCGGCTCCGACCTCCAGGCGATCCAGACTAAAGCTGTCCGCGACGGCGACGACTATCTCCTGAACGGCAACAAGATGTGGGTCTCCAACGGCGTCCACGCCAAGATATTCGCCGTACTCACCAAGACGGACCTCCAGGCGCAGCCACGCTATAAGGGCATGAGCGTCTTCATCGTCGAGAAGGAGACGACAACGGGCATGACCGTGGGGCGCATCCTTGAGAAGCTGGGGTATAAGGGAATCGACACGACAGAGCTGGCGTTCGAGGACGCGCGCGTGCCGGCGGCCAGCCTCCTGGGCGGCGAGGAAGGCCAGGGCTGGCTCCAGATAATGTCGACGATAGAGATCGGTCGCGTGAACGTGGCCTCCCGCGCTGTGGGGCTCGCCACCGCCGCCCTGGAGGACTCGATCAAGTACGCCAAGCAGCGCGAAACGTTCGGCCAGCCGATCGCGGACCACCAGGCGATCCAGCTCATGCTGGCGGAGATGGCGACGAAGATCGAGGCGGCGCGGCTCCTGGCCCGGGCTGCGGCGGCGAAGAAGGACGCCGGCGAGCGCGCCGATATGTGGGCGGGAATGGCGAAGCTGTTCTGCACGGAGACGGCGCAGGAGGTGGCGCTACAGGCGATGCGCATCCACGGCGGCTACGGCTACTCGAAGGAGCTGCGCGTGGAGCGCTACTACCGGGACGCCCCGTTCATGCTCATCGGCGAAGGCACCAACGAGATCCAGAAGCTAGTGATAGCACGCAACCTGCTCAAGATGTACGGAGAGTAAAGCGTATGGCCCAGTTCGGACGATACTTCGAGGAGTTCAACGTCGGCGACGTGTACAAGCACTGGCCGGGCCGGACGATCACGGAGTCCGACGATATCCTGTTCTGCATGCTGACGATGAACCATCACCCCCTGCACATCGACGCCAACTACGCCAAAGATAGCGACTACGGCCGCCAGGTCGTCGTCGGCAACCTGGTTGTGGACATCGCCATGGGCCAGAGCGTGCCGGACGTCAGCGGCAAAGCGCTGGCCAACCTGGGATTTGAGGAGATCAAGTTCTTCGCACCCACGTTTCACGGCGATACTATCTACTCGGAGTCCGAGGTGCTGGACAAGAAGGAGTCGTCCTCGCGGCCGGACCGGGGCATCGTAAGCGTCGAGACACGCGCGCGCAACCAGGACGGCAAGGTCGTGATGAGCTTCCGGCGCTCGGTGATGATCGCCAGGCGGCCGGCGGACGAGGCGAGATCGGAGACGCCGAAGTAGCCCCGGCTAGGGAGAGGCAGCGTATGGCGGACAAACAAGAGTTGGAGCGCATAGCGGAGGAGAAGGAGCGGTGGCAGGCGACCACCCTCAAGAAGGCGCTGGAGCGCTCCAGCGAGCGCTCGGACACGGATTTTCGCACCAGCTCAACCCAGACCGAACGCCTCTACACCCCCCTGGACGTCGCAGACACAGACTACGGCCGCGACGTGGGCTTCCCGGGCGAGTACCCGTACACCCGCGGTGTTCAGCCCACGATGTACCGCGGCCGGTTGTGGTCTATCCGCCAGTACGCCGGCTTCGGCACCGCCGAGGAGACGAACGAGCGGTTCAAGTTTCTTCTCAAGGAGGGGCAACCAGGCCTCTCCGTCGCCTTTGACCTGCCGACGCAGCTCGGATACGACTCAGTCGACCCGATGTCGGAGGGTGAGGTGGGCAGGGTGGGGGTGGCGATCGACACGCTCGACGACATGGAGACGATGTTCGACAGCATCCCCCTGGACCAGGTGAGCACCTCCATGACGATAAACGCCCCCGCCGCCGTGCTCGTCGCCATGTACACCGTGGTCGGCCAGAAGCAGGGTGTGCCCAACGACAAGATCCAGGGCACGGTCCAGAACGACGTGCTCAAGGAGTACGTGGCCCGCGGCACCTACATCTACCCGCCGCGGCCTTCACTGCGGCTGGCCGCAGACCTCATCGCGTACTGCGCCAAGGAGCTGCCGAAGTTCAACAGCATCAGCATCAGCGGCTATCACATCCGCGACGCCGGCTCCAGCGCCGTGCAGGAGATGGCGTTCACCTTCGCCAACGCCATCGCCTACATCGACGCGGCGCTTGACCGCGGCGTGGAGATCGACGACTTCGCGCCGCGCATCTCCTGGATCTTCAACACTCAGAACAGCTTCCTGGAAGAGATCGCCAAGTACCGCGCCCTGCGCCGAATGTGGGCCAAAATCATGCGCGAGCGCTACAGCGCCAAGGACCCTCGCTCCTGGACGTTTCGCACGCACGTCCAGACCGGCGGCGCTACCCTAACCGCACAGCAGCCGGAGCTGAACATCGTGAGGGCGACCCTGCAGGCGCTGGCCTCGGTGCTGGGCGGGGTGCAGTCGCTGGCCCTGTCCTGCTACGACGAAGCGCTGGCCCTGCCCACCGAGGAGGCCCAGCGCATCGCCGTGCGCACGCAGCAGATCATCGCCTACGAGAGCGGCGTCACCGACACGGCGGACCCCCTGGGCGGCTCCTACTACATCGAGTCGCTGACAAACGAGCTGGAGAAGGGGGCCTGGGAGTACCTAGACCGTGTCTTGGACATGGGAGGCGCCGTCACCGCCATTGAGTCCGGCTACATGCAGCGGGAGATACAGGAAGCGTCCTGGGCCCATCAGAGCGCGGTCGACGAAGGCCGAAAGACGATCGTGAGCGTCAACAAATTCCGGGTTGCGGAAGAGGAGCCGCAGATGACCTTCAGCGTGAACCCGGCGGCCGAGCGGGCCCAGATCAAGAAACTTGACGCCTTTAAGAAGCAACGCGATGGCGCCGCCGTTGAGGCCGCCCTCAAGCGGCTGGACGACGTCTGCCGCGATGGCGAAAACCTGATGCACCCGATCATGGAGGCGGTCAGGGTGTACGCGACCCTGGGCGAGATCTGCGACGTGATGCGTAACGCATTCGGGGACTACCGCGCTCCAACGGCGGTGTAGCTGGGCGAGGTTAAGACGGAATGCCTGACTCAGGGCTCGACCCCACAGCACTGGCCGTTATCGCCGGCACACCCAGGCTGCTGCGCGACTTGTTGAGTTCCGTCCCGGAACGAGCCCGCGAACGGATCAACAACGAAGGGTGGTCCCCCAAACACGTGGTAGCCCACCTCCTAGACGTGGAAGGGATAGCCTTCCGTGAGCGGATCAGCCGCATCGTAAGCGAGAACCGGCCGTTCATCCGCTCGATCGACCCGTCGGCACGGCTGGAGGACTCCGGCTACTTGGAACGCCCGCTGGGAGCGCTGCTCGAAGAGCTTGACATGCGACGGGCGGAGGACATTGGCTGGCTACGCTCTCTGGACGCCGTTGCCATGGCCCGCACGGGCGAGCACGACGAGGCCGGGGAGATCAGCGCCGCCAACATCGCCAACTACTGGGCCTATCACGACCTGCTTCACCTGCGTCAGATAGCGGGCCTGCTCCAGACGGGCCTGATGGACAAACTGGGGAACCTCGTTCGTGTCCTAGATGAAGCATAGTGAGTGTAAAGCTACGGGCGTGGTATAAATCGTAAGCACGCTCGCCAGAGGGAGGGTCGCCTGTGTCCTGTCTGAACCACGGTAAGGTTGCCATCGTCACCGGAAGCTCCCGCGGGCTTGGTCGCGCCATTGTACGCGAACTGGCCGACCACGGCTGCAAGGTGGTCATCAACTACTTCCAGAGCAAGGAGCTGGCGGAGCAGCTAGAGGCCGAGATGAAAGACAAAGGCCAGGAGGTGATCTGCGTGCAGGCGGGCGTGGCCCACCCGGACGACGTCCAGAACCTGATTGATACCACCGTCAAGGAGTTCGGCGGCATCGATATCCTCGTGAACAACGCCGGCGTCAACCGCGACCGTACGATCCGTCGCATGAGCGCGGAGGAGTGGCAGGAGGTTATCGCCACCGACCTAAGCAGCGTCTTCTACTGCACCAACGCGGCGCTGCCCCACATGATCGAGCGCGGCGGCGGCCGCATCGTCAACATGTCGTCCATCGTGGGGCAGATGGGGAACCTGGGACAGTCCAACTACGCGGCGGCCAAGGCGGGGATCGTCGGCTTCACGAAGTCGGCAGCGCAGGAGTTCGCCCGCTTCAACATCACCGTGAACGCGATGTGCCCGGGCTTCATCGCGACGGAGATGGTGACGGACCTGACGGAGGAGGTGCAGCAGGCGCTCTTGGCGAAGATCCCCCTTGGGCGCTTCGGCAAGCCGGAGGAGGTTGCCACCCTTTGCCGCTTCCTGGTGAGCGAGGGCGAGTATATAACGGGCGCCCAGATTAACATCAACGGCGGCATGTACCTCCAGTAGCCGCCCTCTCATCCTACCTTACGTCTGAGGCGCACGCAGTGTCCACACCACGGCCGCGGATACCTCTGCGCCGCCTGCTTCTCCTCACGATGATTACGGCGGCGTTCGCCTTCGCCCTTCAGGCGCTGCTCACCGCCACGAACGCTCCCGCCGCGGAGGTGATCAACGTCCTGCTGGTGCCACCCATCGCCGGCGTGATCGTCTTTGCCGGCCTGCGACCGTACCCGCTCGCCGGCCGCCTGCGGCTGGCCATGATGGTAGCGGTGGCGCTGTTCCTGCTGGGCCTGAGCATTGGATAGGCCGTCAGACCAACCCTTGCAGCAGACTCCAGACACCGAGTGCGTAGAACGGCACCCAGAAGGCGCCGAACACGGGCGCAGCAGCCAGTGTAAGAGCGTAGGTGGTCCGGCCTGAATAGCCGAGCAGGGGGAACAGCAGCCAGCTCAGCGCCGGCCCCAGCGCCACCATCGTTACCAGGGTTGCGAATGAGCGGGTCGCCGGGCCCGCGGTCGCTGCGACTCTGCGAACCCAGCTCTGGATCCCCCGACCGATCCGCGCCATCATCAGGAGGATCACGAGTACGGCGGCGGTGGCGATGAGAAACGCCGCCACGCTGGCGCGATGCTCGACCGCCCAGTCCACTATCTCGCCGCCGGCGAGGGCGCTGGTTAACCCAGCCACGGCCGCGACGACAGAAACCCCAAGAACCATGAGCGCCGCCTTGACCCGCGTATGTGCCAGAAGGCCGGTTGCGTGGCTGGCAAGGCTCGCAAAGAGCGGCTCAAGCAGGGGCAGCATGCGAGGCCACAAGATATCCCTGACCGCCAGCACTGCCAGCCCTAGCGCCGCCCAGATGGCGATGAACGCTGCCAGGCCCCAAGCGAACCCCAGACCTTCGACGAGAAGGACGATATGACCAGCGAAGATGATCTCACCGAAGAGTATCTCTGCCGTGACTGGGATCGAAACAAGGATGAGGACGGGCAAGCGACGCAGGCTTGCCGCGCGGCCTATCGTGACGTCCTGAGATGTATGCACCGCGATGATACCTCACGGTTGCCGTTCCCTCCGCTCGTCGATCCGGCATCCGCGTACGACAGTATACACGGGCGCGGTCCCGTCGGAGACCGCCTGCTCAGGGGTATCGCCGAACGCGGGAGCCTAGTGGAGCAGCTCAGGCATCATTTCTACTGGTTGCTCAGGCGGAGTGCTGAGCGGGCGCGAGGGGCTGCTCTCCTTCTCCACCTCTGCGGCGTGAGCCTCGCTCAAGGCCTCAGCAGGCTGGACATCCTCTTCAGCAGGCGAGTCGTCGGAGGGCGCGGGCTCATCCAGGCCCCTTTCCACCAGCTCCACTTTGGGGCGCTGGGACACCTGCGCCTCCATCTCAGTGCCGGTGAACACCCGCACCCGCTCCCGGTCGAAGCCGGCCTCGAGTAGAGTCTCGACAAGCCGCTCGGCCTCGGCGGTGGTGTCCACAACCACGATCTCTCCGTGCTTCGGATCATCCCGATCCGCTACCAGGACTATGAATCTGGTGGTCATGAAGTCGCCCCTCCTCAATTGCGCTAATATCCAAGGATCGTAGCGCCGCAAATGGTACCCTAATCCTTTAACAGGAAGGAGGGCCAGGTGTTACAGTGCGACTAGTTTATTGCGGCGCCGCCCGGCGTGCTACAATCCATCCCGTGCTCAGATACGACCCGGAAGCGGCCGTCGCCCATCTGCGTAGCGCGGATCCCGTTCTGGCCCGCGTCATCGATAGCGTGGGCCCGTTCGCCCTTGAGCCCCGCGACGGCTCATTCCGCTCCCTGGCACGCGCCATCTTCTTTCAGCAGCTCGCCGGCCCGGCGGCTCGCGCCATCATGAACCGCGTCCTGGAGGCGCTGGACACCGATGACAAGCGCTTCTTTACCCCCGAGCAGCTCCTGGCGACGAGCGACGAGCAGCTCCGCTCAGCCGGCCTCTCCCGACAGAAGCTCGCCTGCCTGCGCGACTTGTCGGAGAAGTTCGCCAGCGGCCAGCTCAATGAGGGGGAGTTCGCATCGCTGGACGACGAGGAAGTGATCAACAGGGCCTCCTCCGTGAAGGGGATAGGCCGCTGGACGGCGGAGATGTTTCTGCTCTTCTCCCTGGGCCGGCCGGACGTGCTGCCCGTGGACGACATCGGCGTGCAGCGCGGATTCCGGCAGGCGTACGGCCTGCCGGGCCCACCCACGCCGGAGGAGATGCAGCGCATCGCGGAGCCCTGGCGGCCCTATCGCAGCGTAGGTACCTGGTACATGTGGCGCAGCCTTGGCGTGGCACTGCCGGAGGAGGGCCGGTAGGCGGGGCGAGGCGCACATTGACGCGCGGTAGCGGGCCGACCTCCGCTTGACCCCTTACCCGTGCACCAGATACGATGCTAGACGCCCAACGCTGGATTGGAGGACACCATGAACGAAGTCGTCATCGCCGGGGCGGTGCGTACACCTATCGGCACCTTTGGCGGCGCGTTCGCCGATGTCCCAGCCACCAAGCTGGGAGCGACCGCAATCGCCGAGGCGCTGATCCGGGCGGGCGTCAAGCCGGAGCAGGTCGACGAGGTGCTCATGGGAAACGTCCTCTCGGCCGGGCTGGGGATGAATCCGGCCCGCCAGGCCGCCCTCGCCGCGGGCATCCCCGATAGCACCCCCGCCACCGCTATCAACAAGGTATGCGGCTCCGGCCTCAAGACCGTCGCCCTGGCCACGAGCGCCATCATGCTCGGCGACGCCGAAATCGTAGTCGCAGGCGGCATGGAGGGGATGTCCAGTGCTCCTTATCTCCTACCGAAGGCCCGCTACGGTTACCGGATGGGCCACGGCGAGGTTATAGATCACATGATCAGGGACGGCCTCTGGTGCGCCCTTGAGGACTGTCACATGGGGAGCACCGCCGAGAACATCGCCCAAGAGCGCGAGATCTCGCGCGGCGACCAGGACGCCTTCTCCGCTGAGAGCCAGCGGCGGGCGGGCCAGGCCTGGGAGACGGGCGTCTTCGCCGAGGAGGTGGTGCCGGTTGAGGTCAAGCAGCGCAAGGAGACGATCGCCGTCGATAAGGATGAGCACCCACGGCCTGACACCACCGCGGAGAAGCTGGGAGGGCTGCGGCCCGCGTTCGCATCCGACGGCAGCGTCACCGCCGGCAACGCCTCCGGCATCAACGACGGCGGCGCCGCTGTGGTGGTGATGTCCGTCAAGAAGGCGGAGGAGTTGGGCGTGAAGCCCCTGGCCTCCGTGCGCGCCTACGCCTCCGCCGGTGTGGCGCCTCGCGTGATGGGGCTGGGCCCGATACCGGCCACGCGGAACGTGCTGGCCAAGTCCGGCCTGTCGCTGGATGAGATCGACCTGATCGAAGCGAACGAGGCGTTCGCCGCCCAGTCGCTGGCTGTGGGGCGCGAGCTGGGCTGGGACTGGGAACGGGTGAACGTCAACGGCGGTGCTATCGCCCTGGGTCACCCGATAGGCGCCAGCGGCACCCGCATCCTGGTGACGCTCCTGTACGAGATGAAGCGCCGCGAGGCGAAGCGGGGGCTGGCCACCCTCTGCATCGGCGGCGGCCAGGGCATCTCCATGATCGTGGAGTCAGTAAAATAACTCTGCTTCAGGCAGGGGCAATCCCGCGGACTGAAGTCAGCGGTCGAGAAGCCTACGCATGCGCGAACAAGACGTCTGCCTGAACCTGCTCCTGGCCTGGCTGGCCGAACAGCACGGCCGCCGTTTCACGATAGAAGAGCGGCAGGAGCCCGGCCCAAACGTCCTCGCCGCCAGCGCCACGGACGGCTCCTTCCGCCTCGCCGTCGAGGTGCATCCGATCCTCGAGGCGACTGAGAATCAGGCCTGGATCGTCCATCGCGAGCGTCTCCAGGATGAGATGACGGCGGAGCTCACCGGGGCGTGCGCACTCTGGCTACCCCCCGGCGCGGACCTGCCCAGCGGCGCCAACGAGACGCAGAACCTTCTCAAGCTGACCCGTGAGACCGCGGTGCGGCTGGAGCCGGGGCAGCGCGCTTACGTGCCGCTGCCGATCTCCATCTTCATCAAGAAGCAGCAGGAGGAAGGCTCCCTGATGTCAGTCAGCGGTGGGCTCAACCACCATTGGGCCCGCCTCACAGAGCGGGTCAAGGGCACCTACGACCTGGACAGCACCCGCCTGCACCGTCTGCCGGAGTCCGAAGAGCACCTGGACCAGCTCTTCGAACTGATCTGGGAGCGGGCCGCCGGCCTCGATACCTTAGGCCAGTGGGTGGAGTTGGGTACGATAGACACCTGGACGATCCAGCGGCTCCACGGCGATGGCGGCATGACTATCGTAGGGAGACCGCCGGACGAGCTCGGGGATATCGGATTAAGCGTCCGGCGCAACTTCCGCCGTTTGCTGGCCGATGCAGGACCACGACTGCATAGCCGCGAGGCGGACATCAAGGCGCTGGTCGTCCTCGGCTACTACGGGCGCATGGAGGAGGAGGGAGCGACCACCGCCATGCGCGGCTACGACCCGAGCCTGTACGCCGGTCTGGACTTCGTCTGCCTGGCGGCGGACGGTCTGATCAAGCCGCTAATGGAGGCTCGGGCTGGCGCTCTGCCCTGGGCCCGGGCCTAGCAGGCGTAATGTTACCCTAGGCCAGCCCGCCGTAGCTTCCTTGGTAGAAGATGAGCGGTCCCCGGTCGTTCAACCGTCCAGCGTCCACGACTTCGCCGATGAATACCGTGTGGTCGCCGCCCGGGAAGCGCTCCACCACGCGGCAGTCCAGATAGGCAAGGCTGCCCTCGATGATCGGGGCGCCGGTGGCCCGCGTATGGTGCGGCACACCGTCAAGCCTGTGCGCGGCCGCGCCCTCCTTGACCGCGAAGTCGTCGGCAATACGTTCCTGCTCCAGACTCAGGATACTGAAGGCGAAGATGCCGCTGCCATCGATGATATCGTGGCTGTCGGCTGACTTGTCGACGCAGATGAGCACCAGCGGCGGCTCCAGCGACACGGACGTCACCGCGTTGGCCGTCATGCCATGCAGCTCCTCGCCGAGACGGCTCGTGACGATGGTAACGCCGGTGGCGAACCGGCCCATGACTTGGCGGAACTCGTCCTTGTCAGGCGTCACGCTTCTGCCCCTCCTCTAGCGCCCCACATGGGTCTGAGATAGGCTACTCCGTGTAGCGAGTATACACGAATGAACAGCGAACGATGAGCCGCTACTCACTTGCCGTTGGCGTGGCACCGGCGGAGGAGATCGCGCGGTTGGCCCGCCATGCGGAGGACGCCGGCTTCGACACGTTATGGGCGCCGGAGATGTCACACGAGCCGTTTCTGCCCCTGGCGGCCGCAGCGACGTCCACCTCACGCATCCAGCTCGGCACCTCGATCGCGCTGGCGTTCGTGCGCAGCCCCTGGGTGACAGCGCTCTCGGCACTGGACATGGACATTCTATCCGGAGGCCGCTTCATCCTGGGCCTGGGCACCGGACTGAAGCGGCTGAACGAGCGCTGGCACGGCGTCGCCTACGGCAAGCCCACACCCCATATCAAGGAGTGCATCCAAGTCATCCGCCTGATCACGGAGAACGCCCACCTGGGCCGGCCGATCCGCTTCTCCGGCCAGTACTACGATCTGGACATCCAGGGCTGGCAGCGACCCTACCCGCCGCAGCGGGAGCGCATACCGATCTTCCTTGCCGGCGTACGCGAGGGGATGATCCGAACGGCGGCCGAGTTCGCCGACGGCCTCCTCGGGCACGCCATCTACTCGCTGCCCTGGATCCGGCAGACGGTGCTGCCCTCGGTGGCGCGCGGCCTCGCTCAGGCGGGCCGGGAGCGGAAGCAGTTCCACCTCTGCTTATCGGTATGTTGCGCCGCGGGCAAAGACCGAGCAGCGGCCCGCCGCGCCGCCGCCGCGACCATCGCCTTCTACGCAACGGTGAAGACTTACGAGCCGGTGTTCGCCGCCTTCCCCAGCGAGTACAGGCGTATACAGGAGGCGGACCTCAAGGGCGACACTACTGCCATGGTGGACGCCGTCTCCGACGAGATGATCGACGCCTACGCCGTGGCGGGGACGCCGGAGGAGGCGCGGCGAAAGCTTGAGTCGTACGCGGAGCTGGCGGACTCGATCTGCCTGCAGCCGCCGGATCAGCTAATCGACCCGGCGGAGACGGATGCCTACCGGCAGGCGCTGCTGTCTACGTTCGAGGGCTAGGGCACAATGCACGACACGAAGGTGTACGCGTACAACGCCAGGCCGCGGGCGGCGCCAGACGTACGAACTGACGGCCGCGAGGGCGGGTGCCGAAGACGACGTCGCCGGGCAGGCGCTCTGGCCGGCGCCTAGCCGGATTCCGCGCTTTCTCCACTCGGAGCCGCAGGTGTGGGGCGCGCTAGCCCTAGGACTATCTGCATCTCGGCAGTTGCCTTCTTGTCCTTGTTGACCCGCCGTGTGACGTTGCGCGGGCGCACGTGGCCCTTCCGCCGGTTCTTGCTCGACACTCGCTTGACCATTGTTATCGCTCCATCCAATACACACTCCTGACCGGGAGCGCCACTTGCGATGCTGGAACGGCTCAAGGCCATTGTACAGGATGAGCCGGCGCGACCGCACCGAGGGCGATGGCTTCTTCAGGTGCTCGGCACCATGACCCTGGCCGACTAATGGGATGAGCAGCGGTTTCCTTAGCCTTTCGTGTGAGCGATCGTTGGAATATGGGCGCCTGGGCAGGGCGGCTGTCACCGGGGGATGCCGCTCTTCGCGACCCTTCAACCCCTGTAACCATGAACGCGCCTTGGCGTTATACTATTAGCGCTTTCCGAGTCTCATCGCCGCACCCCCGCGACAACACGGACTTGGGAGCGCCTCTTTCTTTTGGCGCTCAGGCGGGGTGGGTGTCAAACGGGGCGCGCTGCCGGTGCAGTTCCGCTCAGGTGAACCTAGCTGGTCTATCGGCTAGGCAAGGCAAGGCCGCCATATGTCCCATGTCGGCGATGTTTGTAACGAATGGGTGGTGCGTCCGTTTAATATGGAGGGACTAATATCAGATGAATCGCGCAGGCCTCGCGCTCGTAAGTCTCGTCACTCTCTCGCTCCTGGCGGACGGCTGCTCCGGCTCGCCGCCACCCGACCCAGAGGAATTGTACGCTGAAGTCGTCATCCCGGGCAATACGTCGCAGATTCTCAGAGAACTGGCACCGCTAGATGCGGACGGGAAGCTGGACGACGACGAGCTAGAAGTCATCGAGACCGTTGGCTGGATCCGGGATGAGATGATGCCGGAGGAGATCCATTCGGGCTATTACGGAGACGGTATTCATCTGGCTCCATACCAGCAACATTTCCTGCAGCCACTCTTGGAGGACGGGGAGGTGTCGGAGCAGGAGGTGGAAGCGTTCCGGGCGCTTACTGATCCGTCGGTATGGTCGCGCTGGTACGTCGTTCGGGATATCTTCGGATCAAGCATGATCGGGGACGGCCCGCTCGAAGAGGACTGGGACGAGGATGGGTTGAGCAACATCGACGAGATCCGTGCTGGGACGAACCCGCTGAACGATCTGGAGACCGACCCAAACGATCCGAGCGAGCGGTTCATGATCCTGATGAACGGCTCGAACGAGGACGCGTCGTGGTTCCCGAGTGCGGCGAACATCCTGTACACCTACCACGCGGCCAGGAAGTTTGGCTACAAGGACCGCGAGATCGCTCTTCTCCTCCAGACGAACGACAGCCCTCTCGATCTTACGCCGGAGAGCAGGGCGATTTGGGAGGAGTTGCTGGTGGCCGAATCCCCAAGCCTGGCGGGCGACCCGGCTGGGCTGGACGCAGCCATGGAGGAGATACAGAGGGTGTGGCGTGAGGCGTTTGGCGACTACCCGCACGAGATCCTTCAACCGGCGGCGTGGGAGGGCTTTCTCGACGGCCGAGACCTGCTCCACGAACCAATGGAGCCGGTCGTGGACTACCGTGACTTTGAGGTGACCACAGAGGCCTTTCGCGAGGCAATCAGCAGCCTACCCTCGGACGGAAACGATCTGGTGACGATCATCTACGCGGGGCACGGCAACACGCGCAACCTGTACCTGAAACCGAACGAGTTCCTCTTCCCCAGCCAAGTAAGTGAGGCGCTTGAGGGAGTGTCCTACGGCCGGTTCCTGTGGATATCACTGGCCAGCCTGAACTCGGCATTTGTCGAGCGGCTGGCACCGGAGGGGGATGCCATCCTCGTGGCTGCGAACTGGGAGGACGAGTCGCCAGGGACGAATCCAGCTTGGTTGGTGGAGGTGATGTTCAAACTCGAGGTGGGTTCGCCGATGAAGCTGGCCGGCGCCGGGACGCGGAATCCCGGCGGGGCGGGCTCCTGGCGGGTAGACGACCGGTACTACCTGTGGTCCATCGAGGCCGGGGAAGAGGTAGGCTTCTTCTCCGGGCGGTCGACGGAGGCCGGGGGCGGCGAATACGGAGACCTGAGGGCTGCGGACTGGTTGAGCCCCCTGATGTACATCCGTAAGCGGTAGCGCGGCGCGTTATGGCGGTGGAGCCCGTCGATGTCGCCGTATTCTAGTCTAATCGACGCCGGTCGTCAGGCAACCACCGATAAGTCTGCGTAGTGTGCGCCTAAGCCGTAACATTCCATATCTGTCTGCCGAGAGAGCTGGGGCTGTTCCTAGTGGCGGCCGTGGGCCACTGGGTGGAGCAGTTCGACGCGTGGGTTGAGTGGCGGTGGTCCAAGAGGCGCGTTTGACGGGCCGGACTGCAAACGGGATTGCAAACGAACCACCCATCGCGACCCGTCAGGGGGCATCAGCGAGGGCCCGTTAGTGACCGGATCCTAGATACGAACGTCCCCCACCGTCAGCGCGCGGCACCGCTCATCAGCGCCATCTCCGCATGTACGCTATTATAGGCTGCGAGCCCATCGTCCGCAGGAGCGAATCGCTATGACCATCGAAGTGGGAACTGGAGCACCGGACTTCTCCCTTAAGGGGACTGACGGCGAATCTTACACACTCGCGGCTGCCCTGGCCCGCGGCCCTGTGCTACTGGTGTTCTTTAAGACTACCTGCGGGACCTGCGACCTGGCGTTCCCATACATCAACCGGCTCAGGGAGAGCTATCCCGACGACGGCTGGAGCCTCTGGGCGGTGGCGCAGGATACGCCCGAAGATGCGGGCCGCTACGCGGCCGCATTCGGCATAACGTACCCGGTCCTGTCGGACGCGGATGGCTACACGGTATCCAGGGCCTACGATCCGCCGGCCACCCCCACCCTCTTCCTCATAGACCGCGCGGGCCGGATCGCGCAACAGTCTGCAGGCTTCCACAAGGCGGAGCTCAACTCGCTCTCGGCGGGGCTGGCGGAGAGGCTGGGAGTGAAGCCTGTCGTCATCGCCGCTGCGGACGACGGCAATCCGGACTTCAAGCCGGGGTGAAGCCCCCGCCACCTGCGGGGCTAGTGTGGCCCCTTGCTGACCTTGACTCGCTGTGCTACCATATCCGCGATGGATTGTACCTTCTATAACGCGGTGGCCCCGACCCGTCGGGGCCTCTCATGTTGTAGACGAGGTTAAAGTTCTGCGCGTCGACTCCCCCGCAACCGCTTCGGCTCGATGACCGGACCTTAACCCAGGAGAGAGAAAGGAGGTCATCGAGTGGCCTACGAAGATCGAAACCTTACCTGTGTGGAGTGTAACTCCGAGTTCGTCTTCAGCGCGGATGATCAGCAGTTCCACGCGGAGCGCGGATACCAGGACCCCAAGCGCTGCCCTTCCTGCCGTCAGGCTAGGCGCGGCGGCGGCGGCGGCGGCGGCTACGGCGGTGGCGGCGGTGGCGGCTACGGCGGATCCCGCCAGATGTACGACGCGGTCTGCGCCAGTTGTGGCAACGCCTGCCAGGTCCCGTTCCTACCGCGCCAGGACCGGCCAGTCTACTGCAGCGATTGCTTCTCTAAGCAGAAGGAGAGCAGCCCACGCTGGTAGGCCGGCTTCACCCATAACATAACTATAACGCTGCACTGAACCGCGCCACCCTCGCGGAAGGGAGCGCCAATGCTAACCGTGACCGATAAGGCTGCTGCGTACCTCCGAGAGGCTCTGACCCGCAAGAAGGAGGGTACGCCAGAAGCTCTCCGTGTCGTGTACACCGAGGAGGGCTACGAGCTCACCCTGGACGACCCTAAAGAGGGCGATCACATCTTTGAGCAGGAAGGCCAGAACTACCTGCTGGTAGACACCGAGGTGGGCGAGGCGCTAGGCGAAGAAGCCACACTAGATCTCCAGGAGACGCCTCATGGCGCCAGCCTAACCCTCCTGGGCGCCCACAGTCCAGAGCCTGAGCCGCAGGCTGAGGGTGAGCCTAAGGCCCAAACCGAGCCACAGCCCGAGGCCTAAGCCCTAGCCCAACCGCACATCCTCTCGCTATCATAGGCCTGCCATGCCGAAAGCGAAGCAGGCAGTCGGCCCGTTATCGGGCGCAATCGTCCTCGACCTCACGTGGGTCCTCGCCGGGCCGTTCGGCTCCGAGATCCTGTGTGACTTGGGGGCGGAGGTGATCAAGGTGGAACGGCCACCGTTCGGCGACGTGGCCCGCACCACCGGGCCGCACATCAAGAACGAGAGCGGCTACTTCTTCTCCGTCAACCGCGGCAAGAAGAGCATCTGCCTGGACCTGAAGCGGCCCACGGGCAAGGATCTCTTCCTGCGACTGACAGATAAGGCGGACGTAGTGATGGAGAACTTCACACCGGGGACGATGGAGTCGCTCGGGCTGAGTTACGAGACGCTATCCGCCCACAATCCCCGCCTCATCTACGCGGCGACATCCGGCTTCGGACAGACGGGGCCGGACCGGCTGCGGCCCGCCCTCGACATCGTCGTCCAGGGTATGGGAGGCATCATGAGCATCACCGGTGAGCCGGGCGGGCCGCCGGTTCGCCCGGGCATCTCCCTGGGCGACATAGCCGCCGGCCTCTACACAGCGATCGGCATACTGGCCGCGCTCCACGAACGAGACAAGAGCGGTCGGGGACAGATGATTGACATAAGTATGCTCGACTGCCAGATCGCGATACTGGAGAACGCGTTCATGCGCTACTTCGCCACCGGCGAGACGCCCGGGCCGATCGGCACCCGACATCCCTTGGCGACCCCGTTCCAGGCGTTCCCCACCAAGGACGGCTGGATCGTCCTCGCCCTCTCCTGGGGCGTGCCGAACCAGTGGGAGCTCCTCTGCGCCACCATCGGCCGCCCCGACCTCATCGACGACCCACGCTTCGATTCGCCGGCCCTGCGCACGGAGCACCACGCCGAGCTTGAGCCGATGCTCAACGAGGCGCTGCGTCAGCGAACGACGGAGGAGTGGCTGCGGGAGTTCGACGCCATTGGCCTGCCCTGTGGCCCCCTGAACGACATTCCCCGCGCCGCCGAGCAGCCGCAGGTGAAGGCGCGCGAGATGCTGGTGGAAGTGGAGCACCCGGCAGGCTTCAGCCTTAAGGTTCCCAACACGCCCGTCCGGCTGAGCCGCACGCCCGGCGCCATCCAGGGCCCGCCGCCGGCCATCGGCGAGCACACGGACGAGGTGCTGACCTCGTTGCTGGGGCTGTCCGCCGAAGAGATCGCGGCGCTGCGGGCGGCCGAGGTGGTGTTCGGGCCACTGCCCAGCCCGATGGCAGTGCTGGCGCGGCGCGAACAGCAGCACGGAGGACGTTGACACGAAGTCTGGGCCCACGTAGCATTGTCTCCGCTGATTCAGCCGGAGGAGATATCGAGGGTTCGGATGCCGAACGAAGGCGGTCCCCGCGAAGGGTACCTGGTCGTCGCAGATATTGCCGGTTACACGGCGTTCTTTACTGGGACGGAGCTTGAGCACGCCCAGGGCATCCTCGAAGAGCTCACGACCCTGATCAAGAACGACCTGGCGCCACCTCTACGCTTCGTCAAGCTCGAGGGCGACGCTATCCTCTGCTGCGCCGACGGCTCCACGTTCGCCGACGGCGAGCGCCTGCTGGAGCTGCTCGAGGTTTGCTACCGCGATTTCTCGGACAGGCTGTTCGACATGGCGCGCGCCACGACATGTCCCTGCGCCGCCTGCGCTTCCATGGACTCGCTGGACCTCAAGTTCGTGTCCCACTACGGCACCTACATGGTCCAGCGGGTGGAAGGAGTCGAGGATATCGCCGGGCCGGACGTCATCCTCGTCCATCGCCTGCTCAAGAACAATATCACCGATCGTACGGGCTGCCGCGCCTACGCCTTCTTCACCGAGGCGTGTCTCGAACGCCTGCCGGCGTCGCTCGACCTGACGGAGCATAGCGAGACGTACGAGTCGCTGGGCGAGACGAGAGGCGGGGTGCATGACCTGAAACCCGTCCTGGAACAGATGCGCGAGGAACGGCGCGAGTACGTGGATGCGGACGAAGCGGACATCGAGTGGACCTTTGCGGTCCCGGTGCCGCAGGCCGTCCTGTGGCAGTACTGGGTGGACCCGGACAAGCGTCTCAAATGGCAGACGATGCAGACCGCTATCGACAATAAGCCGAATTCGCGTGGGCGGCTCGGCGTCGGCGCCACGAGCCACTGCGCTCACGGAGGAGACTACGACTTCCTTCGCCGCTACGTCGATTGGCGCCCCTTCGGGTATTTCACTTGCCACGGGGAGTCCACCAAACGTTCACGCCTAAGCCTGAGTTCGTTTTTTTTCACTTCGGTGACCGAGACCACCGAGTTCCTACCACTCGAAGGCGGCGTCACCGTATTTCATCACCGGATTCGGTTCCAGAACCGCGGGAGGCTGTTCCGACTGCTGGTGCGCCTAACGAGGGCGGTTATCGCTCGCAAGACGGTACGGCTCATGGAAGCGAACCTCACGAGACTCCTCGAGGAGGACGGCTGGCTTGAGCGCGACGGCGAGAGGTCGACCCCCGCTCGCCCTAAGCCTGTCGAAGGGTGAGAAGGGCCGCTCCTGGTTCGACAGGCTCACCATGAGCGGGGTAAAGACGTCTAGTTCGGGTGTAACGATCACGGAGGCCAAGTTGTTCCTAATGTTAGGCTCATGACACCTGAACCGGCGAAGCCCAGTAACCTTCGACTCATCCTACTTTGGCTACTCATATCGATGCAGCTTGGGCTCTCGGTGCTAGCCGCAGTCTTACTATGGGGATGGGCAGGAATTTTGATCGTTTTTCTGATCCTACTGGCAGGTGCCCCTCTTAGCATTGGAATCCTACTCACACGTCTCAGACGTCGTCGGGAAAATCATCCCGAGACTGACGCCCGAGGGCTTGATCGCTAGACCACACCCTCTTCCCGCAGCCGCCCGATCTCGTCCGCGCTGTAGCCGAAGCCTTCCAGAACCTCGTCCGTGTGCTCACTCAGACCGGGTTCAGCGGCAGCGGCTGACGCCGGAGTCTGGCTGAACTGGATGGGGCTGTTCACGACCGTGATCTCCCCCAACCGTGGGTGCTGCGTACGCACCAGGTAGCCGTTATCGTACGCCTGCGGCTCCTCGCTCACCCGGGCGTAGTCGTAGACCGGGGCGCAGAAGATGTCAGCCGCCTCCAGCCGCTCCATCCACTCCGCCGTGCTGCGGGTCGAGAAGTGCTCGTCGAGCAGGCCGTTCAGCTCGTCGCGGCCCCGGATGCGGCCGCCCATGCCGGCGAATCGCTCGTCCGTCGCCAGCGTGGGCCGGTCTATCGCTCGACAGAAGTCCGGCCAGCGGTGGGGATAGACGCCGCCGATCGCCATGTAGCCGTCGGCGGTTCGATAGGTGTACCAGAGAAGAGGCAGGTGGGCGTTGCCGCGGCCGGCCTTGGGCTGCTTCTCCCCGGTCAGCAGGTAATGCGTTAGCTCCCAGGACTGGGCCGCCAGCATACTCCCCAGCAGCGACGCCTCGACCTTCTGCCCAGCGCCGGTCCGCTCGCGGACGAGCAGCGCCGCCAGGATGCCCAGCGCCAGCGTCACCGCGCCCACGTGATCGGCGATGGCGACGCCGGTGGGCATCGGTACGTCGTCCGCGCCGGTGGTGCTCATCAGGCCGCTCATCGCCTGGGCCAGGATGTCGTTCCCCGGCTTGCGTCCGAACCGCCCCTTCGAGCCGAAGGCGGAGGCGCAGGCGTAGATGATGCGCGGGTTCACCCGCTGGAACTCCTCGTAGCTCAGGCCCAGCTTCTCCATGACCCCAGGCCGGAAGTTGTGAGCCACGACGTCGCAGTCGCGGGCGAGCCGCAGAGCGACCTCCCGCCCCTTCTCCGACTTCAGGTCCAGGGTGAGGCTTTTCTTGCCCCGGTTGATCGCCAGGAAGTAGGCGCTGAAGCCGCGCTTGCGGTCCATGCCGATCACGCGGCCGATCTCGCCCCGGCCGGGCTGCTCCACCTTGATCACCTCCGCACCCATGTCCGCCATCAGCAGCGTGGCGTACGGCCCCTGCTGAGCGATGGTGAAGTCCAGCACCCGGATCCCCTCTAGCGGTCCGCCCATGACATCCTCCTTGGCATCGACTGGCGTGACCCTAGGCTATTCGCAGCCGCAGGCGCTGTCAACGCGCCCGCCGTTGACGGCCGTACGGCCACCAACCTAAGATGCGAGCGAATCCCGACACGAGCCGCCGGAGTTGCCGATGAAGATCACACAGGTCAAAGTCCGCCTGTTTGAGATGCCGATGCCGAAGACGTTCCGCCCCACCTGGCAGCCGTTGCCCACCACCTCGGCCCGCATCCACATCGTAGAGGTGCACACGAACGAAGGGATCGTCGGCGTGGGCTCCGGCGGGGTGCCCGTACGCTGGGAGGTCGCGGGCCTGTTACTGATGGGCCAGGACCCGTTCGACCTGGACCGGCACGTCGCGCAGCTCCGCTCCATGGCCTTCTTCATCGGCCGGCCCTGGCCGCTGGAGGTGGCGCTGTGGGACGTCATCGGCCAGGCCACCGGCCAGCCCGTGTACCGGCTGCTCGGCGGCGGCTCCGACAAGCTGAAGGCCTACGCCTCCACCGGCGAGCTGCGCAACCTTGAGGCCAGAGTCGAGTCAGCGCAGCAGATCGTCGCCGAGGGGTTCAAGGCGCTGAAGCTGCGCTTCCACAGCGCTGACATCCGCGAGGACATCCGCACCCTGGAGGCCGTTCGAAAAGCGGTGGGCGACGAGATCGACATCATGGTGGACGCCAACTGGGGCTGGCGCATCGCGCCGGACCTTCAGCCCAATCGCTGGGACTTGAAGACGGCGATCGCCGCCGCCAAGGAGATGGAACGCTACGGCGTCTACTGGCTGGAGGAGCCGCTGGACGCCTACGACTACGACGGCCTGGCCGAACTGCGCTCCCACCTGACCACGCTGCGCCTGGCCGGGGCCGAGCTGAACCGCGGGCCGGAGGAGATACGCACCTACCTGGAGAAGGGCTGCCTGGACGTGTACCAGCCGGACTGCACGTTCATCGGCGGCATCTCCACCGCGCGCAAGATTGCGGCTCAGGTGGAGGCGGCGGGGAAGGTGTTCTCGCCTCACACCTGGACCAACGGCGTCGGCCTTGTGGCGAACCTGCACGTGGCCGCCGCCTCGTCTCACGTGCCGTACATCGAGTTTCCTTATGACCCACCGAACTGGACGCCGGAGACGCGCGACTTCATCTTCGCGGAGCCGCTACGCATCGACTCCGAGGGGTACGTACACCTGCCGCAAAAGCCGGGCTTGGGGCTGGAGCTGGACGAGGAGAAGCTGAAGCAGTACGAGCAGGCGGACACAAAGCGGCTGATCTGATAGGGCCCAACACCGCCGGCCAAGACGATCTCGCCCAAGCTTGACATATCCTCAGGGCTGGCTATAATGTGTCGCGCAGATAAAGGTCATTTGGTAGCGCAGCAGGCAACCCGCTTCAGAAGGAGGTTCCCATGGGCTCCCAGGAGAACATCAAGACCGTACAGAACCTTGTGCAGGCGGTACGCGACCGCGACGAATCGCGATACAGTCAGCTGCTAACCGAAGACGCCGTCATCAGGGTGGCGGGGGTGCCCCGCGCTCTCGGGGGCGTCACACAGGGGCGCGACCAGATCCTGGCCAATTTGCGCGAGCAGGGCCCCCCACCGGGCCAGGCCGAGATCCGCAGCATCTTCGCCGATGACAACAACGTCTGCGCCGTGTTCAAGGTGTCAGGCCCTTTTGAAGGGACCGCGAACTTTCGCGGCACCGGCAAGCCCTTTAGCACCTACCAGTGCACAATCTACGGGCTGGAGGGCGGCCGCATCAAGGACCAAACGGTCTACATGAACTTCCTGGACGTCTACGTGCAGGCCGGCCTCGTCCCGCTGGACACGCTGACCCCTTAGGACGGCCGTTTCGTCGCGGCCGCCGGTTTCCGCCTCAGGAGATGCCCTCAAACCCCGGCGGCATCCCGTCCAGGTGGCCGATATCGTTCAGGCGCCAGATAACGCGCCGGTCGCCCTGGGCGCGTATGGACGTGATCCCGGCGTTGAAGGCGTAGAACACGAAATCGCGCTCCAGGCCAAGGACGAGGCTGACGTAGGTCTGGATCACGCCTCCGTGGGTCACCACGGCGACCCGCTTGCCACCGCACTCCTCC
This sequence comes from uncultured Dehalococcoidia bacterium, assembly GCA_964649215.1. Taxonomy (GTDB): domain Bacteria; phylum Chloroflexota; class Dehalococcoidia; order SM23-28-2; family RBG-16-64-32; genus JADFNQ01. The sequence continues at coordinate 37,071 of CAZYOV010000009.1, forward strand.
ATCACGCGGTCCATCGCCGCGACGACGCGGCGGCGGGCGGCGGCGCTCCCTTCGCTGCCCGGGAACGAGTCCCACGTCGGCTGGTTGGCGACCCTGTCCCGAAGAGCGCGCGCATCTTCCTCCGTAAACGCTTCGTAGTCCGTCTGCGCCTGGCCGAGGTCCACCTCGCGCAGGTCGTCCAGCGTGCCCACCTTCAGGTTGGCGGCGCCGGCGATGGCGCCTGCCGTCTCCTGCGCCCGGCGCAGCGGGCTGGAGTAGACGGCGTCGACCCTCTGGCGGTCGAACCGCTGGGCCAGACGGCGGGCCTGCTCGCGACCCACCTCGCTCAGGGGTGGATCTTCGTCAGGGCAGGTGTATTCGCCGCGGTTGCCCTCCGACTGGGCGTGGCGCACCAGGTACATCCGCGTCGCCCCGCCGCCGATGAGCAGCAGGTCGCGGAAGTAGTAGGCGACGGGCTCGCCGCGGGGCTCGGACTCGGCTTCAGCGGTCATCTCCAGAGCGAATGATACGAGATCGCTCACGCGCGGCCAAATCTAAAGCCACACGGCCTCCGCCACAGAGCCTCTAACCGCGTATCTGCGCCAGGTGCGCCAGGTCGTGGTCTGAGATGTGCCGCACCAGCGTGCGCAGGCTGGCCGGGCCGAACTCCGGGTGCCTGAAGCGGCGCTCCCACCCCTTTTCTGAAATGCCCGCGAGGATCTCGACGTTGGCCGCGCGCTGCGCCGCGTACGCCTTCAGCGCTACCTCCGTGTCTCGCTCTCCGTATCGCAACGCCGCCGCCCAGCCGTTCTGATCGAACGGCTGCAGCGCCGGCTCGTCCTCCGAGAGGACCTGCCGTATGCGCCACCCCAGCACCACCTCGATATCCGCCAGGTGCGCCGCTATCTCGGACGCCGACCAGCCCTCGCCCACCCCGCCAGGAGCCGCCCGCACGGCCTCCGCTATCAGCTTAGGCGCCGCCGTCATGCCCTCGACCGTGTTGGCCGGCATCTCGACCTCGCTCTCGCAGATGGGGCAGTGCCTGCGGGTCGTCTCGACCGTCAACTCCTACCCTCTCGGCAGGCCCAGGCCGCGGCCGGCGATGATGCCGCGCATGATCTCGCTAGTGCCGGCGGCGATGGTGAGGGCCGCGGCGAACAGGTAGTACTGCTCGATGCGTCCCCGTAGCGGCGCCCAGCGCGACCCCGGCTCGACCTGGCCGCCCAGGCCCAGCATCTCCATGCCTGCGCCGGCCAGCCGCTGCTGCAGCTCGGAGCCGTACATCTTGGACATGGAGGCCTCGGCGTTGGGGATCTGGCCCCTCGCCTGCATGGAGGCGACCCGATAGGCTAGCATCCGGCCCGCCTGGAACTCGATCGCCAGCTCGGCCAGCTTTTGTCGTACGCCGGTGTCGTCCAGGAGCCGGCCCCCGTCCGACCTCGACTCAGCGGCGTACGCCACCAGCTCCTCGTACATGCGGATGCCCATCACGACGCGGTTGATGCCTGAACGCTCGAAGTCGAGGGTGGCGGCGGCGACGTACCAGCCGCGGTTCAGCTCGCCGACGAGGCGGTCGCGGGGGATACGGACGTTATCGAAGAACACCTCGTTGAACGTGTCGCGCCCCAGCATATCGGTGAGCGGCCTCACCTCGACGCCCGGCGTATTCATGTCCAGCAGGAAGTAGCTGATCCCCTTGTGCTTCGGTGCTTCCGGGTCTGTCCGGGCGAGGAGGATGCACCAGTCGGCGCGGTGGGCGTAAGAGGTCCATATCTTCTGGCCGTTGATGACGAAGAAATCGCCGTCCGCGACGGCGGTGGTCTGAAGGGAGGCGAGGTCGGAGCCAGATGAGGGCTCGCTGAACCCCTGGCACCAGACGGACTCCCCACTCACGATGGCGGGCAGAAGCTGTCGCTTCTGCTCATCGGAGCCGTACAGGATGATCGTTGGGCCCACGCGGTCCGGCCCTACACCGAGCTGCGTGGGCGCGCGAAAGTAGGACATCTCCTCATTGTAGATGACCTGCATCATGTGGCCCGCCGCCAGGCCGCCGTGCTCCTCTGGCCAGCCAAGCGTCAGCCACTTGCGCTGGGCGAGCTTCTTCTGGAAAGAACGCTGGAACTCCCATCGGGCTTCGCCGGCCTCGCCCAGGGCGCCGCCCCCACTCCAATCGGCGGGCAGCTCCTCTCGAAGGAACTCCCGAATATCGCTGCGGAACCTCTCTTCTTCAAGCGTGAAACGGAACTCCATGGTCCTACCTCCCTCTGGACGGGGTCAGTATATACCAACCGGCCGACGCCGAGAACCGCGGCTGACCTACCGCCCCTTGAACTCGGGCTCCCGCTTCTCCACGAACGCACGCGGGCCCTCGCGCGCGTCCTCCGTGTTCTGAGCGATCGTCATCGCCTGCTGGGCCATCTCCAGCGCCTGCTCCACGCCGACGTCCAGCGAGCGGTAGACGAGCCGCTTGGCGAGCTGGATCGCCACCGCGGGGCCCTTCGCCAGCTTGAGAGCGTACTCGCGGGTGTGGGCCATGAGGTCGTCGGCGGCAACGATTTCACTGACGTAGCCGATGCGCAACGCCTCCTCGGCGTCGAACAGGCGGCCGCTCCAGACGAGGTCCAGCGCCCGCGCCACACCCACGATACGAGGCAGGTAATAGCAACCGCCGTCGCCGGGGATCAGACCCATGCGCACGTACGTCATCCCGAACCTCGCCGTGTCCGCGGCGATGCGGACATCGCACATGGAGGCCATGTCCATCCCCGCTCCCACCGCCGCCCCGTTGACCGCGGCGATATACGGCTTATCGAGCTGGGCGACGAGGCGGGGGATGCGGTGAACCGTATCGCGGAGGAAGTTGCGCGCCGTCGCGAGCGAGCGGCCCTGCGGCAGCAGCCCCTGGCCCTGGGCCTGCGCCTGCACGTCCATCCCGGTGCAGAAGCCTCGCCCCTCGGCTGTGAGGATGATCACCCCGGTCTCGGCGTCCAAGTGAGCGTCCCGGAGAGCGGCCAGCCACTCGTCCAGCATCTTGGGGGTGAAGGCGTTCATACGCTCCGGCCGGTTGAGGGTGATGGTCGCGATGCCTTCGCTCTTGTCGTATCGGATCTGTTCGAACTCCATGTCGCCTCCCATATCTACGCCTAGCTCATTACCAGGCCGCCGTCGACGCTGATCGCCTGGCCGGTGATGTAGTCGGCCTGTGGAGAGGCGAGATAGGCGACGACGGCGGCGATCTCGGAGGGGTCCGCTTGACGGCCGAGGGGGATGAACTGCTTCACCCCTTGCTTCACCATCTCGAAGGGGATGCCCATCCGCTCGCCGGTACGGCGGAACGTCCCGTCCATCATGTCGGTGTCCGTGAAGCCGGGGCAGACCGCGTTCACGTTCACCCGGTGCGGCGCCAGCTCCTTCGCCAGCATCTGGGTAAGGCCGATAACACCGAACTTGGCGGGCGTATAGCCGCCGTACTGAGGCTGAGCCCGCCGCCCGGCCGAGGACGATACGTTCACGATCTTGCCACCCTCACGGCGCTCTACCAGGACCGCCGCCACCGCTTTGCAGCAGAGGTACACGCCGTTCAGGTTCACGTCCACCTCGCGCCGCCACTCCTCATCATTCATCTCCCAGAGCGACCTCTTCCCGGATAAGAGAGCCAGCCCGGCGTTGCACACCAGCACATCTATCCGCCCCAGCTCGGCCTGTGTGCGCATCACCATGTCCCGTACCTGCGAGGCGTCGGTCACGTCCACGTCCAGCGCCAGAGCGCGGCGGCCCAGGCGTTCTATCTCCTCGGCGACGGACTCGACGCCACGCCAGCCCGCCTCGCGTTCGGCCTGCGGGAACTCCTCGGGCGTCCGGCCTATCGCCGTTACCGCCACGTCGGCGCCCTCCTGGGCCAAACGTATCGCCACCGCTCGGCCGATTCCGCGCATGCGTCCGGCGCCGGTCACAATCGCTACCTTGCCATCAATCCAAGCCATAAGCCTTCTCCTTACCCCACCCTAAAGGCTGGGATGCCAGCGCCACTTTGCCGTCCAGCCAACTCACTAGCCGCCCCCTCCCACCATCTTCGGCTCCATCGCCCGCGACCGCCGCTCCGACATCAGCCAGATGACGATGCTGAGGAGGAGCGTCATCGCCATGAACGCCGATAACCCCAGGAACGCCGCCTGCGTGTCCCAGGTTTCGACGAAAACACCGGCGATGACGCCGCCGATGCCGCCGAGGCCGAACCCGGCGAAGAACGACACGCCGTAGCTGCGCCCCACCGCACCCACCGGCGCGTAGTCCGCGATCAGCCCCGTGAACACCGGTTGGTTGGCAAAGTAGAAGAAGATGAACACGGAGGCTATCACCACCAGTAGGGCGCCGCTGACCACCCCCGTCAGCACCAGCGCCGGCACCGCTACCGCCGCCAGCAGCGGCGCCAGCCGCTCCAGCCTTACCCGCTGCGAGAGCGCCCCACCCACCAGCTGGCCTACCGCTCCCATAAGGAGGGCGACGGTGACTAAGGCGCCGCCCAGGTCCTTGAACTCCACGCCCAGCACTACCAATCTGAAGTCTACGAGCTCCTCCATGTGCTGCGGCAGGAACGTTATCACCCCCCGATAGACGATGCCGCTGAGCACGAACGCCCCGTACACCAGCAGCAGAGGGATCAGGAACCTAGGGCCAGGCCGCGGCCCGGGTTCGCCCGGCCTCTCGGGCGTCTCGCTATCCGTCGTGAGCGTCTCGGATTCTCCCTTCAGCGGCAGTGTGGTGACTGAGAGCAGTACCGCCATTACGGCTGCCGCTCCGGCCAGGACGAAGAAGGCCAGCCGCCAGTCCACCGCTACCGCCAGTCCCACGGCCAGCGCCGGCGCCAGCGCCTGGCCTAGGTTGCCCGCTACGCCGTGGTACCCCAGTGCCAGGCCACGCTGCCGCACACCCTGTGCCATCAGGGATAGCCCCGCCGGGTGATAGAGGCCGATGCAGAACCCCAGCAGAGCCAGCGTCGCGGCCAGGAACCACTCGTTGGGCGAAATTCCCACCAGGACCAGCGATACGGCAGCGCCGAAGAAGGCGTAGAGCAACACTCGCCGGGAGCCCAGCCGATCGGTGAGGAATCCGGCGGGAATTGCGCTTGTCCCAAAAGCCCAGGCGAAGACCGAGGCGATGGTGCCAAGGATCACGGCCCGCAACCCGAAGTCCTCCGCGATGCGGGTAAGGAGAGCGGGATATGTCAGCTCGATGACGTGGACGAGGCCGTGAGCGAAGGCGGTATACGTGATGAGGCGGCGTTCAGCGGCGTTCATTGGCGGCACCGCCGATTATAAGCCGCTCACGGGCGCCGTCGCCAGAGCGGTAAGGATACAGCAGGTCCTAGAAAAGGTCCTCCGCCAGCATCTCGTCCAGCGTGGCCTCGAACGCCTTCAGAGTGCGGTCGACGTCCTCGTCGGTGTGGACGCTTGAGACCAGCCCGGCGGTATAGCCCATGAGGTCCACGCCGTGGTTGAGCATCCCTTGTTTAAGCGCCAGCGCCGCCTTAGGGAACGTACGCGGAGGCGCCTTGCCGTTGCGGGCGGGCCACTCAATGCTCTCCTGGGGCCGCGGGCACTCCTTACCCAGCGACACGTGGAAGTAGGAAGCGAGCCCATACACGCAGCCTTCCACGCCACGGGAGGTGAGCGCCTGGTTCATCCCACGCACCAGCTGCTCGGTGACGGCTTCGGCGCGGGTGTGGAACTCGCCCGTCTCCACCAGCGAGAGCATCGTGACACCGGCAGCAGCCGATAGGGGATTGGCGTTAAAGGTGCCCGGGTGGAACACTCGCTGCCGTCTGTTCCAGTCGGCGTCATCGCGGAACTCGGTGAGCGAGATAACGTCCGTCTTCCCGGCCACGGCGCCGCCGGGAAGGCCGCCGGCGAGTATCTTGGCCATCGTCGTCAGGTCGGGTGTCACGCCGTAGCGGGCCTGGGCGCCCCCGGGCGCGACGCGGAAGCCCGTCACCACCTCGTCGAAGATGAGGACGGTGTTGTGTCGTGCAGTCACATCACGCAGATCCGCCAGGAAGCCGTCTCGCAGGGGCAGACCGCCGAAATGAGCACCAGTGGGCTCAAGAATCAGCGCCGCCACGTCTCCCTCCGCCAACCTGCTCTCAACCTGAGTGATGTCGTTCTGGGGCACGCTGATGGTATTACTCAGCGTCGCCTCCGGGACGCCAGGCGACTGTGGCGTTTCCGGCTCCCCGTAGCGGGTCCCCACCACGCTATCGTGCCAGCCGTGGAAATGGTCATCGAACTTGAGCAGCTTGTCGCGCCCAGTGTAGGAACGGGCCAGGCGAATCGCCATCAGCGTCGCCTCCGTGCCGGAGCTAGTGAAGCGAACAGCTTCAGCGCTGGGTATCAGCCTCTTGACCAGCCCGCCCCATTCCAACTCCAGCTCATGGCTAGCGCCATAGTGCGTGCCCTTGGCCGCCTGCTCCTGGACGGCCCTAGTGATGTCTGGATAGGCATGGCCCAGAAATAGCGCGCCGTGCCCCATCACATAGTCCACGATCTCGTTGCCGTCCACGTCCCACTTGCGGCTCCCCCGAGCGTGGTCGACATAAAGCGGGAACGGCGTCAGGTGGCGGATATCGTGCGTGACCCCCGAGGGGAAGGTCTTCACCGCCTCCTGATGCAGCCGGGCCGAACGGGGATGAAGGCGGCGGTAGACCTCCTGAATCGTGGTCACTCGATCTCCTCTCGCGGCTGAGGCCGGGGGCGGAGGTAGGGCACGACCGGCAGATCGCGCATCGAAAGCAAGCCCACGGCGCGGCTTCGCGCGACGGCTGGGATACAGTTGGTCACGATCGCAGCGCTAGCCTGGTCCCCCTGGAGGCCCCCCGGCACGCGCACCTCGAGCGGCGGCGTGCCGTCGATGCGGATCACGTCTCGTGGATCGTCGGCTCCCAGGGACATCTCAATATCGAGCCGCACTACCTCGCGCCCAGCCGAGACTCCACGCACGGACTGGCGGAGCCCGCGAACGTAGCCGCGCTCCACGGAGAAGTATTCGGTCTTATGATGCCCACTCGCGATTAGCGGCTCCAGCGTCTCCGCAACGTCATCCAGCCGCCAGCCCATGGTGTCGGCGATCATGAGGAGAGACTCCCGCAGCCCCACATGGCCGATAGCGCCATCGTTGGCGCCGCGCTGGAACCCCTCCACGCTCAGCCCCACACCCACCTTTCGCTGGAGGTTCATGCGCCGCGATCCCACGTCCACCACGCGCTCGACGCGGATCGAACGCACCTGCTGGCAAGCGGTAGCCAGCACCAGAGGCAGGAAGTCCATAACAAAGCCGGGATTCACCCCCGTCCCCAACACCCGGACGCCGGTCTCACGGGCGCGGCGGTCCAGCTTACGCGATATCTCCGGGTAGCGGACCCACGGGAACGCCAGCTCCTCGCAGCTGGAGATCACGCTCTTCTCGGCGGAGACGATGGACATGAGCTGAGGATAGACGGAGGTCAGCGCTGAGCTGGTGCTATGGACGACCACGTCCGCGTAGACGTCCTTCAGCAACGGCTCCGCCTCATAGGCTACGGTAATGCCGAGAGTACGACCGGCGTTCGCCGCCTCCCCCAGATCAAGGCCTGCCTTGGACGGGTGAACGTCAATGGCGCCCACTATCTCGATCTCCGGCCGGTTGAGACAGAGCCGCACCACCTCGGCGCCTATAGCGCCGATCCCATAGTGTATGATCCGTATCCTCTCCTGAGTCACGTAAGGCTCCACATTCCAGGGCTTATCGGGCATCGGCCAACAACTCCAGAGTTGACGAACCCTTTAGGGTAAACGCGCCCTTCCTCATAACCGTGTCTCTAAGACGCCATTATCGCCGAAAGTAGGCCAGTCGCCAAGTTGCGGTCTGATCTACGAACCATGAGAGTTGCCAGCTCCCTCTAGACAGTGCGCGGGTTCTTCACACGGCAAGTCTGCGCGCCCTATGTAACACCAGACAGATAAGAACGTCCCTTAGGTGGTTTACCAAATGCTTACCGGAGAACCAGTGGCGACTGAGTGGGGCATGAGTTGGCGGCCTGCCGCCTTACGGTGCTACATCGTGCAAATGACTAGCTCAGCGGGAACGACGGATGCATAGACCTGTCCTCTGGACCGCTATCATCACGGGAGCGGCCCTGACGCTGCTGGCTGTTACCTTCATGGGCGGGCGTGGGGCGGTCGAGGCCGGTCACTCCAGCAACACGATCGCCACTATCGGGATCGACATGGACGTGACGGGGAACGAGCCCAGCACCCGTGTTGGGGTGGATACGACCCTCGAGGCCTGTGTCAGGGTCGACCAGGGCCAGACGCGTGAAATCGACGTCTTCGTGGAAGAGGTCCCCACCGACCGCGGCATCTCCGGCTTCGAGTTCGATATGCTCTTCGATCCCTCTCTCGTGCATGTCACCGCTGTGGATTATAGCCAACTGCTGGCGCAGACGGCGGACAGCAGCCTAATTCCCTTCGGAGGGACCAGCTCTTCGGATGGCAGATTACGCGCCGCGGCCGTCGATTTCGGTCCGATAGGGATAGACCCCGCAGGAGCATCGGAGGTCGGCCCGGGTATCGTCGTCAGGATCGCCCTCACCGGCCAGGCCGGCGCCGGCGTTGGCGACTTGACCCTTCTAGAGGACATCACGATCTTTGATGACGCGGGTGAGCTCATTACCGTGGACGCGGCCCTGAACGCCCAGGTCGCCGCCAACACCGACTGTCCTTCCCAGCCCACACCCACACCCACGCCCACACCCACGCCTACGCCTACGCCCACGCCTACGCCTACGCCCACTCCTACGCCCACACCCACTCCTACGCCCACGCCCACGCCTACGCCCACGCCCACGCCCACACCTACGCCTACCCCTACGCCCACGCCTACACCCACTCCTACGCCCACACCTACGCCCACGCCCACACCAACTCCTACGCCCACACCCACGCCCACACCCACACCCAC
>CAZYOV010000010.1:0-44441 GCA_964649215.1 uncultured Dehalococcoidia bacterium
CTCCGCCTCTTCGCCGGCGAGCAATACTACATCATCAACTCGGACCTGCGCAGCGCCGCCCTGCTGGTCAGCCGGCAGGGTGACGCCTCGAACCGCGACTTCTTCCTAGGGGCGCTGCAGGGCGAGGCCGCGGCCAGGGACGCCCTCCTCGCTTTCGCCAAGGCGCTCGAGATGAGCGAGGACGACCTGCGGGCCCACGAGCCGATGCCCGGCTGCCAGGCCTACCCAGCCTACGTTGCCTGGCTGGCGGCCTACGGCTCCGCCGCTGACTTCGCCGCCGCTTTCCTGGTCAACCTGCCCGCCTGGGGCAGCAGCTGCGCCCGTATGAGCGCGGCCCTCAAAGGCAAGTACGGCCTCTCGTCCGAGGCGGTGGCCTTCTTCGACCTGTTCGCCGCTCCCGCCCCCGAGTTCGAGGCCGATTCCCTGCGCGTCATCCAGGCCGGGCTGGACCGCGGCGTAGACCTCCGCGGCGTGGCCCGCGCCGCCCGTCTCATCCAGGCCTACGAGCTCATGTACTGGGACACGTTATACGAGGCCTCTACCTAGGATGAGCGAACGCTTTACGGACCGCCTCTACCGCCTCGCCCAGCCTATATGGGAGGCCCAGCACAACCACCCCTTCGTGCGAGGGATAGGCGACGGCAGCCTGGACATCGAGAAGTTCAAGTTCTGGGTGCGCCAGGACTACCTCTTCCTCATCGACTACGCCCGCCTGCTGGCCCTGGCTGTGGCCCGGGCCCCCGACCTCGACTCCATGCGCCGCTTCGCCGATCTCGTCCACAGCACCCTCAGCGTGGAGATGGACCTCCACCGCTCCTACGCCGCGGAGTTCGGCATCTCCGCCGCCAAGCTAGAGGCGGAGGTGAAGGCCCCCACCACGCGCGGCTATACCGACTTCCTTCTCCGAGTAGCCGCCCTGGATGAGTTCTCGGGGCTCATCGCTGCTCTCTTGCCCTGTATGTGGGGCTTTTCCGACCTAGGGCAGCGGCTGGCCCAGGGCCCGGCGCCATCGGACGAAAGGTATGCGAAGTGGATTGAGATGTACTCCTCGGAGGAGTTCGCCGAGCTGGCCGAATGGTGTCGCGCTCTGGTGGACCGAGTGGCCGCCGGCCTGCCGGAGGAATCGCTGCGGCGCATGGAGGACGCCTTCCTCACCTCCAGCCGTTACGAGCTGCTGTTCTGGGAGATGGCCTGGCGGCAGGAGCGCTGGCCGGCATGACGCTGCCCCAGGCCTAGCCAGACCTCCTCCTGGCGGGATGACCCAGCGCCACCAGGAACATCGCGCTCTTCCTCTCCGCGTGGGGCGAGAAGAAGTCGGTCACGCCGTCATCGTAGAACGTTAGACCGGTGGCGCCCAGCCCGAGGGCGTAGCTCGCGACGTACAGCCTGCCGCCGTTCATGGCCGCCTCAAGCTGCGCTAACCGGTAGCCCCGGTTGCCGAACCGCTCCAGGATCGGCGCCAGGTCCGCAAGGAAGAATACATTGGCGCTGGCGTCGGCAGGGAGCGCTTGTTCCAAGCCTAAGTCCCCGGCCTCGTCCCGAAACTCTCCTTCCCTGAGCAGCTCCAGGGTGCTCTCGTCCGGGTGATAGACGTAGGATCCGCAGGGCAGGCCTTCCACGGCGTTCACAATGATATAAGCGTCGTTCAGAAGCCGGCCTCCCGATTGCGTGAAGTCGGCCGCGATCCCACCGATGCTACTCAGGGCAGTGGAGAGCTGCTCCAGACTTATCGGCTGACGGGCGAAGCGGCGGCTGGAACCGCGCCGCGAGATGACCTCCTCGATGGCGTCATGCGGCGCCTCTTTGTCGTTCAGTAGTTGCAGTGGGAACAGCCGGCCCGAAGGCGGGGCAAGCGGCGCCACAGAGGCAGCGCCTCGCCAGGCCGCTACCTCCGTCTCCTCAGCCAGAGACGAGGCTTCGTGCATCGCCCGAATCGCCGGGTAGTCTACCTCCGACCTCGAGAGGGGCGTAGTTTCCAGCGCCAGCGGCTCCACCTTCGGGGCCTGACCGATGGCGCTGTCGCGGCCCAATGGGACGAGCGTGAGTGCTACTTCACGCTGCGGTTCCAGCCCCAGTAGCCGGTTCACCCAACCGTCCACGAAACCGCACACCACTTGGGCCGCCACGCCGTGGGCCGCCGTCATGGCCAAGAGGTTGGCCAGGATGGTGCCGCTGTCCCAGAAGGAATGCCGGTAGGCCCGCGCCTGATACTTCCAGGAGTTGCGCCAGAACGTGCTACTGCATATGAGGGTACCCGGCGCCGACGCCACCGCCGACTCGTCGGCCGTTGCCCGCACCAGCTCGCCACGGAAGTCGCCCCGCCGCAGCTGGCGCAAAGCGAAATCGTGTACCCCAAAATGGTAGACTCCCGCCTCCAGGTCCGGCAGATCCCCACACACCAGATACAAATCTATGTGGTAAAGCGCGCCGGTGCAGGAGGCAGCCCGGAACAGCATCTCGCCGTGCGAGTAGCGCCTACGCTTAGTGATCCCCGCCGAGTAATGCAGGAGCCTCGCTAGCAGCTTCAGGTCCGGGACACGTTCGCCTTCTGGCTCGGCGGCGCTGGCCGCTAGCGCCTCTAGCGCGGGGACGCCGGAAGGTTCCAGCCCCTGCGGCAGGGAGATAGGCTCCAGGCCCGTGTAGATCTTGAAGGGGAGAGGCTTGTTCTCGAAGTCCAGGAAGTGCTGGCTGGAGTGTACGCTCTGGAAGGAGTGCTTGGTCCCTTCGTGGTACTCCCAGGCCGCTTCTACGTCGCGATTTGTCTCCACCGCTACTTCACCCCAAAGCCACGCAACTTTAGGCTAGCGAGATGCCCCTCGAGCCCGGGCCCCCGCATTTTCGACCGGCATCTAGTCATTCCTTCTTCTTGATTTCCATGATGACGTTGAGGACCGCCTCGATGAGGACCTCGTCACCCGCTTGGGGGTCGGAGTAGATGTTGGTGTGGGCGATGCGAGACTGGCGAAGCGTGTCAGGCTCGTTGGCGTACGAGTAGAAGATCTCGTAATACTGCTCGCCGTGTAGCAGGTAAGGGTTAACGCGGTGGATAAGGGCGTCGCGGGCCACGGGTCACCTCTGTTCTAGTTAGCAGTATGGGCTAGGCTAGGCTGGTTACTCCTGCTTGTCCAAGTCCAGCGATGCGGAGTTGAGGCAGTATCGCAGGCCGGTAGGTTGCGGGCCATCCTCGAACACGTGGCCCAGGTGGGCGTCGCAGCGGCTGCACCGTACCTCAGTGCGCACCATGCCCTGGCTTTGGTCCGTCCTAAGTTCGGTGCTGCTCTGGTCGACAGGCTCCCAAAAGCTCGGCCAGCCAGTGCCGGAATCATACTTCACCTTAGAGCTGAACAGATCCTGTCCGCAACACACGCACCGGTACACGCCCACGGCTTTGGTGTCGTGGTATTGGCCGCTGAACGGCGCCTCTGTGCCGGCATCACGGGCGACGTGGTACTGTTGGTCGGTCAGCTGCTCTCTCCATTCCACTTCAGTTTTTTCGATCTTCTCTTTCATGACGATTCGGCGTTCTGACGGTCATTGGGTTCACGCTGAACGAACCAGAAACAATTCTAGCAGCAGTCAGGGGGCTCGTGTCACATGACCCCGCGTTCACGGCGAAGCGGCACCTCTGTGCTATCATAGACCGGCCCTCAATTTCTCCGTCATGCCTGATTGTCCAGAAGACCACCAGCACACGGGCTTCGGTGCGGCCCCGGACATCAACTCCATCAGCGCCGTCACCCTAGCGACTCACGACATGGCTCGCGCGGTCCGATTTTACCGCGCCCTCGGTTTCTCCCTTCGCTACGGGGGCGAGGATTCGCCATTCACCAGCTTTTCCGCCGGCTCCTCGTACCTGAACCTCATCGGCCAACCAAAGGACCGGCAGTGGTCCTGGTGGGGACGCGTCATCTTCTACGTTTCCGACGTCGACGCCCTCTACGAACGTGCCCTGGCCGAGGACCTGGGCCCTGACTCTACCCCCCGCGACGCTGAGTGGGGCGAACGCTACTTCCACCTCACCGATCCCGACGGCCATGAACTCAGCTTCGCGAAGCCACTGGCCTCACCTCGTTGAGCGAGGGAGAGGTGGGGGTTGGCGGCGATGGCAAGATCGTCTCCCCCGCCCAGGGGGTTCGCGACACACAGAGAAACTACCGCCCAAGCGCAGCGAGCATGTCTTCGACGCGAGTGAACTTGTCACGCGGCCGACCTTGCGCACGCCCATTTTCGACTTCTACTCCATCGAGACGGAGCCAATCGGCAAACGAGAAATACCGGGGCTGGCGCTCACGCACCAGCTGTTCCATTTCGCTTACTTCAGGTTCTGACGGGTGGAGAATCGAGCCCTGAGCCAGGTCTTCGAGCATGCAGTTCACCGTCTCGACTGAATCCTGCTTGTTGGTGCCGATGACCCCGGTCGGGCCCCTTTTGATCCAGCCGGAACAGTACTCGCCTACCATCGGTTGCTGCGTTTCCGGATCGATGACACGGCCCTTCTCGTTCGGGATGACACCCCAGCGTTCATTGAAGGGCACCCCCGGCAGCGGGGTTCCTCGGTAGCCGACAGAGCGGAAGACCAGGCCAGTCGACAACTCCTCAAAACGATCAGTGGCCTTGGGGCTCAGCGTGCCCGCCTCGGTCTGGTAGAGAGCATTCTTCGCTAAGCGTATAGCAACAACCTGTCCCGCAGCGTTGCCAAGCAATTCAACAGGCGACACCAAGAATCGGATTGTTAGTTGGTGTGTCCTTCCCGCCTGTTTCCGTGACGCGTACCCCTCTAGTATCTCAACTTTCCGTCGGGTGGCGCGATCATCGCTAGCCTCAAGCGCTGCGCGACTTAGATCGTCGAGCTGGGCCTCTTCAGGAAGCACGAAGATATCTGCATCGGCCAAGTTGCCTAGCTCTTTGATCTCAGGATTCGTGAATGTTGCTTGGGCTGGGCCGCGACGTCCGAGCAGGTACACCTCCTTAACACGACTCTGACTGAGAGCTTCGAGAGCGTGGCTGGCTATGTCAGTAACGGCCAATTCGTCGGGAGTGAGGCACAAGATTCGGGCAACGTCCACAGCAACGTTGCCCACCCCGACAATCGCGGCCCGCTCTTGCGAAAGATCGAACTGACAGTCTCGATAATCGGGGTGACCGTTGTACCAGCCGACAAACTCGATCGCCGCGTGGCTCCCTTTCAGCTCCTCGCCGGGGATGCCTAGGCGCTTATCAGTTTGGGCCCCAGTCGCGTACAGGATCTGATGGTGATGCTCCCTGAGATCCGACAGGGCTATGTCTTTGCCAAATTCGACGAAGCCGTAGAAGCGGAAATGTGGATCGGAGGCGACCGCAGCGAATTTCTTCGTTACAGATTTGATCTTGTGATGATCAGGAGCGACACCCGCTCGCACTAACCCGTACGGTGTTGGGAAGCGCTCGAACATGTCTATTTCGACTTTAAGGCCGTCTTGCTTGAGCAAGTGGTCAGCGGCGTAGAACGCGGCCGGCCCGGAACCGATAATGGCGACGCGTAGCGGAATCGCATCAGTGCCCACCAGTTCCATAAGTGTTCGGTTACTTCGTTTTGGGCTTATCTTCCGGCGTTAATCGGCTCAGATTGACATACGCGGTCGAGTGTCTGCGGGTGTCGCGAAGCACAGTGTCGCGGAGTCAGTCCTCACCTTCAATGATCTGAGTCTGGAGCGTATCAACCTCTCCTTGACACTTGTCGAGTTGCACTGTAAGCACATCCCTAATGGAGATGATCCCGATCAGCCGTTTCTGGTCGACGATGGGCAGGTGCCGAAAACGCCTGGTGATCATCGTCTGTAGGACCGCTCCTAGATCATCCTGAGGCGCAGCGACGATTAAGTCCTTGGTCATCACCTGAGCCACAGTCCGGGCAAGGACTGTTTCACTGCGGGCCGCCTCGCGAATGATATCGCGCTCAGAGATGATTCCGACTGGTTGTCCGGGTTCGTCCACGACGATGAGCGCGCCAATGTCATGCTCGACCAGCAGGTCGACAGCATCTTTGAGCGATTGATCGGGACGGACCGTAATCACCTTCAGACCCTTCATGGCCAAGATTGATTCGATCTTCATTTTCACAACCTCCACAGGAACTCGTCAGGGTATCCGCTTCACCGCCGTTCGGCGATGCCGCGCGGCCAGTATCGGTCGCATGGGAGCCGATTAAGGCACGAGAGCGCCCGCTGAGATGATATCATCCCATACTGCGCCGTCCCACCGGGGCAGTTTCGTGGTCTCCCCGGGGCCGTCCCCTGTCGCCAGCACTCAAACCTTACTTGGTAAGCAGCTCCAGGCTGTGGCCGTTGGGGTCCTTGAAGTAGAAGCCGCGGCCTCCCCGGCGAGTGTTGATCTGCATGTTGTCCTGGGTGAAGGGTCCGCTACCGTAGGCGACGCCCTCCGCCTTCACTCGCTGGAAGATGGCGTCGAACTCCTCGTCGCTCACGCGAAAGGCGTAGTGATGGCTCTCGAACCGGTCGCTGTTATCGAAGTCCAGGGTCAAGCTGTCATTGACCAGCACCGGCGCAAAGTGCCCCATGGGCCCTTCGTACTTAAGGCCGAAGATTTTGGCGAAGAACTTCGCCGAGGCCTCCTTGTCCATCGCGGGAACGATGGTGTGGTCCAGGTGCACCGGTCACCTCCTCCGAGCAACCTGCCCGACGACCGGCCGGCAAAACGATACGCCGGGGCAGCATGCGTGTCACATCACTACGACTCCATCATACGATATCGATGGGTAGCTTGTGGGCGGCGCTGTCGGCCAAGCCCCTGGCCGACAGTGGCGTAGGCGATTCGCATGTCGGATGCATTGAGGGCTACGTCGCTGCATTGCAACAGCCCGGGCCTGCCGCTTATTCGCGTGACGAAAAGGCACGGGCGCCTTTTTGGGACAGCGGGCGAGCGCGCACTGGCAGCTCCTCTACCTCCACCATCTCCGGCATCCCGGGCTCCTCAGCCATCGCCTCGGCTCGTGCCCCGTACCAACGAGCGCCGGGCTGGGCGGTGAGCCCATGGGCGACCACGCTTAGGAGAATCGTCCAGACAGCGACGAGGAAGATCTCCTCTCTACCCGCAATCTCTGTCGTCTCGAGGACTAGGAGGCCGAACACGATCGAGGCCAGCCCTCGCGGCCCGAACCACCCGAGGAAGGCAATGGTGTCGCGCTGCAAGCGCATACCAATCAGCGAGACTGCGACGGGCACGAACCGGATGATTGAGAGGCTTAACACTGCGTACAACGCGATGCGCCAGGTGAGTTCGTCGAGCGCGGCGCCTAGAAAGGCGCCCCCGAAGATCATGAACGTGAGCAATGCCAAGAGCTCACCCTCCTGCTCGGAGAAATCGAGGAGCTTCCCCTTATGGTGGCGAGTCACGTTTCCTACCGAAAGCCCAGCCATGAACGCGGCGATAAACCCGTTACCGTCGATCGATTCCGCCAACGCGAATGCAAGGACCGCAAGGCCCACAATCGCCAGGCGCTGAAACGAATGGCCTATCCAGCCCCTGTGCGTGCTACGTTCGACGAGCCAGGCGCCGGCGAGGCCGACGCCAGCACCAACGAGCAGCCCGAAGCCGATTTGCTTCAGTGCGAACTCTATCCAGAAACCGGTGGACTGCAGTTCTTCTGTTGCGGCTGCGCCGGCTACGAAGAATACTATGAAGGGCACGGCGATGCCGTCGTTCAGGCCGCTCTCCACGTTCAGCGCTTGCCTAATCCGTACGGGAACCCTGGTGTTGGTCACCACAGCCTGCCCCAGGGCCGCATCCGTGGGAGCCAGTACCGCCGCCAGGAGCGCGACCTCCCAGAGATCGAGGCCGTCGAACAACAAGGCACCAAATCCGGCACCGAGAGCGATGGTCAATGGCAGCCCTAGGACAAGGAGCCTCATCGGTATCTGGCTGCTGCGTCGAAGCACCCGGATGTCGATGCGCGAGGCGTCCGTATACAGAACGAGGATCAGCGTGAGCTCAGCGAGGGTGCGCACCACCTTATTGTCGAGGCTGAGGTCGACGACATCGAGTGCCTCTGGACCTACGATCAGCCCGAACGAGACGAACACAATCGGTCCCGTTATCACCGTCGTTGAAAGCCGAGCGGAGACGATCGCATAAGCTACCACGAAGGCCGCTACGATCGCGATATCTACCGTGTCCATCTATATCCTGGCCCTCACTGCTGGAAAGGGAGATGTCATGAGCTTGAACTTTGACACCGACGTTCGGCCACTATTCGGAGACGAGGATGTTACTTATATGAGTCGGTGGTTTGATCTGGCCAGGTGGGCGAGCAGGTCTTTGTACGTCCGGCCCTCGAGCGGGCTGGGCCGCGCCCACAAATCGGCTGGGATCGAGCGCGCCACTTCGACGAACAGCGCCGCGCTCTCACTCTCCCGTGCTGCGATCGCCTCCACCCACGAGGTAAACGCTCTGGATGTCCTGGCTCGTTTCTCTCCCTCGAGTGCGCGATGCCCCACTTCGGATCGAGGCATGTCAGATTCTACGTTCATTCACCGGTGAAGTTGGGTTTGCGCTTTTCGAGGAACGCATTCATCCCCTCGCGTTGATCCTTCGTTCCAACCGTACGCATCACGGCCCGCCGTTCCTCAGCGAGAGCTTCCTCCAGCGATTTCTCCCCCGCGATGACCACGCATTTAAGCACCCCGGACACTGCAATCGGCGGCATGGCGGCTAGCTCCTGGGCCAGCTCGTGGGCGCGGCGTTGGAGCTCGCCGAGAGGCCAGACTTCGTGGACGAGGCCGATCCGGAGCGCCTCCGGTCCCGAGATCTTCTTGGCGCGCAGAATCATATCCAGCGCATGGTCGCGCCCCACGCAGCGTGTCAGACGGGCCGTTCCGCCCCAAGCCGGAACCGTTCCCAAATCCAACTCGGGTAGGCCGATCTTGGCTCCCTCGGCGGCGGCGACGCGGAAGTGGCAGGCCAAGGGAAGCTCCAGCCCGCCGCCGAGGCAGTATCCGTACAACACGGCGATTACGGGCTTCTCCAAGTCCTCTATCGCGGCGAGCACGCGCAGGCGCTGATCAAAAATCGCTTCGATACTCCCCTTCCTTCTGACACCTTCGGGCAGTTGCTTCAGGTCCATGCCCACGGAGAAGTTCTGGTCGCCGGCACCCCGGAGCACGATAGCTCGCACCGAATTGTCGGCAGCCAGCTCATCGACCCGCCTCTCGAGCTCGTCCATGAACTCCAGGCTCATCCGGTTCCGCGGTGGATCGTTGATAAAAACGGTTGCCACGGCGCCATCGCGTTCCAGAAGCAAGGGAGGAGGGGATTCCTTCACGGGATCAGTCAGTCTGCCTCATCCCCGTGGCGGCTAGCAGCCACTGGCTCTCGAGGCCCGCTTCGCGGTGGGCTCCGATGTCCTTCTGAACGTAGGGGTCGCTGGCGATATCCAGGAACGCTTTATGCGAGGGACTCGATGCGGCCGACCCGGATGAAGTGGCCACCCTTGGACTCTGCAGCTGTTCGGGCGTCGGATAGATCGCCATTACTAGATCGTTCTTCTGCTGAACTCAAAGTATAGTCGTGGCACTCGAAGTGTCAATAAATCTTGACACACGTGTCGCCGAAGAGGTAGAAAGGCTTCGCGATAGACGTTTGAGCGATGACCGCAGTGAGGAGAGTCTTTATGAGCATAGGCGAGCCGCACTTCGGGGGCCGGATCGGCCGCACGGTTGCCCAGTCTGAACCGTGGTGGCCGGCGCCGCCGGAGCCGCCGGGCGCCGCGCCGAACGTGGTGATGGTTGTGTTCGATGACACCGGGTTCGCGCACTTCGGCTGCTACGGATCGACGATCGAGACCCCTACCATCGACCGGCTCGCCGCGGGCGGGCTTCGCTATGCGGGCTTCCACACGACGGCGCTCTGCTCCCCCTCTCGCGCCTGCCTGCTGACCGGTCGCAATCATCACGCGGTCGGTATGCGGGGCGTGTCGAACTTCGACACCGGCTTCCCAAACATGCGCGGGGCGATAACTCCCCGGGCCGCCACCGTTGCGGAGCTCCTGCGGGAGCACGGGTATGCGACGTACTCAGCCGGGAAGTGGCACCTAGCCCCAATGCACGAGTGCTCGGCGGCGGGTCCGCACGACAATTGGCCGCTACAGAAGGGGTTCGATCGCTTCTACGGTTTTCTCCAGGGCGAGACCGACCAGTTCTATCCGGAGCTGACGGTCGACAATCATCATATCGATCCGCCGGGCCGGCCGGAGAACGGGTATCACGTGAGCGCAGACCTCGTGGAGCAGTCGATGGGGTGGATCCGCGACCTTAAGTCCGTGCGTCCGGACCGGCCGTTCTTTCTCCACCTCGCCTTCGGGGCCACGCACGCGCCGCACCAGTCCCCACGGGAGTATATCGAGAAGTACCGCGGACGCTTCGACAGCGGCTGGGACGAGGCGCGGGAGAGGTGGTTCGAGCGGCAGCTCGAGTTGGGCATCGTGCCCAAGGGCACGACACTCGCCGCCCGTAATCCGGGGGTGCAGCCGTGGGCTGAGCTCTCGGACAATCAGTGGATATTCGCGGCGCGGCTCCAGGAGGCGTTCGCCGGTTTCCTCGAGCACACGGACGCCCAGCTGGGTCGCTTGGTCGATTTCCTGGAGGCGCATGAGCTGCTGGACGACACACTTCTGATCGTCGTTTCGGATAACGGCGCCAGCCAGGAGGGCGGGCCGAACGGTGTCATGGACGAGTTCAGCTTCTTCAATCTGATGAGCGAAGACATCGACGATATCGTGGCTAACCGGCTCGATGACATAGGCGGTCCGTACTCGCACAGCAACATCCCGTGGGGGTGGGCGCAGGCGGGCAACACGCCGCTCCGTTGGTACAAGCAGAACACATACGGTGGCGGCGTTCGCGACCCGCTGGTGATCCACTGGCCGGCCCGTATCCGCGATGGCGGGGGCATTCGCCATCAGTTTTGTCACGTTACGGACGTCACGCCGACCGTCCTTGACGTTGCTGGAATCGAGGTGCCGGAGGAGTTTCACGGCCAACAGCAGATCCCGCTCCACGGCGAGAGCCTCGTCTACACCTGGGACGACCCCAGCGTCCGCACACAGCGTCAGGTGCAGTACTTCGAGCAGTTCGGTCACCGCGGACTATGGTTGGATGGGTGGAAGGCGGTGACGTACCACCAGAAGGGCGTCCCGTTCGAGTCCGATGAGTGGGCGCTCTACAATTTGGAGGAGGACTTTTCGGAGTGTCACGATCTTGGGGCCGAGCAGCCCGAGAAGTTGCGCGAGTTGGTCGACGCGTGGTGGATCGAGGCGGGAGCCAACGATGTGCTGCCGCTCGACGACCGCACGTGGGAGCTGTTCGGGGGATCGCCACGGCCTGGTACGCCGCACTATCGCGACGAGTACGTCTATACGCCCCCCATCTCACATATCCCCGCTGACGCCGCGCCGCCGCTCGGTGGCCGCGCCTGGACCGGCTCGTTCGACGTGACCGTGCCGGAGGGAGGGTGCGAGGGCGTTCTCTACGCGCGAGGGAGCCACAACATAGGTCACTCGTTCTTCATCAAGGACGGCAAGCTCCAGTTCGATTACAATGCTCTGGGAACACACTATCGAGCAGCTTTCGATCTCAACCTCGCGCCAGGGGCACACAAGCTCGAGGCACGGTTCGACCGGCAGGCGCGGAGTGGCAGGCTCACTCTCGCGGTCGACGGCGATGACCTGGGATCGATCGACATCCCGACGTTGGTTCGCATGCTCGGGTCGACCGGGCTGGACGTTGGGCGCGACGGCCTCTCGACGGTAGTTGATGACTATGAGGGGCCATTCCCCTTCACGGGTGAGCTGTCCAAGGTGACGTTTCGGATTCGGAGCAGACGTGACGAGGCTGACATCACCGCCACCGCTCGCACCGAGCTGGCGAAGGAGTAGGCGACATGGGATGGCTGCGGTCCCGCCTGCCGACGAAGTCCGCCAAGCTGTTGTCTACGTGCTCAGGGTCGTAATCCCGACTCACATCTCCTACTTGCGTGTCTCGATCAAGGTGGACGGTACCGACCATTGGCGTTGGGTTAGCATAGCCTCGTCCGCGTTGCTGTCACGGTTGCCGTCAGGACACCGTCGAGCAACACCATTGCAGCGCCGTTGGCACCGAATCAGATACGAATCATGGAGGGCCCGGTGGGATTCGAACCCACGACTCCCGGATTAAAAGTTAGCTCAACTCCGTCCGCGGCGGTGCGCAGGCGTTCATCTCGTATTCAGAGAGGCGAATTTCGAGTCGCTCCAGTCCACCGGCGGTTGCCGTCATACGCCCAGACTGTCGTCAGCGTTGCCGTCAAATCGCGGTCCGGGTGCCCCCCGGAGCTATGCCCTCGCCGCCCCAACTCATGGAGGAGGATAAGACACGCTACCGTATTTTTATAATTTTCGGGATTTCGGAACCCTACCTGCCATACCCAGTCCGTTTGCGGTGCTTCCGCAAGAACTTAGGATCGGGAGCAAAGCCTGTTGGCCTACGGAAGGACGTGGCTGCATCAAGATTTGCGGCTACAGTTCTGCTCCCTCCGTCGTCCCTCCGCAAGACCCTCAAGTCGTCCGCCAAAGAGATGTACCCCAACTCGAACAGAGAATCGTGGAACTTGCACACGCAGATAACGTTGGTCAGGTCACCTCGGCCCTTTGGGTCATCCGCCCAGCGGGAGATGTGACTGGCGACGAGAAGCTGCTCGTCGGTGACGTCGCAGAACGCGCAGGTTCCCCGATAGTTTTGGAGGGTCTGCACCCGGACGCGGTCCTGGCCCTTTCTCCGCCTCGCCAGCACCTTTTCGTCGGAGGTTGCCACCGCCCCCATTCGAATCTTGTTGCGGTCAACGGCGAAGTCCAGTGCGCGATCTGGGAGGTCCTCGGCCTCGACGTACACTGGGGTATCCAACAATAGGTAGGTGCCTCGACCCATGAAGTAGAGAAGCCCTTCGTCCCGCAGTTCCTGCAGAATCCGGCTGACGGTCTGGTCCGGCGTGAAGCCCTTCGTTCCAGTCTCCTTCACGATCTCCCGCCGCTCCTCTTCGAGCAGGTTCCTCCGGCTTACTCTGCGAGTGCTATGGCGCTTAGCGTATCTGCGTAGTGCGGCAATAACCGCTCCACGCCATCTCGCGCCTGGCTGAGCGGGTACTTGGGCTAGAAGGATACTTAGGGCGCTGGACTCGGCACCGTTCAACCTCCGATCCTTGACTGCTTCGAGCTTGGGCACCAACCGCATCTTCGGCCACGAGTTCAAGAGTCTAGCGTCATGGGCAGCCTGAGGGAGTACCCGTTCTATCAGGGATGCAATGGAGTTGAGCCCTCTCAGCCGAATGGTTGGATCTTTCAACCGGCGGCGGCGTATGTTCTTTTCGGCCATCCGCCTGACCGCGTCGAGGCTCGCTGAGCGCAATGGTGGCCCACCCTGGCTTATGCTGCGGCGAACGGTTGCCGCAGCCCGCCGAAGTTTGCCCGGGTCATCGGAGAATTCGTCCCACACCTCCTTGTCGAGCATGCCTCCCGCTTGAAGGCCCACGCCAGGATAGTTGGGGTCGTGAGGCAAAAAGTTCATGAGCTTCATGTAGACCCCAGCCTCGTTGCGGAAATGCTCGTCGCCAGCGACAAGACCCAAGGACGCCGCTAGCTGATTCAGGGTGTGGCTAAGCTCCGCAATCTCGGGCGAACCCTTGCCCGGCAGCGACCCTCGACGGTTCATGTAAAGGTCGAGAGCCAGTATCAGCTCCTCACGTCGCCAAGATGGGTTCCTGGACATAAGACTCCGCCTTCCGGTTCGACAGGGGAATTATAACTCTGCCGGGGCGAGCCAACCCCACCCATAGCACGCGATTGGCCGCTGGGCAAGTTCAGGTGCGAGCGAGGCCCAGAGATGGTCTTGGCGTACTGGATGCGCTGCGCAGAAACCCGAGTACACGCCGACGGAGCGCGGGAGTTGTCGGGCGAGCGAGCGCTCTTGCCGAGTAGGGTGATAACGAAGTAGCATTGACGAGGGTATCGCGAATCGCATGAGCGGGCAAGACTGCCTTACCGCTGAAAAGTCATTCAGGAGCGACATCCGAGCGGCGTATGACTGAGACGCCAACGCCAGAGGTCTATAAAGTCGTCTCCCTGTTCTCCGGCTGTGGTGGCGCAGATCTTGGGTTTCAGGGTGGCTTCACCTACCTAGACGATACGTTCGAGCCACTGCCGTTCTGTATCTCCTGGGCGAATGATGTTGACCGTTTCGCGGCGAGTGTCTATCGGCACAACCTGACCGCGGAGATCTCGGACGCTGATATCACTCAGGTCAGCTTCGAGTCGCTGTGCCTACCGCCAGTGGACGTCCTCGTAGCGGGCTTCCCCTGCCAAGAGTTCGCTCTGCTCGGTCCTCGCGGCGGTCTGCGGTCCACGCGAGGCCAGTTATACAAGCAGGTGAGACGTGCTCTTCGCGCCCTCCGTCCGAAGCTCTTCCTAGTCGAGAACGTTCCGGGCATTGAGCACCCGCGCAGCACACTAAGAACCATTACTCGAGGCCTTGCCGGCAGGTCTCCGCCGCAGTATCACGTGCAGGTATTCCGAATCAACGCAGCTGACTACGGTGTGCCACAGGTACGAAGGCGGATTCTAGTGATAGGAGTACGTTCAGATTTACGGGGTGGTGAGTTCGTGGGGCCTAAACCCGTGCGGTCGAATCCAAGTGAAGCCGCTGCACTTAACGCCCCGCCATGGCTCACCGCCAAAGCGGCCCTCGACGACCTATGTTGTGGAACGGGGGCCGAAAGCAGCATGATTGCCGATCAGGCCAAGGTTACAAACGCCACGATCGTGCTGGATAATCCCAAGAGGCGCGACAAGCAACTGGAACCAGATGAGCCGTCGCCTACGATTCGAGCTGAGCACCATGGACACGTTGAGCTCCATTATCGCCTTCAAGACGATAGCTCGCTTAGACATCTCACAGTGCGAGAGTGCGCGCGCCTTCAAGGATTTCCGGACGACTTCACGTTTCCTGTGTCGTTTACGCAGGCCTATCGCCAAATCGGCAACGCGATGCCACCGGTCCTTATGCACCATTGGGCCAAGAGTGTCCTAATTTGGCTGCGAGGACTAGAGACAGAACAGACGGTCACGGAACAAAGGTCACGGGCCTCACATCGTGACCCACGAGTGACCTCAAAGATCATGGCGGCCGTCAAGAGTCGTGGATCAAAGGCGGAGTTGGCCCTGGGAAAGGCCATGTGGCGGGCGGGACTGCGCTATCGCAAACACCCCAGGGGCACTCATGGCAACCCCGACTATGCTTTCCTGGGCAAGAAGGTGGCCGTATTTTGCGATGGCGACTTCTGGCACGGGCTAGGCTGGCGAAAGCGGGGGTTCAATACTTGGGACGAGCAGTTCGAGCATCTCCATAACGCGGAGTTCTGGCGCGAGAAGATACGGCGAAACATGCAACGGGACAACGAAGTGGACGAGCAACTTCACTCGTCCGGTTGGACAGTACTTCGCCTCCGCGAGAGCGAGATACTCAAGGATCCCGATGGATGCGCCGCAATGGTCCAAGACGCGGTAGCGCGGCCAGAACGTCCGTCAACTAGCCGCTGGTCTCCCATGAGAGTCTGGAGAGCTTCGGAGAGCAAGGTTGCCGCTCAGATTCGCTGACAACAGGCGAGTCCGAGACGTCGCCGAACTCCTGGGGCATCTCAAAGAAGATGAGCGTCGGCTGTCTGCCGAACCCGGCGTTGGGAAGGTTGTCTGGCATCGGGGTCTCTCGAGGGCCACTCATAAACTTGTGCCTACTTTTCACGTTAAACTCCTCGACGTCGACGACGAGATATACATGATGAATCTGTTCCGGCAAAACGCCCACGAGTTCCTCGACGGTGCACGCCCCTCAAGTGAGTGGGAATGGATGTTCCTCATGCGCCATTATGGCTTGCCGTCGAGGCTTCTTGACTGGACCGAGAACCCGTTGGCAGGACTCTACTTCGCGACTGAACCTGATGAAGGAAGAGAAAGGGAAGATGGTGCCTTGTGGTGTTTGCTTCCGGTACAGCTCAACAGGTGGTCGTTAGGTTGGCCGGACGATAGCCTGGCGCTACCTATGTTCACCGAGGATGCGGCCGAATTCTCGCTTGGCGAAAACTTGGGGCTTCTCAATTACCTACCGTCGAGGATTCGTCGACCGCGGGCGAGCGCCGAGCCGTTGGCGCCGGCGGCGGCGATTAGTATTCGCACATCGAAACGCATCCAGGCGCAACTTGGAGTCTTCACGATTCATCACGCCGGCCGGGGGCCGCTCGAAGCCAGCGGAGATCAGAGGCACGTCTGGAGGTTCAGGATTCCCGCCGCTCAGAAGGCCGCGATCCGGGCAGAGTTGAGGCGGATAGGCATAACGCGGCTGACTCTCTTCCCCGAACTGGACAGCGTGGCGAGGGAAGCTGGCGCCGCGTTGGGAGGCGCTTAGATGCCGCAATTCCGCATGGAAGCACTTCGGGCAAACAATATCCTCCAGCTTCTGCAGTGGCGAGACCAGATCAACCTAGATCCGCCGTACCAGCGTCTCTCCGTGTGGGATCGGCCCAAGAGACAGGCCTTTGTCGACTCCATACTGAACAGCTTTGACATACCCAAGCTATACTTCCACGAAGTCGGGGGGATGAGCGGCAACGGGTCTGTGTATCGCTACGCGGTCATAGATGGCAAGCAGCGTCTACAGGCGCTTTGGGAATTCATGTCGAATCAGCTGCCGCTCGCCAGCGACTTTGTCTTCTTCGATGATCCGAAGCTCAAGGTCGGTGGTTTTAGGTACGATGACCTCATGGCACAGGCTCCGCGTCTGCGTGCGCGCTTCGATGACTTCGATGTCCCCGTTACCGTGGTTCAGACGGACGACGAGAACTTCATCGAAGAACTGTTCGCCCGGCTCAATATCCAGGTTCCACTGAGCGCTCCAGAGAGGCGAAACGCACTGGGGGCGCCTTTGCCGTTCATTATTCGGAAGATTGGCATTTCGCCGTTCTTCAGAGAACACGTTCGGATACGAAATAACCGGCTGCAGCACTTCGACTTGGCCGCAAAGTTCCTCTATTTGACGTATGTTGACGTTGTGGCGTCGACTAAAAAGGGAACACTTGACAAATTCGTCATGGACTTTCGGAAATTTCGGGAAGAAGGGAGGCCGGAGGCGTCACCGGAAAAGCTGCTAATCCTCCAGGAGCAGACTGTATCTCTCCTCGAAGAGATGCAGTCCTTCTTCGTCGTAAAGAAGGATCCCCTTCTCGCGAGCTCGGGTAGGGCGACGCTATACTTCCACATCTTCCGTAGGTACAGACAACTGAGTCAGGCGATTCCACTAACACGAGAAATGCTAGAGGAATTCAATGAGCTGGTCACCGCTGCTCGGAATAAGTCACAACGTCTAGGGACCGGTTCAGCCGAGGAGATGAGTGACCTTGAGCAAACGCTGGTCTTGTTCGACAGAGAAAAGCAGACCCCGAATGATGGCGGCGCGATCAGGCGTCAGTATGGCTACTTGCGGACATACTTCGAAACGAAAGGCGTGAGTCTGTTGGATTCACTTGACCCCTAGACGAAACCAAGGCGAACAGGCGCCGCAGCGCGTCAGCCGGGGCGAACCGGAAGACAGCCCGTGGTGCCTCATAAGGAACATTCACTCCCACTCACCCGGCTCACGGTCCAAGAACTGAACGGCGTTCTGCTTAAAGCGATTCATCAATGCCTGCTCTTCGTCGCCCCCGCCGCCGACAATATTACAGGCCGGCAGTCGCTTCCACCGTCGTCGATGAATCCAGTCTATTAAGAACAGCCTGTCCGGCCGTCTGAGGGACTAGGGCGAAAGGGTGCCCCGTCAATGGCTTGTTTGCCACGTCGATCCGCCGATATAGAATAGAGGAGACCACGCGACGGGCTTCCGGGTCTGAGAATGAGGTGGCGCAGCATGGGAACGAAACGCAGATCGATATCGGACGTCGATATAACGCCTCACCCTCGAATCCTGAGGATGCTGGGCGAGATCGCTTTCGAACCTCACAAATGTATCGGCGAGCTGATAGACAACGCCATTGATGGCTTTCTGAGAGAGCCTCAACTGTTTACGCAGACGCCTCGACAGCGTCCGGAGATTACGGTCCGCGTCCCTCATCGAGACCAAGTGTCCTCGGGATCCGCCGAAATCATGATCGAAGACAACGGTCCGGGGCTGACACTGTCGCAACTCACTGACGCCGCAAAGGCCGGATATTCCGCCAGCTCGCCCATCGAAAACCTGGGCCTCTTCGGGATGGGCTTCAACATCGCCACGGCTCGACTCGGAGGCATAACCGAGCTCCGCAGCGGAATCGCTGGGGAAACGGCGTGGAGCGTACTGGAAATGGATCTCGCGGGACTCCAGCGCCAGGGATCTTTCGTGATCCGACCCCGGTTCGAGATCAAGGAAACCAGCTCTCACGGGACCCGGGTAACGATCCGACAGCTGAAGCCCGAACAGGCCATTCAGATCGCGGCTGGCATTAGAGGCGCAACGCGAAGGTCCGTGGCTGGACTACGAACGTGGATAGGGCGCACCTACACAAAGTACCTTCGCGATGAGGAGCCGAGACTCGGCAACAAGTCACTCCGAATTACTGTTAACGGCGAATCTGTCCGCCCGTATCGGTTGTGTGTCTGGGGAGCGAACCGTTTCGTCGAGGTGGGGGCGGCAACCCGGCATGGCCCGCCGGAGCGGATTCCGGCCTATCTGGACTTCGAGCAGGTCCTGGGTGCAGGCCTCTACTGTATGGCGTGTCTTTCCTGGCAGCCCGATGGCACAGTGCCGGAGAGCCCCTGCGTTTCCTGTCGAGAGGCCAGCCTCGTGGAGCGAGCTCGCCGCCTCAAAGGATGGATAGGCGTCCAGCGACATCTCGACGACGACGAATTCGGGCTTGACTTTCTGCGCAATGGGCGGGCAATCCTCCAGTTCGATAAGCGCGTCTTCTCGTGGACTGACCCCGACACCGGTCGCACTGAGCTGGAGTATCCGATTGACGAGCCTCGCGCTCGACACGGACGCATCGTGGGCGAGATTGAGATCGACCATGTGCCCGTACATTATCAGAAGGACAGTTTCGAAGAAGAGTCTTGGCTATGGAAAGAGGTGATAGACAATCTCCGCGGCCGAAGCCCGCTCGGGCCGCAGCGTGCGGAGAGGCGCGGCCTGCCTCGAAATGAATCTCTGCTTCAGCCGATTTACCGCGGCTACAACCGAACTCGGACAGAGGAGGCAGGTCGCTTTGGTAGGGGTGAACGTGCACGCCGGGAGCCATGGGCCAAGGACCTGATCATCAGTCAGGACGTCGCGCTGGACTATTATCAGCGCTTTCTCGACGGTGAGCCCGAATACCAGGACGATGAGAAGTGGTACGAGTGGCTAATCTCTGCGGATGCGGTGGTGCGAAGAGCAGCGGAGCCGGGCGCCGGCGCTGGTGAGGAGGATCTGCCACCGACTATTTCGCCTGCCCAGCCCCCCGAGCAAGCTCCTAGGACTGAACGGCAACGGTTGCGCGACAGCGCGGAGCTGGATACGACGTTAAGTGGCACGTATGGGTTCGAGCCGCATCGCGTTCTCGAGGTGTCCGTCTTCCGCTCATCGGAAGGACTCTTTCGGGCGCAAGGTAACATCAGGCACGGAGTACCCGTCCTGGCCTTTCCTGAACTGCAGGGGGCCGTGGACTGCTTCTACGACGAGAACCACCCGCGTACCGCCAACGAGGAAATTGACGTCCGCGAACTGATACTAGTCGAGGTAGCTATCATACTTCGAGAGCGTTACTACGATCGTCTCCCCTATTCGTTCGTGCACGATCATCTCAGGATGACGAGGCTGCCGGACCTCTCGAGGGCCAACCTGACACGCAGCGCTTCACGCCTTGTCGACGACCTGTGGCCGAGATTTGTCCGGGCGTTCGAAGATTACTCCGAGAGCAATGATGGAAGATTACGGGATTTGCTTGGGGAGGAAGATCGTCGTCAGCTAAGCCGGACCGTCGCTCAGCAGGGCGGCGGGCAGGATCTTGTTGAAAGGCTCCTCGACACGGGCGAGTTTCTGCGCTGGATGCCTTATCAGATGAGCCGCATTCTGAGGCGACTGCCGGAGGTATACCTTGACGATCGCTTGTTCGCCATACCGCTCCGCAATTTGCCGGAGGGCTTAGGTGAGGCCGAGCGAATTGAACTCGGCCAGGATAATGTATCCAGGGTAGCAAACTCTCTGGAGGATGTAGCCAACGCCACGCGGCCAAGCAGCTTCGAGGTTCCGCAGATCGAGCGCCTGGTTCGACTACGGGCATTCCGGAGCATAGACCTAGTCAAAGAGTTTCTTGTCGCGACATGACCATCGAGGCGAATCAGCAGTCCGGATTTCTAAGGACTGAGGACCTAGATCGGGCCCGACCCGAATGGTTCGAAAGGCAGGTTATGCGTTGCCTCGGCCTCGCGGGATGGGAGGACCTACGGCACGTGGGTAGGTCTTGGGACGGGGGAGCCGATATAGTCGGACTCTTCCGCGGCGAAAGGTGGCTGGTGCAGGTCAAGGCTCGCAGGGGCGCGGCATCCGCCGAGGCCGTGCGAGACTTGGAGCGGGCAGCGACGCTCTACGGCATTAGTAGGGGCTTGGCTGTCTCCCGGCAAAGATGGACTGATGGAGCCGTCCGCGCCGCCAAGGGGTACGGGGAGAATCTTCAACTGGCCACAGGCGCCCAGCTTGTCGCTGCCCTGGCACAATACCCTGTTTTTCCGGCCGGGTCGAAGACCTTGTACGCGTTCCAAGAGGAAGCGGTAGGGGAACTCCAGCTGGCTCGTCAGCACGGGCGTCGGGAAGCTCTAATCGCGATGGCAACTGGCCTCGGAAAGACCGTAGTCGCCGCAGAGTACGTCGCTAGGTCGCCCTCCAGTTCAGACTCCAGAGTCTTGGTCCTCGCTCACAACGAGCAACTGCTCAAGCAAAGCGAAAGGGCCTTCTGGGAACATCTTCCCAAGCACGTGTCGACGCACCAACTACACGGTAGGGAACGGCCCCATCGTATAGATGGTGTGACGTTCGCCACGTTTCAGACGATGGCCAATGTTCTAACCCAGCAGGCGGAAGACCTCGTCTTCGACACTGTTATTGTCGACGAATGTCATCATGCGGCAGCGCCGTCATATGCTGCGGTGCTCAAGTCGCTGGAGCCAGACTTCCTCATCGGGCTGACGGCTACGCCCTGGAGAATGGACGAACGGAGTCTGCGCGAAATATTTGGCGATTCCATCTTTTCTAAGTCCATCATTGAGGCAATGAATCAAGGCTGGCTTTCGGAGGTCGACTACAGACTACTGGTCGACAACATTCCGTGGGAAGACCTGCCTCAGTTAGCCGGCACCTCACTACCGCTGGGACAGCTCAACTCACTGTTCTTTGTTCCTCAGTTGGAACAAGCGATCGTCGAGAAGATAGCGGAACACTGGGACGAGGTCGGGTCCCCTCGCGCGCTTGTGTTCTGCAAGACGATAGAGAGCGCCGAGAGAATGGCGCGCCTGATCAACCAAGGTGGGTTCGCGAGAGCGGATGTTGTCTCGAGCAGGCGCCAGCCAGGGGAGCGCCGAATCGACCGCGAGATAAAGCTCATGCGGTTCCGGGACGGCGCCATCGATGTTCTCTGCGGCGTGGACGTCTTCAATGAAGGGATCGACGTGCCCGACGCCAATCTCCTTGTATTCTTGCGAGTGACTCACAGCCGGCGCATTTTCGTGCAGCAGCTGGGGCGAGGTCTTCGCTGGAGGCAAGGGAAGGTAGTTCGCGTGCTTGACTTCGTGAGCGACATTCGGAGGATAGCGGCACTGCTGCGAATGGAGACGGAGCACGAAACGTGGCAGGCGCGCCGACCCGTCGAGGTGAGCCTCCAAAACACGATAGTTCACTTCGGGAATGATCGCCAGGCTAGCTTCTTCCGCGAGTGGTTGCAAGACGTGGCTGAGCTAGAGGACGCGGGTGAGAGTAGCGTGTTGGCGTTCCCTCCGACAATTTGACTGGCAGTGGATCGATTGGGCGAGGCGCGCGAGACCGAGCATACGCCGTCAGTAACCCAGGTTTCGGCGCTAGCGGGCCCGTCCTCCACGTCGCTGCCATTCGGCTAGCGCGGCACGTGGATTTTTGCCGGACGGAGAATACTTGTGCCTATCAAGGAATTCGGGGACTCCGCCGTATTCCACAAGGATCACGGCGGACTCCGCCACTTTGTCGTGGCCAGGAAGGAAAAAGGACCCCCGTCCGGTTTCACTGCCGCAACCGCACCAGCAGTTCCCGGTGGGCAACAGTCGCTTGGCCATGGGTCACCTCCTTGGATTACATCCAAGGATACAGTCCTTGGCCCACCAATGCCAGACCCTAGCAGCGACGACACCTCCATTGGCTTGACGGTATCAACTGATTCTGGACCAGACCCAGCCCCACTGCGCTTCGATGCTGCTCCACGCATACCCATGCATGTTCACGCTATCAGAGATCGGCTGAGCAACATTAGCAGTTGCTACCCTCATCGACTAGAAGCAGATTGAGAAATCACATGACTGTTTCTGAATTTCTGAACTTCTGCTCTATATATAGTCTTCAGAAGAAGATTGGACCCAGCAGCTAGCTCAGCGCTTCTTCTTCTGAATATATGTATATAGTCAGAAACTCAGATTGGCAGAAGTCAACATCTCGATGGGTGCTAGAGTGAGCCACTGCCACTGGCAGCGACGATAGCCAGCCCGGCCATTGACAGCGGCCGGATGCTACACCGCTGCTCCGGGTGCGCCTACAGGCACTTAGCCAGCAAGCGAATTAGCGTAATGCTGGCCAAGGTCATCCTCCAGCCGGTCGCGGAGGGCGCATAGGGCCCGACACTGAATTACCCGAACGGCGCCGATACTCTTGCCGAGCACTTTGGCGATGTCCGGGTAGCTCAGGCCGTCGATAAGGCGCATGACGATGACCTGGCGCTGGTCCGCTTTGAGCCTTTGTACCCCAGCCCACACCTGCTCACCATCGGCTACGGCCTCACATGTGGCTTCCGGAGAATACGCGGTGCCCTGGACTTCCACGGCCTCGGGGAGCGGCGAGTTGCCGTTGGAGCGAAGCTTCTTATGGTTCATGGTCAGGTTGTAGGCGATGCGGAGTAGCCAAGCTAAGAACGTTACTCCCCGCACCTCGTATCTGTGGATCGCCTCTAGGGCGTTGAGGAAGGTCTGAGCAGTGAGGTCTTCAGCCGTGTGGGTGTTGTTCGTCAGGTAGTAGACGTGGCGGAAGACCCTGAATACGTATCGCTGGTACAGGTCACCAAAGGCCTCGCGGTCACCGTTGGCTGCGCGAACGATGAGACCGGTATCATCGGCCTCTTGGAGGTTAGACCGACGCATAACCCCTCCCCTTGGGCTAGCACGACTATCTTCTGTTAGTAACTCCCCGTCGGCCTTCCGGCAAGTCAGCCGACAGGATAGCCCGCTACATACATTAGCTTGGAGTATTGATGCTACAGTGCCAGGAAGTGCCCTTCAATATACTTCTTGACATAGAAGGGGGGAAATTCGGTTAATATCCGCCCCCTGTCCGTTGAAGCTGTATAACCGGCGGGCGAACAGGGGCTGGGGGCATGTCCTGTGCGATATTCGTGAGCCAAGAACTGGGGGCCAGCTAAACGGGCACGGACCGTTGACGACCGGTCACGCCTGGCACACAATCGCGGCCCGCCCGATAACCTAAGCGGCCCTGATGACGTTCAATGAATGGGTGCAGCAATCGCACTCACCCTCCCCAAGGGTAACCCCTCGACGTGGCCGTTGACGTCAACCATAAACATCCACGCCGGGGGGTTCTTCTTTTGTCATTGACAACCGGCCCGCCCTAGCGCACAATCGCCGCAGTCGATTCAAGGGGGGCCACGAGGACGGACAGCAGCCCCCTCGCATTCTGAGGCCCCTCGGTTGGCTGCCCCGCCTCGTGTAGCCCTCCAATAGCGCAAGGAGGTCCACATGAAACGAGGCATGTTCGTCGCAGTACTGCTGGTGGCAGTAGCAGGTGCTGTGAGCGCGGGCATAGTGCTGGCTCAGCTGGGGGACACCCAGACCGCCAGCGGCACCGTCAACGTCACTACCGTTTCCAGTGACCTCTACATTTGCGAGCCTAACGGAACGCCAGGCCCAGCCTGCGGCTCCGACGACAACGGGGACGATGAGGCAATATTTGAGACTCTGGAAAATCTGCGGCCTGGAGACCTCATTCAATGGGACATACGGCTCACGAATATTGGGCCGGAGGACTGGACAGTCACGAACGTCTCGTTGTCGATCAATGAAACCGTCGATCCTGGGTCGGATTGCCCTAGCACCGCGTTGACCAAGGGAAACCATTCCTCGACGGGCGAGGGATCGCGGGAAGGCGTATTCGTTCTGGGAAAAGCTGGCGATGATCTGAATGACAATTCTATCGGTGGAAGCGGGGACTTTCTCCGAGAGCTAAACCCAAGTGCCGGTGCATCTCGGTTCATCGGAACCATCCGCGTGGCAGTTGGTGACTACGAAGACCTGCGACTGCGGCTCCGGTTGCTTTCAAGCATTGCAGTCGCGGGCTGCGACGGCAACGAGTGGAACGTCAACTGGGTATTTGACGTCTTCGAGTAGCGCAGGGCGCCACCAACCGATTTTCTAGATTGACGGGGAGTTAGAGACATGAAATGGTACATAGTCCCACTAATCGCCACCGCTGCCTTCGCCCTGACCTACGGTCTGGCCGACGCCCTGCTCGCCGATTCCCAGGACGCTCAAGGAGAGGTGACCGCCGTGGGAGTCCCGCCCGCCTTCACACTGCTGTTCAGCAAGTCCAACGACCGCTCCAACCCCGAGGGGCTTGAGGGCAAAACGGTGGACGGCGACATCTACGTCTTCACCGGCCCCGATGATGGAGTGGACGACGTGGACTTCTTCCTCGACGGGTCCTTCCGTCGTAGGGAGAAGAACCCCGCCTTCGACTTCAATGGAGGCTCGGCCCTCATCGGCAACGCGTGGGGCACCCCTGAAGTAGGTGACGGTGAGCACACCATCATGGCCGAGCTCCTGTTGCTGGATGGGAGCACCGTGGACGTAAGCGCCACCTTTACGGTGCTGAACAATGCGCCGATTCCCACACCTACACCTACACCGCCGCCACAGCAGCGGGAAGACCAGATAACCATCTTCGGGGACGCGCAAGCTGTCCAAGGCACCGTCGAGTTTTCGGTATATGCAGTCCTGAGCCCGGGCATTCTGTTTGCGCTTGACCCCGCGGACTACCCGGCCTCCGCAAACTACCGCTTGGAAGCAGTGATGCGGGTCTCCTCAAACAGTACCCAGTGTGTTCGACTCCTTTCAAGGACAGCCGCCGCGCCGGTCGCGGGAAGTGACGCTTGTTTCGCAACCGGGCCATCGAGCGGCCATGTGCGCGTGCGGTCGTTGCCGTTCCCACTCTCGAGTGGGGAGAACGAGTATACCCTGGAGGCTAAATTCGATGGCTCGCGTGGTGAGGTCTTCGCCGCTCGCATCGTAGTCGAGTGGACTGAGTAGCAAGCGCCCCTAGCTCCCCGTACAACGCCCCAGTAGCACCCAGAAGGAGGTACACCATGCGCTACATCATCCCAGCAGCGACAGCAATGACTCTGGTCGTAGGGATAGCCATCGGCTTTGCCCTGACGGCCACAGTGTTTGAGGCTGAGGCCAAGCCGCCGCCACCAGGGCCTCAGCCCGTCGAGGAGCAGAATCTTGACGCCAGCAGGTCCATCGCCGTGCATGAGCAGGGCGTGGCTGATGTGAACGTGCTGTCCCTGCCGTCACAGCCGGCGCCAGTGGGCAGGACGATTCTGGTCGCGCAGAATGTCAATCTTGGTCCTGGAGAGTCGCACACTACGGCCATCGAGGAGACCGCCGACTGCCGTGACATGAGGCTCATGGTTGACCATACGGGCCAAGTGGCGGCCCTGCTTCTCCCGTCCCCAGACGGAGCAAGTCAGACGGGTGCTATAGAACTAATCAGGAGTGGTGGGGGTGACGGCACCTTCTACTTTCCCAAAGCGAATCCGGCCAGCAGCGCTCCCTTCAGTGCCGTCGCACCAAGTGTTGCCATTCGACTAACCGAGAGCACCGGCTCGGTTGCGGCCACGGTGAACGGGGCGTGGCTGTATTGTTCACGATGACGCAGCAGCGGCCCGACAGCCTGGATTTGGTGCACCCTCTAGGCCGTCCGCTACGCCACCCTGGCCATGCGGGATGGCGGGCGCAGAGGCAACGCCTTCCGGCTACGTACTCCCGGCAGTACGCAGCCACGGGCAGGGGCCATCGGAGCCTAGGCAGGAGGCGCCACGGCGCCGGCCAGTGCGGACCCCCCTATCTCTGACCCCGGACGTCCCCCATGGTGGCCCCTACAGCGCGCTGGCGCGGCCGACCGCCCCGGCGCGGTCCCGCCGCCGCGCGGACCGGAGTGCGGCCCCGCCAGCTGTCCGCCGCTCTCGCCCCGTACGATGGCGCTGAGGGGCGTTCTGGTGAAGGGCACTGCCCCTGGCCGAACCTTGTGCGGCGGGCATCGGGGAAGAACCGCTGGGACCTCTGGCCCCCGAGGGGATGGCAGCAGGCGCAGGCCTCGGCCGGGGCACCGATCGGCACGTCCAAGGCGAGGTGCCACCGGTCTTAGGACGACCAGGGCGGAGAGAGTTGCCCTGGTCTCCCTCGATGACAACCGCAATTCGGTGCTGGCGGCTTCCGCCTGGATCCGCCGGCCACCACCACATCCGTGGTCATAACTACACCCCTGGCAGGTGCTGATGGCCGACACCGCCCACTCCGTCATCGAGGTGCTACGCGACGACCAGCTGGGGGCGGGTGAGTTGTTCTACGTCAAGCCGCCGATTCGGGTAGGGCGTACACGCCTCGCCCCACTCGCCTCAGCTTCCCCTTCACACATAGATCACGTAGGGCCTTGTCTATGAGATTCTCGTTGGTGATGTCCACCTTCCTTAGGGCTTCGAGCAGTTCCTGCCTGCTGTATGGGCGCTCTGAAACCAGGGTCACGATATAAGCCTCAATCACTTGCGTCTGTGAGTGAGCGGCAATGCTTACGACCCTTGCTGCTTCGAAGCCATACTCTCCCGCAAAACGAACGGTCATGTCGCGTCCCAGATTCCCGTAACGGGACTTCACTATAACCAGGCGACGCTCCGTCTCTGAAAGCTCGGTGTAATTCAGGGCCAGATCCACCCTGTCGAGGCGGGCCGTGGCACCCCGTGCTCGCCACTTGGCCTTCATTTGGCCTTCCCCCATGTTCCAGAGAGCGATAATGAGGGTGCCCGTGGCCACGGCTATCTCCTTGATCCGCCACATCTGCCGATCGGCTTCAGCGTTGTCATTCTCATCGTGGACGGGCCAGGCCACCGACAAGGGGTCAATGAACACAACGCGGACGTTCCACTCGCGGATGTCGTTCATGAGTTCATCTTGTCCAGCGGTGGAAGACAACAGCCGAGGCATCTCTCGTGCAAACAACAGATTGTCGCTCGTGCCGATGGCTTGCACCAAACTCCTGTGCACCTGCTCAGGAGATTCCAAATCGATGTAGAGGACGCGGAGAGGCGAAGTAGGAGTTAGGCCCGTGAACTCCTTTCCTTCCGCGATGTGATAGGCCACGTTATAGGCCCAGACAGTTTTTCCTGCGCTGGTTTCGCCCGAGTGGAGCACCAGGCCAGGCGGTTCCGGCAGAAATGGTCCGAGTAGGCCCTCCGCTGCGTGGGGATCAGGCGCGGACACTTCCTTGCTGGGGATGATCTTCATGACGGTTCCTCCTTGCTGGATGTGGACTAGGGAAGGTCCGATTGCAGGTTGGTCGCCTCGGCCTGATCAGCCAGTTCCCGTGCGATGAATTCGTCGAGGCCCTCGACGGGGATTCGTCGCGCCCTGCCAATTTTGATGCTGGGAATTTCGCCAGACATCAACTTCAGGTATAGGAGTGACCGAGAGCACCCCGTTACGAAAGCGGCTTCTGCGACAGTGAGCAGCTTCTTCTCCATGCTCCACCTCCAGGATTGACTGGACTTCATCGATGGTTTTGACTAGTCACGCTAAAACCAGTACAATTATAAAGGTAGTACTAAGGGGTAATCGAGTTTTAGACTATTAGCTGGACTCTTAGAATTGTGACAGAGCTATCGAGTTTCTGGTGGGCCAGAGGCGACGCCACTCTATGGCGCCTTTCGATAGACAAGCGTATGCGGCGGCCGCCCCTCTTGATGTACAAGAAGGGATGGCCACTTTGGCAGAACCCTTACCGCCCGCTAGCCGAGATCCCTCACCTCTATGAGGAGTTTGCTGCCTTGGGCAAGAAGGTCATGGAAGCCTGGCTTGTGGTAGAGCAGCTGAAGAAAAAGGACCTGCCGATGGTAACGGGCTTCGGCAATTATGACTGGGCAGCCACACCAGCGAGATTCCCGGAGGCCGGCTATGCAGCCTACATACCCGCACTCCAGCAACAGGCGCTGCGATTTGTCCAGGACTATGGGCCTCTGGACTTCCCTCCGGCGGGGTTCAAAGGCGATCCTCTACCGGACTTCTTCATAGAGGCCACTGCCCTGCACACGACCATGGTTATTGCCCAAGACGTGCAAGACGCAGACATGAGGCAGACGGAGCAGGGGCTGCTATCGGCGCAGGGCGTGGCCAGGGAGCTGAACGTTCGCCTCTCAGGCGTGAACCCTTGTGTACGACTGGCTAATGGTCAGCTCGTTCCCTCATTCAACTGCGACAACCTACTTACAGCCATGTGGTTGCAGTTTTACGAGTCCCTGGCGGGCGGAAAGACCTGGCAGCAGTGCAAGGGATGCGGCCGGTCCTTTACCCAGACGAGGCAGGGCCAGAAGTTCCACGACAAGGACTGCCGCAACCGTTACCACGTGCGTAAGTTCGCGCAGAAGAGCTAGGAGAGTCAGTAGAAGGAGGATACCAATGAAGCGTAGGCGAGGCAACGCAGAGGGCACAATCTACCTGAGAAAGGACGGCCGCTGGGAGGCTCGCATAAGCCTCGATCAAGGACGCCGGAAGGCTTTCTATGGCCGGACCCGGCAGGAGGCTGGCCAAAAGCTGGCTGTGGCGCTGAAGGCCCGTCAGGACGGCCTGCCCCCCGTATCCGAACGACAGACGGTTCGCCAATACATGGGCCATTGGCTAGAGAGCTCTAGGCCGTCGCTGCGACCCAGGACTTGGCTCCGCTACGAGCAACTCCTGCGGCTACATGTTGTACCTGAAATCGGCAAAGTGCGGCTGGTGCGACTCTCTCCGCAACACCTGCAACGGCTCTACGCGGGCCGTCTGGACGCCGGGCTCTCTCCTGCCAGCGTTGTACAGTTGCATGCCGTTCTGCGAAGGGCCCTCGGTCAAGCCGCCCGATGGGGTCTGGTGGCGCGCAATGTTGCCAGCCTGGTGACGCCACCCCGTCTTGAGCGGCGGGAGATGGCCACCCTGTCACCCGAACATGCCCGGAACCTCCTTGAGGCGGCCGCAGGAAATAGGCTGGAAGCTCTCTACGTGCTAGCCATCAACACCGGTATGAGGCAAGGTGAAATCTTGGCTCTGCGCTGGAAAGATGTGGACCTGGACGGCGGTACACTGCAAGTCAGGGCGACGTTGCAAAGTGCTGGGGGAGAGTTCGTTTTTGCTGAGCCCAAGACGGCTCACTCACGTCGCCAAGTGGCGCTCAACAGACCGGCGGCAGAGGCCTTGCGCAATCACCGATCAAATCAGTTAGCGGAGCGCCTGCGTTTGGGCACCGTTTGGGAGGACAACGATCTAGTGTTCGCTAACGAGGTGGGTCGTCCCATTGCGGCGACCAACTTGCGGAATCGCTCCTTCTGGCCACTCTTGGAGCGGGCTGGCCTCCCTCGCAGCCGTTTTCATGACCTTCGACACACTGCGGCCACGCTGCTGCTTGGCCGGGGAGTGCATCCCAAGATTGTCTCGGAGATGCTAGGGCACTCGCAGATTGCGATTACGTTGGACCTTTACAGCCACGTAACCCCCACCATGCAGAGGCAGGCGGCTGACGAGCTAGAGGCCGCCCTGGAAGCGTAGCCACCGAGACTGTATTGTTCGATCGTGAGATCGTGCGCGGGAGGTCGCTTCGATGGACATCCACGATTTGAAGGCTGGCGACAAGGTTCGAACAGCCGATGGCGCAGTACTAGAAGTGCTGAAGGAGACCGAGGACGGGAAGTGGATACTGATTCGGTACTTGGAGGATCCGGAGAATCCCGGAGTTATCGGCTCTGAGGATCTGTGCAATGAGGGTGAACTCGAGGGGGCGATTCGAATCTAGT
The DNA here is from genome assembly GCA_964649215.1 of uncultured Dehalococcoidia bacterium. Taxonomy (GTDB): domain Bacteria; phylum Chloroflexota; class Dehalococcoidia; order SM23-28-2; family RBG-16-64-32; genus JADFNQ01. Next base: position 30,412 of record CAZYOV010000010.1, read on the forward strand.
GCGCCCCCACTCTGCTTCTGGGACGTGGGGTGCCCGCGAACATCGCGGCAGTGATGCTATGCAATGTCCAAGTCAGCTTGAGTTGGCCTCTAAAGTCACGTGACACCGACGATGCTGCGGCGACCTCGGGCGGCATCCTGGGCCGATGGTCCTGTCTGGGTTGCCGTCAACGCTGCCGTCAAATGGCTCTTCGCCGATGTGGAGCGACGCTCTAGGCCGCTCATCTAGATACGAATTCGTGGAGGGCCCGGTGGGATTCGAACCCACGACTCCCGGATTAAAAGTCCGGAGCTCTAACCGCTGAGCTACGGGCCCCGCAGACTACTATGCGGGCCCCCTTCTCACCTGTCAACGAGCTGTCTGCCCGCTCCCTTCCTCCTAGCTGAGGCCGAAGCTATGATGCGAACGTGGTCGTATCATAGTGAGCATAGGCATCCTCGTCGCCTCCCGCACCGGTATCTTCTTCGGCTGGTGGGTAGTCTTCGTCTCCGCCGCCCTAATCTTCCTGACCGGCGGCACCTTCTTCTACGGCTTCAGTGTCCTGTTTAACCCTATCGTGAACGAGTTCGGTTGGAGCCGCGCCGCCGTCTCCTTCGCCTTCTCCCTGCGCAGCGAGGTGGGTGGCATCGCCGCTCCTGTAGTCGGTTTCCTGGTGGACCGGGTGGGCCCGCGGCGGCTGATGGTCTTCGGCGTGGTGGCCGTAGCCGTGGGGTTTATCCTGCTCAGCCGCGTAGAGAGTCTGTGGGGGTTCTACGGATCCGTTGTGGTCATCGCCATCGGCATGAGCGCCTCTGTCGGCCCCGTAGGCATGGTCGCCGTCGCGCACTGGTTTCGCCGCCGGCGCGGGCGCGCCATGGCCGTCATGGCCATGGGCGCCGGCTTCAGCGGCGTCATGGTCGTCATCCTGGCGGGGCTGATCTCGGCTTTTGGCTGGCGCGACGCCCTCCTAATCATCGCCGTCGCGCAGTTGGTTGTCTGCGTGCCCCTGGCCCTCAGCGTGCGGAACAGGCCCGAGGATCTTGGCCTGCTGCCCGATGGCGACGTAGACGATAGGCCTCCTCAGGAAGCGGTAGCGGCGCCGGGCCTCGCCGAGCTGGAGGGGACGACGGTGAGGCAGGCGCTGCGCTCCTCCGCCTTCTGGCGTATTGCCCTGGCGGTGGGCCTGGGCAACCTGGGCGCCGTGGCCATAATCGTCCACCAGGTACCCTTCTTCACCGACAGCATCGGCCTGTCGCAGGGCGCCGCCGCCGCCTCGGTGACCGCCATGCTGATGGTCAGTGTCGGCGGCCGCTTCGGGTTCGGGTACATGTCGGACCTGGTCGATAAGCGGTTCGTCATGGCCGCGGCCTACGCCCTGCTGGCCCTTGCGGTGCTGATGTTCGCCACCGTCTACGAGCCCTGGCAGATCCTCCTGGCCTTACCCCTATTCGGCCTGGGCTGGGGCGGCATCATCCCGACGAGGCCCTCGCTGCAGGCGGAGGTGTTCGGCCTGCGGGCGTTCGGCGCCATTCAAGGGCTGGTGTTCACCGTCGGCACCATCGGTGGGCTCATCGGGCCCGTGTTCGCCGGCTTCATGTACGACCACACGGAGAGCTACCGGCTTTCGTTCGTGATCCTGGCCGCTTTCGGCTTTCTGGCGGCGCCCCTCATCCTGACCCTGCGGCGCTTCAGCGAGCCGCAGACGGTCTAGCCAGGCCCCGAGACCGCCCCCCAGCTCGCCGCGCGCTCCGGCTCGATGCGGATCAGCGGCCGCTCCTCCAGCGCCATAGCGCGGTACTGCTCGTACTTGCGACGCAGCGCCTCCAGGGCCCGCGCCTTTTCGCCCGCGTCCGTCACCAGCGAGGCCTTTCCCCGCAGCAGCACCCAGGCCAGTCGCTCCCAGTCGTCCTCGTAGCGGTCGAACACCAGTGCCACCTGCGGGTTCTCTTCGATGTTGCGGAGCCGCCTCAGGCGTCTTCCGCTCTTCGGTTTCTCGTCCACCGGCGTGTACAGGAGGCCGTTTGCATAGACGAAACAGACTGGTATGACGAACGGCTGGCCGTCGGCACCCGCCGTCGCCAGGTGGGCGACCCGCTGGGCGCGGACGAACGCTTCCTGTTCTTGCGAGAGCATGTCAGGTTACGGTCAGAGGCGCCCCGGCATCGCAAAGGGGGCAGGAGCCCTCGGCGTAAGTCGTCAGGTCCAGCTCCACGCAGGCGAACAGCGGCAGTCCAAACTCCGTGCGGCCGCCGCTGCGGTCCACCAGCACCCCCACGCCTATCGGGTCGCCTTTGGCCCGTCGCACCGCCTCAATCACCTCCCGGATGCTGCCGCCCGTGGTCAGCACGTCGTCCACGATGAGCGTGCGCTCGCCCGCCCCCACCTGGAAGCCGCGCTGGAAATCGCGGCCCCTTCCGGCCCTTTCGGCGAAGATGCCGCGTAGCCCCAGCAGTCGCGCCACCTCATAGCTGACGATGATGCCGCCGGTGGTGGGGCCAGCCACCAGCTCCGGCCTATCGTCCCGGAACCGGTCCGCGATGAGACGGCACAGCCGCTCCGTTGCCTCGGGGTCCTGAAGTAGGCGGAACTTCTCGACGTAAACGGGTGAGTGGCGGCCGGAGCTGAGGCGGAAGTGGCCGTCCATCAGCGCTCCTACCTTCCGGAGCAGGGCCGACGGGTCGGCCTCGTTCGTCATCTACTCCTCTGCCGCCGCCTCGCCGCTGATTGAGACGTTGTGGTTGGGCGCCAGGTCCAGCTCAGGGCCGCCGTCCCGCCAGTAGGTGATCAGCGCCTTGCCTACGATGTTTTCCTCCGGCACGAACCAGCCCCGCCGCGAGTCGCTGCTGTTCTGCCGGTTGTCCCCCAAGACGAAGTAGGCCCCCTCCGGCACCACCCAGGTCTCGCACGGGCAGATCGTCCTGCCGCTGGTGTACGGCTCGTCTATGACGTCCCCGTTCAGCTTCACCACGCCGTCCTGGCCGACCTCCACTGTGTCGCCCGGCACTCCGATAATACGCTTGATGAAATCGCGGTTCAGGTCAATGGGAGCGCGGAAAACGATCACATCTCCGCGACTGGGAGTATCCCACAGGTGGTGCACCGGGTTGTCTCCGGAGTCGAAAAACGGCAGCCAATCGAAGAAGCTCAGGTCGATCTCCGCATAGGCCAGCTTGTTCACGATGAGGTACTCGCCGCTATCCAGGCTGGGCTCCATGCTCGCCCCTTCCACGCGAAAGTTCTGTATGGATCCCCCGCCACGGCCGGGGATCCCCCCGATCGCGAAGAAGATTAGCATCGCCAGTAACAGCGTCTCCACCAACTCCTGGGCGGTGACTGACCAGGTGCGCCGCCGCCGGGGGACGACAACCGTACCCTCCCGCAGACGGTGGCGCAGCTCGCTCAGCTCGTCGTCGTGAGGATATGGCCGGGCCGTATAGGAGGGCGCGGCGCTTGGCCGAAGGGCTTCGCCTTCTCGCCGCTGGCTCAGGCGGAACGCGGCTATTGAAGTCGAAGCAGGGTCGTTCCAGGGCTCGATAAGCGGATCGTAGGGCAGATCGGGCTGGAGATCCTGTTCCGCCTCCGCCGCCTCTTCCTCTTCTGACGGCAGTTCGTCTTCTATCTCTCCGTCATCCTTCATAGGCACTTCCAATTGTAGCAAACGCCCCGCACTCACAATAGACGCGGCTGGGCACGGAGAGATTCGTCGCCGCGTCTTTGAAACGCGATGGGCGTGCTTCCTTACGAGTTCGGGTCGTTGTCCGTGCTGACCGGGGCGTCCGGCTCCGCCTGATCGGGCTCCTGCCACGGCCGGCATGAGGCGCCATCGACGTACCTCTCGGCCTCCAGCGCCGACTTCACCGTTGGGCAGAAGTCGGGCGCATCGGTTGCCAGCACGGCGCGCCCGATGGGCGGGAAGATCTCCATGATGAGGAACTCGACGTCGTCGTCGAACGTTCGCAGCAGCGAGGCTGCATCGTCAAGGTCATCCTGCGTCACGTTTGTATTGAACTGCACGGTTACTTCGTATCGGGCCGTCTCATCGGCGTTTGAGCCCTGCAAGAGAGAGATGCCGAGCACTGTGCCCAGCACCGCGCCCACGATGACTAGCAGGCCAGCGGCTACCCTCCGGTCAATACGCATTTCGATTGTCTCCTTTCGCCGGTCTCAGCTACTAGACGGATAGCAGGCGGCAAATGTTCCGATGCCCGAATCTCAACGCACCGCATCTTCGCGGGCTCCTGCTAGAATAGGCTGGGCTCCCGCATGCAGACAGACGAAGTCGCACTCATAGAGCGAAGCCAGCGCGGCGACCTCGATGCCTTTAACTCCCTTGTCCTCGCCTATCAGGGGCAGGTCTACGGCCTCTGCCTGCGCATGCTCGGCTCCCGCCAGCCCGCCGAAGACGCGACCCAAGAGGCGTTCGTCGCCGCCTACCGCGCCGTTTCCCGATTCCGCCGCGGCAACTTTCGCGCCTGGCTCCTGCGCATCGCCGCCAACGCCTGCTACGACGAGCTACGCCGTCGCCGCTCCCGTCCCCAGACGCCCCTCGACGCCGGCGGTGACGACGATCACCCGGCCACCGAGCTGCCCACTTCCGATGAGCCCCTGGAGCAGCGAGCGGAGCGCATGGAGCTGGCCGGCCGCCTTCGGGAAGGTCTGGCATCCCTCCCGCCCGACCAGCGCCTTGCCGTCATCCTCCGCGATGTCCAGGGGTTCGCCTACGAAGAGGTCGCCGAAGCCACAGGCGCCTCCCTGGGCACCGTCAAGTCCCGCATCAGCCGCGGTCGCGCCGCTCTGCGCGACTTCTTACTCGCCCGCGGGGAACTTTTGCCGTCTCGATTCCGTCCTTCTAGTGAGGGTAACAGATGATATTCTGGTTCAACCGACACCGTCGCCTCCGCGATCAGCTCTCCGCTTACATCGACGGCGAGCTTGATGCCTCTGCCGCCGAGCGGCTGGAGCGTCACCTGGCGGAGTGCGGGCGCTGTCGTCAGGAGATGGAGCAGCTCCGCGCCACCGTCGCCGCTCTCCAGAAGCTGCCGGCGGTCGAGGCGCCGCGGTCGTTCACCCTCAGCCAGGAGCGGGTCGCGCCCCGTCCCCCGATGCCTGTCGCCTCACCCCTGGCCTTCGGCGCGCGTATAGCCGCTGCCGGTGTCGCCGCCGCCCTCGCCGTCGTGCTCGTCGTCGATCTTGGCGATTTCGGCGGCGACGGCGTCACCGACGAGGCTACCGCTCCACAGATGATGCGATCCGAAGCGGATGGGGGGGAGTTGGAGGCAGCAGATGGTGCGGCCGCCATCGGCGGGGCCGCTGGGGAGGCGCCTGCGCCAGACGAGGGCCCTGCGGGCACCCCCGCCGCGCCCTCGGAAAACGACTCCGAACTGGAGTTGATGACCGGCAACGCCGATGAGGAGACCGAGGACGAAGAGCCCGCAGTCACGCCCGCCGGCGGAGACGGCGGAATCGACGCCCTGACCGCCACCGAGATCGGCCTCGCCACCGCCCTGATGATCCTGGTCGCGGGCAGCCTGGCCCTGGCCCTCGCCGGGAGAAGGAGATAACGCTATGAGACCCAAGCCTATCGCTCTCCTCGTCGCGGCCCTGGCCGTGGTCGGTTTCCTGGCGCTCGCCTGCGGCGGATCGGAGTCGGCCGCGGGCTCCGCCACGGAGCCCGGCGGCGTCTCGACGGAATCGCTCGCCGCCCTGCTCGCTGAAGGGGACGACGCCAGCGGCATCAGCGTCTCCGGCCGCGGGATCGCGGTCGCCGCGCCGGACATCGCCTCTCTCAGCCTCGGCGTCTCCACCGTCAGAGACAGCGCCCGTCAGGCCCGCGACGACGCCGCCTCGCTCGTGACCGACCTCATCGCCTCGCTCGAGGAGAACGGCATCGAGGAGGAGGACTATCACACCTCCCGATTCAGCATCGATCCCGAAATCGACTTTCGCCCTAGCGGGGAGCAGATCATCCGCGGTTACCGCGTGACCAGCATCCTCGCCGTTACGGTGCGCGACCTCGACCGCGTAGGCGAGGTGATCGACGACGCTGTTGACGCCGTCGGCGACCCGATCCGGGTGCAGGGCGTCACCTTCAGCATTGAGGATCCCGCCGCTCTGCAGAGCGAGGCCCGAGCGCTCGCCATGGCCGACGCCAAGACGAAGGCGGAGGAGCTGGCGTCGCTGGCGGAGGTCGATCTCGGCAAGCCCATCGCCATAACCGAGTCGTCGGGCGGCGGCCTGCCGCCCGTCTTCTTTGGAGCCGCGGAGCTCGCCCAGGAAGCCGAGACGCCTATCAGCCCCGGCCAGCTTGAGATAACCGTCAACGTACAGGTGAGCTACGCGATCGCCTAGCGGATGCTATGGATGCCAGGCGTGATGCTGGCACGGTGTGAGCTGCAAGAGGAAGGGGCGCCCACGCGGTGCGTGGGCGCCCCTGGTGAGGCAGAAGAAGCGATTGTTTTAAGGCTTAGGTCCCGCGGGCACCGAGTCTGGGACATTCGCGTTGTCCGGCAATGAGCCCGAAGCCTTAGGCGCGTCGTCGGAGGCGCCTGCGCCGTCGGCGTTGCCGGCGCCTTCGAACGCATTGTCGTTCGCGTTGTCCCTGCCGGTCTGGGATGCGTTGTCGATTCCCTCGCCGGCGTTGTCAGAGCCCTGGAAGGCGTTGTCGTTGGCGTGATCCTTGCCGTTTTGTGCCGCGTCGGGTGCGTGGTTGATGCCCATCGTCGAGAGGACATGCCCGCCGACGTCGGGCCCGCCCAGCGCCGCCGAAGCGCCTGCGGCGCCCCCTACGAGCAACGCGGCGGCCACCATCACTACCGCTATCTTGGCTACGGCCGGAATCATCCTTCCTTTGTCTTTTCCTCTCTCCATGTCAGACAGCGCGCCCAGTAACTGCTGCTTTCCCCGCTGCTGGCTCCCGAAGCTGGGCTGAGCCTTGGCGGCCGCGTTCAGGCGGCTCCACAGCTCCAGGTGAGGCCGCAGCTCTGCGGCCCGGTCTGGGTGCCGTTGTAGGCAGCCCTCCACATCGCGGGCGCCGGTTTCGATGTCGCGGACGCACTCGGTCAGGATCTTGCGCAGCTTACTGTCCATCGCTTCTGATCTTTTCATCTCACTATGTCTATCGTTCCGCCGCCCGAAATTCGTCGCGGCCGCGAAACCTTTTCTCGGTCCTATCTGATCTGCTCTCGCAGCGCCAGCAGCGCCCGCGCCTGAAGGGAATAGACGGCGGCAGGGCCCTTCCCGACGACTTCGGCCACCTCCTGCGCGCTCAGGCCGACCAGGAATCGCAGGATCACTACCTCTCTCTGTTTGGCGGGCAGTTTCGCGAGAGCATCACGCAGGTCAAGCCTGTCGACCATCATCGACGGGTCGCCTTCGCTGGTGGCCACGGACGCAAGGTCGTGCGCTTCGTCCCGCGCCTCGCTTGGCTGCGACCGCCGCATTAGGTGCCAGATCACTCGTTGCGGCAGGTCCAGGCCCTGTTTCAGGCGTTCACCGCGTGACGGGAACAGTCGTCGCTGATGGCTGGCCACCACGTTGCGGGCTATGCGGTAAAGCCAGGCTAGCAGGGGCCGCCCTCGGTGCCTGTAGGAGTCGATCCCTTTCAACGCGCCGACAAACACGGCGGAAGCGAGGTCCTCCGCCGTGGCCTCTTCGAATACCCTGGCCTTCACGTAGCGGAAGATGGGTCGATAGTGCGTCTCGTATATCTCCGTCCACGCCTCCGGCGACCGCGCCTTGGCCCGGCCTATCAGTTCCGCTTCGTACGGCTCAGATGCCGCTACGTCTGTGGCGGCGACTTCTTCTCTCATCTCTTAAATAGGATGGTTTCGTTGCCCCCAAACGTTACAATGCTCTCAGGTCTAGCCTGTTGCAGGACGACTACTCGCCGCTCCGCTCCGGCTGGTGATACAATGCGCCAAAGGAGCACTCGCCTACGGAGCCCACCCTTGACCGTCCTCAGCGACCGCACCATTAAGGAGGAGCTGGCCGCCGGCCGCCTCGTCATCGAGCCGCTGGACGAGGCCAACATTCAGCCCGCCTCCATAGACCTGCAATTAGACCGGGTCTTCCGCATCTTTCGCGTTACCCGCCGCCCCTACGTGGATGTCCGTCAGCCGATGGAGGACCTCACGGAGCTCGTCACCATCGAAGACGGTGAGCCGTTCATCATCCAGCCCGGCACCTTCGTGCTCGGGTCCACCCTGGAGTCCGTCACCCTGCCCGACGACATCGTCGCCCGCGTGGACGGAAGGTCGTCGCTTGGGCGTCTCGGCCTGCTGGTGCACGCCACCGCCGGCTACGTTGACCCCGGCTGGACGGGGAAGCTCACCCTGGAGCTGTCCAACCAGTCGCAGATGCCGATAGCGCTCTACTACGGGATGAAGGTCTCCCAGATATCGTTCCTGCGTATGTCCACGCCGGTGGACCGGCCCTACGGCTCGGACAGCCTCGCCTCCAAGTACCAGGGACAGACCGGCCCCACCCCCTCGCGTATCTTCCAGGACTTCCGCGAGGGCGAAGGCCGCTAGCGCCGCGGCGGCCCGGACATCGCCGCCTGGTAGCCCCTGACCACCGGGTCGTCGATCCACGCCGCCAGTTCGCCGTCTGAAGCGCGCTCCGGCAGCGCCTTCAGCATGTCCGCCGTGTGTATCGGGTCGTGCCGCGCCCACCCCAGCAGGAACACCTTCAACGGCAGGTCCGCCGCGCTCCGCTTGGCGTCTCCCCGGAAGTGCATCACCTGCGCGATCGCTTCATCCGTCAACCGCTCCAGCGTCTCGATTAGCGCCGCCCGGTTCCGCAACGCCTCCCCCAGGATCCGCTCCAGCGGCCACTCTCTCCGCTCCACTACCCGCGCGTCGTTGAAGGCGTCGAGGTCGAACGGGCTGCCGTCGGCGTGGCGACTGGCCTCCTCCGGGCGTCCCGCAGCCGCCGCCTCGAACGAACGAGTCATCTCAGTGTCCAGCGTAGCCAGATGGCTGACGAAGTCCTTGACGACCCAGCTGCTCCCCGGTACCGGCTGTCCCAGCTCCTCCTCGCTCAGCGAGCGGCAGAACCGCTCGAACTTCTCTCGATGCTCTCGTATGGACTGGATGATACCTTGAACCGTCTCGCTCTTCGCCATGGCCCGCCTCCTCTAGCTGTATCCGGCCGAATTCTAGCACGCCTGGCGCAACGCCGTGCGATAATACCAGCGCCATGCCTGCCCTGAGCGGAGCCGAAGGAACCAGCGACTTCATGCAGCGTGCCCTGGAGGTGGCTCGCGGCGCCCTGGGCGCCACGTCTCCCAACCCCAGCGTCGGCGCTGTCATCGTCAGGGACGGCGAGATCGTCGGCGAAGGGTCCACCCAGCCGCCCCCGGGCGACCACGCCGAGATCGGCGCCCTCAAGCAGGCCCAGGAGTCGGCACGCGGCGCCGCGCTGTACGTCACCCTGGAGCCCTGTCCTCACGTCGGCCGCACGCCCCCCTGCGCCGACGCGATCATCGAGGCCGGAATCGCCGAGGTGCACTTCTCGTTGGCCGACCCCGACCCCAACGTCGACGGTGGCGGGCGTCGCAAGCTGGAGGCCGCCGGCATCGCCGTCCACGCCGGTGACGGCGAGGCCGAGGCGCGCCGCATCAACGAGGCGTTCATCAAGCACCGTACGAAGGGGATGCCGTTCGTCATCGCCAAGTTTGCCGCCTCCCTGGATGGCCGTATCGCCGCCGCCTCCGGCGACTCTCGCTGGGTCTCCGGCCCCGAGGCCCGCGAGTGGGCCCACGATCTGCGAACGAAGATCGACGCCATCCTCGTCGGCTCCTCCACCGTCGTTGTGGACGATCCGTTGCTCACGGCGCGGCCCGGCGGCAAGGATGCGGAGCGCCAGCCTCTGCGGGTCGTCGTCGATAGCCGCGGCCGCACGCCGCCCATGGCCCGCGTCCTGGGCGGGCCGGCGCGGACCCTGATCGCTACCCTGAAGGGCGTGCCGGAGCCCTGGCGCTCCTCTCTGCGCGCCGCCGGGGCGGAGGTTCTTGAGCTTCCCAGCGAAGGCAACCGCGTCGACCTCGCCGCTTTGCTGCGGGAGCTGGCCGGGCGCGACGTCCTCTCGCTGCTGGTGGAGGGCGGCGGCGTCATCCTGGGCTCGTTCTTCGATGCCGGGTTGGTGGACAAGCTGAACGCCGTCATCACGCCTATTATCGTTGGCGCCGAGGACGCGCCCGCTGCCGTGGCCGGCCGCGGCGCCTACCGCATGGCGGACGCCCTGCGCCTACGCGACATAACCGTAGACCGCCTGGGGGAGGATATGCTCGTCACTGGCTACCCGCAGTACGGGCAGGCCAAAGAGTAACCGACTTTGGTGGCAAGATGAAGCGGCTTGACCCCGTCGTCGTCGTCGACCTGTTCCCTGCTGTGAGGGATGCGCTACTCGAACTCCTCTCCGGGTTGTCGGAAGAGGAGTGGAGCAGGCCCACCGTCTGCGCCGGCTGGTCGGTGAAGGACGTCGCCCTGCACCTCCTGGGCGACGACATCGGCAAGCTGTCCAGAGGGCGGGACGCCTTCAGCGGCGCCGCCTTCGTCGCCCGGGGCGACCGTGACTTCGAGGCGGAGCTGCTGGCCTTCATCAACGAGGCCAACGAACGTTGGGTGCAGGCGACGCGCAGGATCAGCCCCCACCTCCTGTGCGACCTCCTCCGGTTCACGGGCGAGGAGACGCAGCGCTTCTGGGAATCGCTGGACCTGTTCGCCGTAGGCGACCCCGTCTCCTGGGCCGGCCCCGACCCCGCCCCCGTCTGGCTCGACGTCGCCCGGGAGTACACCGAGGGCTGGCTGCACCAGCAGCAGATCAGGGATGCCGTGGAGAAGCCCGGCCTGAAGGAGCGCCGTTTCTTCGCGCCTGTCCTCGATACGTTCGTCAGGGCGCTGCCGCATACGTTTCGGGATGTAGACGCCGCCGAGGGCGCTCAAGTGAAGCTGGTCATCTCTGGAGACGCCGGGGGAGAGTGGTACCTCGTCCGTGGAGACGCGAAGTGGACCCTCTACCGCCAAACGAACGCGGAGCCGGCAGCGACCGTGGTCATCGACCGGGAGACGGCGTGGCGGCTGTTCACGAAGGGCATTAGCAAGGACGAAGTGAGTGGAAGGGCGACGCTGCGCGGAGACCGTACTCTGGGGATGAAGGTGCTCGATACGGTCTCGATCATCGCCTGAGCCCATGACCGACTACCTCCGCACCTACGCCAAGCAGGAGTACCTGACGCCCGGCGCCGCCGAGACGGTGGAGCTCATCGCCGAAGCGGTCAACCCCACTGAGGACACCCTCCTCCTCGACGTCGCCGCCGGCAAGGGCGAGGCCGCCTGCACCCTCGCCGGCCGCTTCGCTTGCCGCGTCCTCTCTATTGACCTTTACGACCCGTTCATCCACTATGCCGCCGCCAAGGCCTGGCACTGGAACCTCCGCGACCTGGTTACCGTCCTCCGTGCCGACGGCAAGCGTGTCCCCGTGCGCGACGCGGTCTGTGACGCCGCCTACTGCATCGGCGCCCCCTCCATCGTTGGCCTGGAGCCCTGCCTCGCCGAACTCGCTCGCGCCGTCAAGCCCGGCGGCCACGTCATCGTCTCAGATGTCGTCTGGCGCCAGCAGCCGGACGGTTCCCTGGGTCCCGAATGGGGCTGGGTCGCCGAAGTCAACCCCCGCCTCAGTCGGGACGAATACGCCGCCCTTCTGGCGGCGCAGGGGCTCGCCGTTTCGGACGTACACACCCATGACCGCTCCACCTGGGACCACTACCACCAGCATATGCTCCCGGTCGCCGACGAGGCCCGCGCCTCCAGCGACCCCGAGGACCTCGCCCTGGCTGAGGAGATCGACCGGCAGATCGCCCTGGAGCGCCGCGCCGCCGACGCGTTCCTGGACTACGCGACCTTCCTCGCCCGCAAGCCAGGCTAGCGTTTGGTAGTGTCCTAGTTTAGGGCCAAGGAATTTGGAAATTTCCTAGCGAGCATATTACACCCTGGGTAAGCCTGTTCTCGTGGTCGTAGGTGAAGGTGTCACTGCCGCGGCTGGTCTGGTTGCCGTTGGCAATTCTTCGTGCCGGATCAAACAGTTAACTGCGTACCACCTTAATACCATTCTGTTCGAACATCTCGATAATCCTTCTCGGTCTAAGAGGTTCAAAATAGATTGGGCTAGGTCCCTCTCCGTGGTGGCGTATTAAGATGCTGTGGCTTTTGGGTACAAGCATACGGAAAAACAAATTGCGTCTTCTGAACTCCACCACATCTATATCACTTAGATGGAGAACGATCTTTAAGGGCCACGACCTGACAACAAGAACGTCGCTATAGAGTTCACAAACCCCAAACGGCCAACCCGCCCAGTACGATCCCGAAACTCTTCTGCCCAAGAGCATAAATTCAGCATTTCGTACGTATACCGCACCCCTTTGGCGGTACAAGACCCGCTTATGTCGTTGGCCGTCGACCATATTGTGTTACCGGCAGCTTACAAACGGCGGATGTAAATACAGGTGTAAGCCGGTCCCCTGCCTCATATGGTATGCCAACCGCTGCTGACACTTCAATCTAGGACACTACCTAGCGTTTCTCTGTCTAGACCGGTGTGCGGGTGCCTGCTAGAGTAGGCAACGCCGTGGACGCCCTACGCACCCCTGACGAACGCTTCGCCGATCTACCCGGCTTCCCCTTTCAGCCCCACTACGTAGAGGTCCCCTCAGGCGATGGTGGCAGTCTGCGTGTTCACTACCTGGACGAAGGCCCCCCGGATGCCGGCCCAGTCCTCCTCATGCACGGCGAGCCCTCTTGGGCGTACCTCTACCGCAAGATGATTCCCGTCCTCGTCGACGCCGGCCACCGCGCCGTCGTCCCCGACCTCGTCGGCTTCGGCCGCTCCGACAAGCCGGCCCGGCGTGAGGACTACACCTTCCAGCGCCACGTCGATTGGATGCGCGCCTTCGTTGAGACGCTCGACCTGCGCGACATTACGCTGTTCGGCCAGGACTGGGGCGGCTTCATCGGCCTCCGCCTCGCGGCTGAGCACCCGCACCGCTTCGCCCGCATCGTCGCCGCCAACACGGGCCTCCCCACCGGCGACCGGCCCCCCGGCGAGGCGTTCGTCCGCTGGCAGCGCTACTCCCAGGAGACGCCGAGGTTCCACATCGGCGGTATCGTCAAGGGCGGCTGCGCTACCGATCTGCCGTCCGAGGTCATCGCCGCCTACGATGCCCCCTTCCCCGACGACAGCTACAAGGCCGGCGCACGCGTCTTCCCCGTCCTCGTGCCCACCGCCCCCGACGACCCGGCCGCCGAGCCCAATCGCAAGGCCTGGGAAGTCCTCCGCCGCTGGGAGAAGCCGCTCCTCACCGCCTTCAGCGACTCAGACCCCGTCACCCGCGGCGGCGATCGTGCCTTACAAAAACTGATACCCGGCGCCGCCGGCCAGCCTCACACCACCATCACCGGCGCCGGCCACTTCCTCCAGGAGGACAAGGGCCCGGAGCTGGCCGCTCTCGTCGTAGACTTCATCTCCCGCAGCCGGTAGGCCTGTGGCCGAAAGTAAGCTCGTCGGGCTCCTGTTCGAGGCGTGGAAGGACATCGATCGCGTCCTCTCCGGCCTCGACCCCGCAGATGCCGTCCGACCCCTGGACGGAGGTAGCTCCGCCGCCTGGACGGCGGCCCACGTTGCCAATCAGGTCGACGCCTGGATCAACATCAGGTTCCAGCGGTTGACCCCTCACAAGCTGATCGGTCAGGCGCGCTTCCGTGCCGGCGGCAGCGGCGTCGCCGATGACTGGCGGGCCGTCGAAGCGGGCGTCCACGAGGTCAGGGACGCCGCCCGTAAGTACCTTGAGGGGCTGAGCGAGAGCGATCTGGACCTCGTAATCCCCTATGACGGCTCCTTCGTGCAGCTTCGTGAGGCCGGCCTCGGTCTGCGCCACGCCCTCCTGCGTATCTGCGCCCACCACTACTTCCACATCGGCGAGATCGCGACCAAGCGCAGCCGCCTCGGTCAGCAGGTCGGGGACTATCCCGGGCCGCTGGAGGATTGCGTCTAGC
>CAZYOV010000011.1:0-4577 GCA_964649215.1 uncultured Dehalococcoidia bacterium
CGCGAATGCCCTTGGCCAGCGCCTCTCGCTTGGCGTCCTCGGTCAGGGGAGGGAGCGTCGTCCTGGGGCTCATGAGCCCGATTCTACGACGCGCGGGCGGCTCTGACGAGGGGGAGAGGGTCGCGTATGGTCGTTTTGTGGGAGGCGTATCCGGTGTCTGGTCGTTTTTCTGAAAAAGTTGTCGTTTGGGCGGTTTTCAGATAGGGGTTGGTGTGGTTTGTTTGGTTGTTTTGTGTGCCAGCGACAAGCTTTCAGATAGGGCCGGGGTGGGCAGGTGGCGTGTCAAGGGGTGCCTGTCAGCGGGCAGGGGTGGCGTGGGCGGGCGACGTGTCATGACGACGATATTGTAGGGGATGGGGCCCAGAGGTGGTAGGGGGTCATGGCAGGGGAGGTGGGCGGCAGGCAGAGGTGGCACTACAGGCCGTAGCCGCGGCCGGGGTGTTGTGGTAGGCGAAGGAGGTGTGGGGGAGAGGAAGGAGGTTGGAGGGGCCGCCCCGGCCGCCCCATATTCCTCGCTACGCTCGGAATGACAGGTGCTGCGCGTGGGCGGGGGAGGCCGCTCGTCCTACGAGAGCATCAGGACGAGCGGAGGCGGGCAGGCAGGTGAGCGCTAAGGGCGACAATGCATCGCGGGGGAGCGGCGGCGTAGGGTGCGGACGCGTCTTAGAAGAGTGAAGTGAGCGAGCCTCAGCCGGTCTGGGTGTCTACCCTTCGCGCCAGCTCACCTGATATATGTGCACCCGGTCCTCGAAGCCGCGCAGGGCAGTCTCACCACGGTCGGAGAAGGGGAACTTCTTTCCGGCCACGATCTGCCGAACCGCCTCCGACGCCAGGATTTCGCCACCTTGCGCCTGCGCGGCGATCCGCGCCGCAAGGTTCACAGCCGTCCCGAACAGGTCGTCGTCCTCAGCGATAGGCTCACCGGCGTTGAGCCCAACACGCACCTTTATCGGCTCCTCTGCACTCTCGTTGCGCTCCGCGAAAGCCCTCTGCATGGCGATGGCACACTCAAGAGCCTTGGAGGCCGAGGAGAAGGAGGCCATGAACCCATCGCCCATGGTCTTGACCTCCGAGCCGCCGTGGGCCTTCAGCGCCTCCCGCACAGTGCGCTCGTGCTCTCGGAGCAACTCCCGCGCCTTGGCGTCGCCGAGGCGGTCGGTGAGCGCCGTCGAGCCCTCGACGTCGGTGAATAGGATCGTGTGAACTGCTCCGACAGGTGATGTTTCGGCTGCGGCTTCTGCCTCCTCACCTTCGCTGATGAACTCTTCTATCGAACCAACCGCCGCTTCCATGTCCCCGAGGAAGACCGCCAGCGAGGTGCCTTCCAGGAGCGACAGGCGTGCGCCAGGTATCTTGGAAGCGAGACCCCTGGACAGCTCCACCGGTGGAAAGTTGACCTGGCGGCGGTGAACGACAAGCGTCGGCGACTTGACCTTCGCCAACAGCCCCGACACGTCCCAGTCGCTCATCGCCCCGAACATTGCGTTGGCCGCTTCCTGACTTACGCATTCTCGCATCAGGGAAGCGTACTGGCGGGCTGACTCACCTTCCGTCCATCCCAACGCGGCGTGCGAAACCGTCTCCGTGTATAGCACGAAGTCCTTGTCCCTCATTGCTGCTAGTGTCTGAGTAACCGGTGAGGCCGAGTAGTCTGACATCCGCGCGAAGCTGCACCAGAGGATAAGGTGTGACACCCTCTCCGGCCGGCGAACGGCGTAGGCTATAGCCACCAGCCCCACGTGCAGGGGCGCGATCAGAGCGACTCGGCGCAGGCCGAGCGCCTCAACCACCCCCTCCAAGTCGCTGACGTGAGCGTCGAGCGAGTAATCAGTCACATCGCCGTCGGACAACCCTGACCCTCGGTTGTCATATCGAATGACGTTGTTGTTCTGGAGGAGGCGTTCATAATAGCGGCGGTATTCGGGAATCTGCCACTCTAACTCGACATGGCTGAACGGAATAGTCGGCATGCCGACTATGGGAATCCCCTTCCCCGATGTCCAGAAGGCGATGCTCACCCCGTCGGCGGACTGGGCGTACTGGATGCGCGGCTCCATAGCGGGACTATTCTAACATCCCGATGCGAGAAAGGGGCTGAGACCGTCGGCCCGCCGCGTGTAATCCCGATTATGCTCGGTAGCCTCGACTGGCGCCAATCCGGCGGGCGGCGCTGTTACGGTGGACGGTCAGGCTGAAGCCTGACCGCAGAGGGGTTGTAGTTGGGTCAGGGCGTTCCCCAGCCGCCGCCGCCGGGAGTCTCGAGGGTGAGGCGGTCGCCGGGCTGGACTTTCACTTGGCCCTTGGAGGGCAACTCGATGGGGCCCTCACCCTGGCCCTCTCCCTGCGAGGGAGAGGGGATCAGCAGGTTGCGGCCGGGCTCGCCGTCGTCGCCGCCGGCGAGCCCCCAGGGGCCCCGACGACGCCGTTCCGTGAGCAGGGAGACGGTGGCGGGAGCCAGGAACTCCCAGGTCCGGCGTATGCCGTCGCCGCCGGCGTGGCGTCCGCGGCCGCCGGAGCCGCGCCGCACGGCGTACTCCAGCAGGCGGAACGGGTACGCCATCTCCAGCGCCTCCACGGGGGTGTTCATCGTGTTCGTCATGTGGGTGTGCACCGCGGACAGGCCGTCGCCCTTCGGGCCGGCGCCAGCGCCTCCACCCACGGTCTCGTAGTAGGCGAACGAGCGGCCGCTGCCGGCGTCCCAGCCGCCGATGGAGACGTTGTTCATGGTGCCGGCGCTGGCGGCGGGGATGCGCTCCGGCAGCGCCTGCGTCAGGGCACCCAGGACGACATCGACGATCCGCTGCGAGGTCTCGACGTTGCCCGCGGCGACCGCGTGCGGCGGCGTGGCGTTCACCACCGACCCCTCCGGCAGGGTGAAGCTCACCGGCCGAAAGCAGCCGTCGTTGCTGGGCACCGATTCGCTGCCGGGCACGGCCTCCAGCAGGCAGCGCACCACGTAGTAGACCGCCGAGCGGGTGACGGCCGCCACGGCATTCACGGAGGACGGCCGCTGCGGAGAGGAGCCGCTGAAGTCGCAGTGCATCGTGCCGCTGTCAATTGTGACGCGGATGCGGATGCGGACGGGCTCATCGCTGACGCCGTCGTCGTCCAGGAAGTCCTCGAACTCGTACACGCCATCCGCTATCTCGGCGAGGGCCGCCTGGGTCATCCTCTCGGCGTAGTCCATGACGGCCCGCATCTGTCGCCGCACGTGCGTCAGGCCGTAGCGCTCCACGATCTCGGCGAACCGGGCCTCGCCGATGCGGTGGGCGGCGGCCTGGGCGTCCAGGTCTCCCTTTCGCTCCTCGGGGTTGCGCATGTTGCGCAGCAGGAGGTCGTAGACGGCGCGGTTGAGCCGCCCCCGCTCGTACAGCTTGAGGGGCGGGATCACGATCCCCTCCTGGAGCAGCTCCTCGGCCAGCGGCATCGAGCCCGGCGACATCCCGCCCACGTCGGCATGGTGGGCGCGGCTGGCCACGAACCCGGCCAGGGCGCCCTTACCCCGGCCCTCTCCCTTCGAGGGAGGCTTGACGAACACGGGCGAGACCATGGTGATGTCCGGCAGGTGAGTGCCGCCGAGGTAGGGGTCGTTAAGGATGACGAGGTCGCCCGGGCGGAAGGGCGCCAGGGGCATCGCAGCGGCTACCGACGTCGGCATCGCCCCCAGGTGGACGGGTATGTGGGCGGCCTGGGCGACAAGCCGGCCCTGGCGGTCGAACACGGCGCAGGAGTAGTCGCGGCGCTCCTTAATGTTGGGGGAGTGGGCCGTCCGTCTCAGGGTCACGCCCATCTCCTCCGCCACAGAGGCGAACAGGGCGTTGAAGATGGCGAGCTCGGCGGGGTCGGGGCGCTTAGGCATCAGTCCGCTCCAGGATCAGGTTACCCCAAGCGTCGACGGCGCCCTTCCAGCCGGGCGGGACGGCGGTCGTCGCGTCCATCTGCACGACGATCGCCGGCCCGGCCAGCCTGTCGCCCGGGGAGAGGCGCGAGCGATCGTACACCGCCGCTCGGGCGGGGCCGTCGAACCAGACCTCCCGGTCGCCGAGCATCGGGTCGCCGCGGGAGGGTGCGAGTCGTGGCATTTCTATGGCGCTGGTCGCCACGGTCAGCCGCACCCGCAGGTTTACCACTTCCGTCGCGCTCGCGGGATCGCTATGGCTGTAGCGCTCCTGATGCAGGGCGTGGAAGGTGGGCAGGAAGGAAGCGGGGGCCAGCTCCCGCCCAGCGGCGGGCACGGCGAGCTCGTAGGACTGTCCGACGTAGCGCATCTCCAGGAAGCGTTGGAGGGCGACGTCGTCCCTGGGCAGGCCTTCGTCTCGCAGCTCTTTCGTGCCTTGACGCTCCAGCTTAGCCGACAGTCGCGACAGCGTTCGCTCCGCATCACGCCAGCCGTCTCCGTCCGCGGGGATGGTCAGAAGCGCTGCCGCCGACAGGTCCTTGGTGATGGGCGCGGCGGCGATGCCCAGCGCCGATAGCACGCCTGGGTAGAGGGGCACCAGCACCCTCGACATGCGGAGAGAGGCCGCCAGCTCGCAGGCGTGGAGGGGACCGGCGCCGCCGAACGCCACCAGCGTGAA
>CAZYOV010000011.1:4677-28649 GCA_964649215.1 uncultured Dehalococcoidia bacterium
CCGCCAGCTCGCAGGCGTGGAGGGGACCGGCGCCGCCGAACGCCACCAGCGTGAATCCGCCTGAGGCGGACGGATCGTGGCCGCGCTCCACGGAGACCACTCTCAGGGCCCGCTCCATGCCTGCGTTTACCACCCGCAGGACGGCGGCGGCGGCGGCCGTGACGTCGCCGCTGAAGGGCGTCGACAGGTCGCCGATGGCCGAGTGGGAGAGGTCAGGGCGCACGTCCATGCGGCCGCCCAGGAGGTGCTCCGGCGTGATGCGTCCCAGCACTACCTGGGCGTCGGTGACTGTGGGGTCGCGACCGCGTCCGTAGAAGGCGGGGCCGGGGTCCGCACCCGCGCTCTCGGGGCCGACGCACAGGGCGCCCCCGGCGTCGATGCGGGCGATGGAGCCGCCGCCGGCACCCACGCTGAGCACGTCGACGCTGGCGCCGCGGATCGGCAGCTCGCCCACATGCGCCTCATCTCGCTCCCCGATACGACCGGGGCAGAGCGAGACGTCGGTGGAGGTGCCGCCCATATCGAGCGTGATGATGCGGTCGAAGCCGGCGGCGGAGGCTATCTGGAACGCGCCGGCAACGCCTCCGGCGGGGCCGGAGAGCGCCGTGCGCACGGCCAGGCGCCCGGCGGACTGCGGGCTCATGCTGCCGCCGCTGGAGCCCATGACCCGCAGGCTGGCGATGCCCTCCTTCCGCAGCTGAGACTCCAGCCGGGACAGGTAGCGGGAGACGATGGGTCCGACGTAGGCGTTGGCGACTGTGGTGGTTGTGCGCTCATACTCACGGTGCTCGGGCAGGACTTCGTGGGAGGGCGAAACGAACAGCTTGCGTTTGCGGGCGGCCTCGGCGACCAGACGCTCGTGCTCCGGATTGAGGAAGGAGAACAGGAAGCAGACCGCCAGCGACTCCACGCCCTGCGCTTGAAGCTCGTCCAGGAGGCGCTCCACCCGCGACGGGTCCAGGCGCTGGAGCACCTGTCCGTGGGAGTCCAGCCGCTCGTCCGCCTCCAGCCGCAGCTCGTCCGGCACCAGGGGCGGCGGCCGCCGCGGCGACAGATCGTAGAGGCTGGGGCGCGTCTGGCGGCCGATGACGAGGAGATCACGGAAGCCGTGGGTGGTGATGAGCGCGGTCTTGGCGCCCTTACGCTCGATGATGGCGTTGGTGGCCACGGTGGAGCCGTGGGCTACGTGTTCGGGCCGGGCGGCCATCTCGCGCAGCCCCTCCAGGACGCCGCGCGCCGGGTCGTCGGGTGTGGAGGGCCGCTTGTAGACGCTGACGCGACCGTCCTGCCAGAGGAGGAAGTCGGTAAAGGTGCCGCCGGTGTCGATACCCAGGATGGAGGCCATGACTAGGGCGATTATAACGGCGGCCGCTCGCTAGGGCAGTGGTCTTCGACGTTTCGCCGCTGGTTAGAGCCGTCTGCGACGGAACGGGTGGTGTCGGCCCCCGGCTTGAGCCTGAGGCATCATCGCTTCCGTCTGACGTAAGCGTTATGGTATTCTGCGAGCAAGTCGTGCCTGCCTCCGGCAGGCAGGTCTGGAAGTGGAAAGAGGCAGATGGGGACGATCATCGACCTGCATATCCATACCGTCGTGGGCTCTATGGACAGCGACATATCGCCGAAGAGGCTGGCGGAGTCGGCGAAGGCGGCGGGGCTCACCGGCGTGGCCCTCACGGAGCATATGTCGCAGTGGCTACCCGACGAGGCGGAGCAGTTTCGGGTGGACAGCGGGCTGTTTGTGTTCAACGCCCGCGAGTGGTCCACCGACATGGGTCACATCATCGTCCTCGGCCTGGACCGCGAGGTGCGGGGAAAGGCCCGCGCCCGCGACCTGCGACAGGTCTGCCTGGACAACGACGCCTACATGATCCTCTGCCACCCCTTCCGCTACTTCCCCGGTCCTTCGAACTTCCTGTTCGGCGGCCGCCGCGACGCCGATGGGATGACGCCTGATGTCCTGGCCGAGCATCCACTGTTCCACCTGGTGGACGCCATCGAGGTTCTGAACGGCGGCTGCATCGACCGCGAAAACGCACTGGCGCAGGAGGTGGCGCAGGTGCTGGGGAAGCCCGGGGTGGCCGGCAGCGACGCCCACATGCCGATGGAGGTGGGGCGCTACGCCACCGTGTTCGAGAAGGAGTTGGAGAGCGAACAGGATATGCTGGCGGAGCTACGTGCGGGCCGCTTCCAGCCCGCGCGGCGTGTCCAGCCCGGCGTGTTCGAGCCGCTAGAGCAGACGGTCCGGCCCTAGGCTGCCGGCAGGGAGGCCTAGCGCTTCCGCCGGAAGAGGCCCGTCACCGAGTCCCAGATGCCGCCGCTGCGGCCCCGGCCGCCGCCGCCCTTCAGACGCTCGAGGAAGCCGTCCCAGGCCGCCTCCGCAGACGCCGCCCGCGATAGCCCCTTGATCCGGTCCTCGATGATGTCCCGCACGCGGCCCTCCTCGCCGGCGTCCAGCCAGAAGCCGTGCTCATCCTCGCAGGTGTCGAGCTCCAGGTTGTAGGCGCGGTAGTTGAAGGCGGTCATGCGCTTGCCGCACTTTGGGCAGTCCAGCTCGCTCTGCTTCTTGGCGAACTGGATGGTGGCGCGGCGCTCCTCCTCCGTGGAGGGGACGGTCGACTCAAGCTCGTCGAGCTCGTGGTGGTCCAGCCAGCGACCGTTGCAGGTGGGGCAGTGGTCCACCTCGATGCCGTGGTGGTGCTCGATGAGGAGCTCGGTTCCGTCGCGGGGACAGATCATGGCGGTGGCCTCCGTTTCTGTAGGAGATACGGCTCCAGGGTAGCACAGGGATGGGTGAGTGGCAGCAGGTGGGCGGTGAGCAACGATTAGGTGGTTCGCCGTCCCAGCGCCGCGTTGAGCGACCCCGAGCGATAACCGGCCAGGTCCAGCGTCACGTACAGGTAGCCCAGCGCTTTCAGCCGCTCCACTACCTCGGCGCGGCGGGAGATGAGCAGCTCCAGCCCCGCCTCGTCCGTCTCGATGCGGGCGACGTCCTCGTGGTGGCGGACGCGGAGCTGTCGCAGGCCGAGGGAGCGCAGGTAGGCCTCCGCGTCGCCGATCCGGCCCAGCGCCTCTACCGTCACCGGCGTGCCGTAGGGGATGCGGGAGGAGAGGCAGGCCATCGCCGGCTTGTCCCAGGTGGGCAGACCCCGCTCCCGCGAGAGGGCACGGATGTCCTCCTTGGTCAGGCCGGCCTCCACCAGCGGGCTGCGGACGCCGTGCTGGGTGGCGGCGCGGCGTCCGGGGCGAAAGTCGCCGGTATCGTCCAGGTTGCAGCCGTCGACGACGTGATCGAAGCCGCGCTCTCGCGCTATCTCTATGAGGCGGCCGTAGAGCTCGTCCTTGCAGTGGAAGCAGCGGCTGGGGCTGTTGGCGACGTAGTTAGGGTCGTCCATCTCCTGCGTGTCGATGAGCTCGTGGGGGATGCCGAAGCTGCGCGCCAGCTCCTTCGCCTCCTGCACCTCGGACTGCGGGATGGAGGGGGAGACGCCGGTTATCGCCAGGGCGCGGTCGCTAAGGACGTCGCTGGCCACGGCGGCGACGAAGGTGGAGTCCACGCCGCCGGAGTAGGCGACGATGATGGAGCCCATCTCCACGATGATGCCCTTCAGCGTCTGGAGCTTTTCGAGGGTGGCGTCAGTCACGACGCCCCATGATAACACAGACAGTGTTCAGGTAGGCCTGTCGCCTGGTGCCGACGCGCTACGGCGTGATGGCGATCTTGAGGACGCCCTCGGTTTTGGCGCGGAACAGGTCGTAGGCCTTGGGCATGTCGGCGAGCTTCATGTGGTGGGTGAACAGGGGCGTCAGGTCGACGTCACTATTCTGAAGCAGGCCCAGAAGGTGCTCCAACCGTTCGCTCCCCGAGGGGCAGAGGGTGGTGACGATGCGGCGATGGAGGAAGGAGGGGGAAAGCGTGGGCATGCTCACCTGGGGCGTGAGGCCATACACGCCGATGGAGGACACGGTTCCGCCGCGACGGACGACACGAGTGCAGCTCTCGAAGGTGGGCTGAGTGCCTACGGCCTCAACGGCGACGTCCACACCCTGGTTGTTGGTGAGCGACATGATCTCGGCCACGGCGTCTTTCTCTTTGGCGTTGATGACCACATTGGCGCCGAGCTTCTTGGACATCTCCAGGCGCTCAGGGACGGTATCTACGGCGATAATGAGGCCGCAGCCGCGGGCGCGAGCGCCGGCGGTGGCGCAAAGGCCGAGGGGGCCCTGTGCAAAGATGGCGACGGAATCACCAAAGGCGGCACCGGCGCGCTCGATGGCGCCGAAGCCGGTCGACATAATGTCTGTGGCGAAGAGGGCGGCTTCGTCGGAGACGCCTTCAGGGACTTTGGCGGCGTTGATGTCTGCGAAGGGGACGGCGTAGTACTCCGCCTGGCAGCCGAAGAGGACGTGACCGCCGCCGCTGCAGACGCTATGGTCGACGGTCATGCACTCATGGCACTTGCCGCAGCCGACAAGGCAGGAGGCGATGACGCGGTCGCCGGGCTGAAACCGGGTGACGCCCGCGCCCACGGCGTGGACGGTGCCCACGGCCTCGTGGCCCATGGGAAAGCCTTCCGGCCTGCCGGCGCCAGGGGCGAGTCCTTCCAGCAACTGGTTGGGGAACTCGTCCAGGAAGTGCATGTCCGATCCACAGACGGTGGCCAGGGTCGTTTTGAGCACGATCTCACCTTCGCCGGGCTCGGGGATGGGCAGGTCCATCATCTCTACCTTGCCGTTTTCAGTCTTGATGCATGCTTGCACGGGGTAACCTCCTCACGATACGTCTTGGCCCGCCAATGACAGCACAGGGGGGTGATGTACGTCAAGGGGAGCGGCCTCTCGTTGACCGCGGCTAGGCGTTGGGCTAATCTGAAGCGTGGCGCAAGGAGAAGATGATGGTACAGCAGACGAAGGTAGAGCTGAAGGTTAGCCCGCGCGAGGTGCTGGGCAAGAAGGTGAAGGCCCTGCGCCGCGAGGGCGTGATCCCTGCCAACGTATACGGACACGCCCTGGATTCGGTCGCTATACAGATCTCGAAGGATGATCTGGTTCATCTCCTGCACAGCGCCGGCCGGAACGAGATCGTCTATCTGCGCCTGGACGGCGAGGAGGCTCGGCCTACCTTCCTGCGCCAGATCCAGCGCAACCCCGTGACGGACGCGATCCTGCATGTGGACTTCTATCAGATATCGCTCGAGGAGAAGGTGCGGATGGAGGTGCGGCTGGTGCTGGTGGGGACCGCGCCCGCCGAGCAGACCCACGGAGGTACCCTCCTGCATAGCCTGGACCGGATCGCGGTGGAGGGGCTTCCTACGGAGATACCGTCCGTCATCGAGGTGGATGTGTCCGGCCTGGAAGAGATTGACGCATCGATCTACGTGCGCGAGCTTAGCGTGCCCGGCGAGATAACCGTCCTCAGTGACCCCGCGCAGGTGGTGGCCAAGGTCGCACCGCCGCAGGTGGAGAAAGAGCCTGAGGAAGAGGTCGAGGAGGAAGTGGAGGGCGAGGTTCCCGAGGGCGAGGTTCCCGAGGGGGAGGAGGGTGCGCCCGAGGCCAAGGAGGGCGCGCAGTCTGCCGCCGAAGACCGCAAGGAGGGCAGAGGCTAGATATTCAGGCTACGGATCCGATGGGGAGGGCGTCCCGCTCTCCCCATTTTCATTACCCGCCCAGCCTGCGGCCGATGAAATCCCGCACCCCCCTCAGGAACTCACTCGCGGTCAGCCTGCGCCGCCCCTCCCGTTGGGCCGCCAGCACAGCCAGCACTCCCTCCCCCGTGGCCACGCCGAACGCGCCCTCGTCGGCAAGGGGCGGAAGTCCAGCCTTCTGCTCCGCGCTGAGAGCCACCACCGTGCCCGCAGCCGCGCCACCGTTAGCCAGGGGCCAGGCCTCCCATATGTGCAACAGCCTGCCGTCGAGTGTCGTATAGGCGCCCGGCCAGGGGTTGTAGGCACGCACGCGCCGCCATATCTCGTCCGCGGCCAGGGACCAGTCGATGGCGCCGTGCTCCTTCTTGAGGAGCGGCGCCTTCGTAGCCAGCGAATGGTCCTGAGGTTGCGGATCGATCTCGTCGCGTAGCCAGCGGGGCAGTGTCTCCGCCACGAGGTCGGCGGCGACACGGGAGATTTTCTCCATCAACGTCCCCGCGGAGTCTGAGTCGTCGATGGGAAGCCGGCGCTGGGCCAGTATGGGCCCGCTGTCCATGCCCGAGTCCATCAGGATGATGGTGACGCCGGTTTCATGGTCGCCGGCCAGGATGGCGGCGGGGACCGGGGAGGCGCCGCGATGTCGGGGCAGAAGGGAGGGGTGGACGTTGAGAACGCCCTTGCTTGGTATCTCCAGAACCTCCTGACGCAGGATCTGGCCGAAGGCCACGCCAACTGCGGCCTCAGGGTGAAGAGAGGCCAGCTCGGCCAGCGTTGATGGGTCGCGTAGATTGTCCAGCTGGTGGAGAGGTAGGCCTATCTCCAGGGCGGCGCTCTTTACGGGTGGCGGAGTTAGGTGACGGCCGCGTCCAGCCGGCCTGTCCGGTTGCGTGTACACCGCCTTGATGTCGAACCCATCGTGGACGAGCCGACGCAGGGAGGGGACGGCGAAAGAGGGTGTGCCCAGAAAAACGATGGCCATGATGGTTCGCCCGCCGATTCTAGCACGGGCCGCTTCCGTAACGCGATACGAGGCTCCCGCGTTATAACTGTCAGTGTCTGCAAGAAGAGTAAGTGTCCGTCTCTGGTGGCCGCTCGGGGCGTTGCTGTCGGTCGTAGCGGTTTCTATCGCGTTGGCCTGCAACGGCGATAATGAAGCGGAACGGACCATCGTCATCAGCTTCACCACCCCGACTGCGGTTCCCACCACCACGCCGACCCCTACACCTACGCCGACCCCCACCCCCACGCCGACGCCAAACCCCAATGTGTGCGGCGTTAATCCGGACCCCGCTCCCGCCAGCGTTCTCCAGGTTCAGGAGCCACAGCCTGGAGAGAAGGTGCGTGCGTCCTTTCACCTCCGCGGCTGGGGATCCACGGAGAGCTTCCAGGAGATCGGGGTTGTGGTGGCGGTGATTGGCGCCGATCAGGGGGTGGTGTCGGTGCTGGACCCCGTGCCGTCTCAGCCGCGGGCGTTCCGTGCACTGCCGTCGGGGCTGGCGAACACGGAGTTCTCGAGCCCATTCGGAGTGGACATTCAGATCACGGATCTGGCGGGTCCGACGCTATTCTGTCTGTGGGTGTTCCTGGAGACGGACGAGGAAGGCATTCCCAAGGGTGTGGTCCAGGTGCCGGTTCAGATCGCTCCCTAGGCGCTACGTACCACCACCGGCTCGCCGATGTCGACGGCCAGTTCGGCGGCGGCGCTGCTTTCGGTGAGTGCGATCTCCAGGAAGCCGGAGCTGCCTGCCAGCGCCGCTAGGCCCGGCTTCTCCGCGTAGTTGCGCTGGAGGCCTGCGATCTGGCGTCCTCCTATCTCCACCGTGACCCGCCGCGACGCCAAATCCTCGCTTCGCACGTCGGTGACAAGGTTGCCGAAGAGGTCGATGTGAACGACTCGACCGCTCAGGGTGCCGTCGGGCCGCCTCCTTGCGCGGAATGGGGACAGCGCGAACACTTCACTCACGACCTCGCCCAGAGCTGACAGCGGGAGGCCCAGCGACAGATGAGCCGCCGCCGGGGCGAAGATATCGCGACCGTGGAACGTATCGCTGACGGGTTGCAGGTGGTAGCGAGGGTTGCTCAGGGCCACGGCCAGAACCTCTTCCGGCAAGGGGACACGCGCAGCGGCTTCGCCGGCCTGGCTGCGGGTGTCTTCGGGCAGGGCGGCGGAGAGTATGCCGTTGTCCGGTCCGAGGAAGCTTCCGCTGGGCGTCCGCAGTGCGATTGCGCGTCGCCCCGTGCCTACCTCCGGGTCCACCACGGCCAGATGGATGGCGCTGGGCGGGAAATACGGGCACGCCGCCTCCAGCAGGAAGGCTCCCTGCTCTACGCGCTGGGACCGCACCGCGTGGCTCAGGTCTACGATTATCGCCTCCGGGTTGAGTGAGAGGATAACGCCCTTCATGGAGGCGACGTACGGGTCGGCGAGGCCGAAATCGGTAGTAAGGGTGATGATGGACTGTCGTGGCACGGCTGCGCGCTAGTTGTCGAGCAGTTCGGGGCTTTCGCCCGTCGACCACTGGGTGGCGTTAGCGAAGCGCGAGGACATCTGGAACAGTGTGCCCAGCTCTATGTTCTGGACCTCCTCGGCTACGAAGTAGGTGAAGGCCGGATAATACAGGAGAACGCTGGGCACGTCCTCAAAGAACATCCGCTGGAACGTGTAGTACAGCGCCTGGCGTTGATTTAGGTCTGTCGTCTGGCGCGCCTCTTCAATTACGCGGTCGGCGTCCTCGCTCTGGTAGCCGGCGATGTTCCCGTCGTCGGGGGGCTCGACCTGGGAGCTGTGCCAGACGAGGTAGGGGTCGGGGTCGGGGCCTGGGTCCCAGCCGAAGATCGCCGCCTGGTACTGGTGGGGGGCCAGGAATTCTCGCCTCAGGTCAGCGTCCTGGGGAGTTACGGCGACTTGAATGCCGACTTCCGCCAGCTGGTTGGCGACCATTTGAGCGATGGCGATGCGCAGAGGGTCCTGGTCAGTCATGAGGGAGATGCGCATCTCCTTGCCATCCTTCTGCCGGACACCGTCATCGGTCATCACCCAGCCGGCTTCCTCGAGAAGCTTTCTGGCCGCTTCCTGGTCATGCGTACGGGGCTCCAGTTGCGGGTTATAGGCCCAGGTGCCCGGGACTATAGGGGAGTCGGCGCGGACGGCCCGACCGCCCAGTAGTTCGCTGATGACGTCGTCTACATTGACGCTCAGTGCTACAGCCTCGCGGAGGTCCTTGTCATCGAAGGGGGGCTGGCTGTTGTTAAGGAAGAGCATCAGTATGAGGGTACGGTTAGAGGTATAGGCCCGCAGGCCCTCCGTGGAGGTCAGCAGGTCGAAGTCTTCCTGGCTGGCGGTGGGCCCCAACAGAAGCCCCTGCACTTCGCCGCGGCTGAGCGCGGCCGCGGCTGTTGAAGGGTTGGGGAAGAAGCGAAACTCGATCTCGTCTATGGCCGGCCGTTCGCCGTAGTAGGTGGGGTTGGCCCGCAGGATAGCCTTGGATTGGTCCAGTTGAGCGAGGCGGAACGGCCCAGTCCCGACCGGTGCTTGATTGAAGGGGCTATCGAAAATTTCGGTGGCCGTCATGCCTTCGAGGATGTGTTTAGGCAGGAGGCCGATGGAGGTATAGGCGAGGAAAGGCGCGAACGGCTCCGGTAGGTCACAAATGATGGTGAACTCGTCGGGGGCATCGCAGGAGACCTGGCGCCAGAGCTGTCGCAACCTGGAGTCAGTGGGGAGATCCGGGTCCGCGAGCAGCTCGTAGGTGAACACGGCATCTTCGGCGGTGAAGGCCACCCCGCGGTCGTCCCACCTAACGTCGCGGCGGAGACTGAAGGTGTAAGAGAGGCCGTCTTCGCTGATCTCCCAGGACTCGGCCAGATCGGGGAAGATCCGGCCCTCGGGGCCGAGGCGGGTGAGGCCTGAGAACACCAGCGACGCCAGATCGGCGTCCGCATCGTTGAGGGGTGCGAGCAGAGGGTTCACGCGGGCGGGGGAGCCGACGATCGCTTCAACATGGCGCTGCTCGCGCTGGTCGCGCTGCTCCTCAGGGGAGGAGTCCAGGGGGTTGGCGAGGATGAACCCGAGGGTTGCTATGGCTATGACACCCAGGAAGAGGATGGTCAGAAGGGGCCATTGCGGGCGCGGGACGGGTTGATGGCTCATGGGGCTGGTGCGGCGGGACGGCTAGCGTGCCGCAACCACGCTTACGGCGGCGACGACTATCCAGATGACGACCAGAACGATGGTCATCTGAAAGAGGGTCTTTTCGATGCCGCGGCGGGTCCGGACGAATGAGCCGCTCTGCAGGCCGCCTATCCCTTCGCCTTTCACCTGTAGCAGGATAATCGCGATAAGGGCTATGGAGATAAAGATCATCGCGAGGGCGAGGTAGTCTGTCAGGTCCACTTGCTGCTCTTAACTACTATGCTGTGCTATTCCTCTAAAGCGCCGACCAGCTTCTTGCCCGCCTCCGGAATCGCCGCCTGCGGCTGGTTACGGTCGTAGTATATACGCATCATCGTCTGGGCAAGTTTCCTAGAGTCGTGGTGGTAGCGGTTACTCTCGCTAACCACGTCTGCCTTGACTAATCGTATTCCATTTTCCAGTAGAGAGTCTACTGCTACCGGCTGGGAAAGGTCGGCGTTGGGGAGCTCACCTCTAAGGTTATTGTTAACCACTACCCAGTGCAGTAGATGGCGACCGACATGCTCCTCGATAGCGCCGACATGTTGGACGAGGCTGAAGCCGTCGGTCTCGCCGGGCTGGGTGGCGACGTTGCAGACGTATGCCTTGACAGCTGGCGAGGCGGCGAACGCGCGGCGAATGCCTTTGACGAGCAGGTTGGGGAGGACGCTGGTATAGAGGCTGCCGGGCCCCAGGATGATCATGTCTGCGTCCAGGATGGCGCGTACGGCCTCGGGATGGGCGGGGGAGTCCTCCGGCTGGAGGAAGACCTCCTTGATCCGGCCTTTCGCCTTCGTGTCGCTAATGCTGGACTCGCCCTTGATTGTTTGTGCATCATCCGTCTTGGCGCAGAGGGTGACGTTGGCCAGCGTCGAGGGGATGATCTGGCCGCGCACTGCAAGGACGCGGCTGGTCTGACGGATAGCGTCCTCGAAGTTGCCGACCACGCCTGACATTGCCACGATGAACAGGTTACCGAAGGAGTGCCCGGCCAGTCCGGAGCCATTCGAGAAGCGGTACTGGAACAGACTCGTCATCAACGGCTCGGCGTCGGCCAGGGCGGCGATGCAGTTGCGCACATCGCCGGGGGGCAGCGTGCCCAGTTCGCGGCGCAGGCGGCCGGAGCTGCCGCCGTCATCCGCAACCGTGACTATGGCGGTGAGGTTAGTAGTGTATGACTTGAGGCCTCGCAAAAGGGCGGCCAGCCCGGTGCCGCCGCCGATAGCCACGATCTTGGGGCCGCGACGCAGCGCCCGCTGGTTGTAGATCATATTAACGATGCTCTCGTTGCCGTTGCGGCTGGGCATCACTGCCGAGACGATGGAATGGTTGAGCTTCCAGAAGGCGTAGATGATCAGCCCGCCAGCGGAAATCATTAACGTCACACCCCTGATGTAGCGGGGGATGAACTGCAGGGTCAGGTAGTAGACGAATCCCGGGAAGGTGAATCCGGAGATGTAGGCCTCGCGCATGATGTAGGCGAGGCCGAAGGTCATAATGGCGACGCCGATGATCATCAGGGCAAGCCATCGCTTGATGTGCATGCCCGGATAGAGCCACTTGAGGAAATCAGCGTCGAGTAGGCGTCTCATAGTCCTATACTGATAACGTCGGTGACCAGGAAATGTTTACGGGCTGTCACTCAATTTATCCTTCAGCAGTTGGTTTACGATTCCCGGGTTGGCGCGGCCCCGCGTCTCTCTCATGACCTGGCCGACCAGGAACTTGAGCGCTTCCTCCTTGCCGCCGCGGTAGTCGTCGGCGGCTTTGGCGTTGCTCTCCAGGACGCGCTCAACGGCCGCGGCGATCTCGCCGCTAGCGGTAATCTGGACGAGGCCGGACCCCTCTACGATCTGTTTGGGATCGCGGCCGCTCTCAAACATCTCCTGGAAGACGCCCTTAGCGGTCTTGCCGCTGATGGTGCCGTCCTCCTGGAGGTCGATGAGCTGTGACAGGGCCTTGGGAGTGATCTTAGCTTCGCTGATCCCCATGTTGCGGGCGTTGAGCAGGCCGGCCAGTTCGCCGTTGATCCAGTTGGCGACGGCCTTAGCCCGCTTCTGGCGCTGCGCTTCCGGGGCGAGGGCCACCGCAGCCTTGAAATAGTCCGCCTTGGCGCGCGTCTCGATGAGCAGAGACACGTCGTACTCAGACAGTCCGTACTCTGAGAGGAACCGGGCCCGCTTGGCGTCCGGGAGCTCCGGCATCTGGGCGCGGATCTCCTCCAGCCACTCGCGGTCGACCACGATAGGCGGCAGGTCGGGCTCCGGGAAGTAGCGGTAGTCGTTGGCGTACTCCTTGCTTCGCTGTGATGCGGTCACCGCTTGGTCGTCTACCCAGCCGCGCGTCTCCTGAGGTATGCGGCCGCCATCGTCCAGTATCTCCCGCTGTCGTTCCACCTCGTAGTACAGGGCGCGGTAGACGGAGCGGAAGCTGTTCATGTTCTTGACCTCTACCTTGCTGCCAAGCTCGCTGGCGCCCGCAGGGCGGAGCGAGATGTTAGCGTCGCAGCGGAAGTTGCCCTCCTCCATGTTGCCGGCGCAGACATCGAGGTAGCGCAGGATCTGGCGCAGCTTCACCAGGTAGGCCCGCGCCTCTTCCGGAGAGCGCATGTCTGGTTCGCTGACGACCTCCATCAGGGGGACGCCGGAGCGGTTGACGTCAACCAGGCTGTACGACTCGCCGGCGGGGCTCTTCACGTGAATCAGCTTGGCAGTATCTTCCTCTAGATGGACGCGGGTGATGCCGACCCGTTTGCGCTGACCGTCCAGCTCAATCTCCAGCCAGCCGCCCGTGCAGAGCGGCTGATCGTACTCGGATATCTGGTAGCCCTTCATCAGGTCCGGGTAGGGGTAGTTCTTGCGGTCGAACTTGGCCTGCTCCGGCACCTCGCAGTGGAGGGCGAGTCCGGTCATGATGGTCATCTCCACCGCCCGCTTGTTGATGACGGGGAGGACGCCGGGCATACCCAGGCAGACGGGGCAGACGTGCGTGTTAGGCGACGAATCGGCGTATGAGGCGGAGCAGGGACAGAACATCTTGCTGCGTGTAAGCAGCTGAGCGTGGACCTCAAGGCCGATGATCGTCTCGTACTGGACGGCGGTTGTGGTCATGGGTCAGGGTGAGTATATCAGCGGCGCGGGCAACTGAACAAGGCCATAATCGCCAACTCAGACAGGGTGGACGGCGCTCATTCCTTGACCGCCCGATGGCTGGATGGGAGAGCCGCCCGCGCCTCTTGCGGCCAGTCGGTGACGATGCCGTCCAGCCCCAACGCCAGCTTGGCCGCCATCGACTCTGTGTCGCGGCTCATGGAGTAGACGTTCAGGCCGCGCCGGTGGGCTTCGTCCACAAACGTGGCGGTTATCGCCTGCCAGTGGGCGGAGACGCCGCCTGCCCCGAAGCGGAGGGCGTCGTCCAGAAAGCGGCGAAGCCTGCCGGCCCACCTCACGTTCCGCAGCAGCGCGGACTCGATCTCAGGGGCCTCCCCGGCCGTGTGGCGTACGGCTTTACCGTGCATCGACCACAGCAGGGTGCGGCTCTTCAGACGCTGCCGTCGCACCTCAGCCAGCGTAGCGGCGGCGGCCGAGGCGTGCTTGATCTCGATGGCTACGGTCAGACTGGGGGGCAGGGCCGCCAACGCTTCGGCTAAGGTGGGTACCCGCTCGGAGCCGCCCTTGAGGTGAAGGCGGCACAGCAGGGAGTAGGGGAGGAGCCGCGCCGGCCAATACAGCCCGGCGGTGCGCCAGAGGGTCTTGTCGTGCATCAGGATCGGGACGCCGTCGAGCGTGCGCTGGACGTCGATCTCGACGCCGTCGGCGCCCAGCTCCGCCGCCTTCCGGATTCCCTCCAGGCTGTTTTCGGGGGCGTGCCGGGGGCAGGTGCGATGGGCGATGATGACGGCAGGCATGTCTGAGACATTGTACTGGGCTTGGCCCTCGCTATGGAATTGGCGGCGGGGTTAGGATCGCTCCTATAGCCGTCTCCGCGAGAGGGGAGGTTGCCTGTTCCATGAATGAGCCCAACGGGATACTTGCGCATCATGGCGGGAAGACCTATCGTGCTGAATTAGGAGGCAGCCGATCGGCGACGAATCGCGTCGTAGAGGCGGCACCGCCGGTGGCTGGAATATTCCGCAGTCCGACGGTTGGCGCAGCGGCCCATGGCACTGGCAAGCCATGGGCCGAGGCAACGGTTGCCTGCTCGTCGACGTTTCGATGCGTTGATCATCTTCGTAAAGTTCTAGGGCCGTTGAGGTCGCCTGGGCCGCGAGATTCCGTTAGCTCTTCGCGGATACCCATCCAGAAGGGAGCAGTTGGTGTGAAATGCCTGATCTTGGCCGCGGGCGATGGTGGCCGCATGGCGCAGATATGCGACTCCAAGCCGCTTGTCCCGGTCGCCGGGCTACCGCTCATTGAGAGGAGTATCGCGACCGCGCAGCAGGCGGGCATTACAGAGTTCTACGTGGTCACCGGCTATGAAGCCGAGCGTGTCGAGACGTTCTTAGAGGATCTGAGCCGGCGCCGGTGTGTAAGAATCACCCCGATCAGGAATGAACAGTGGGAGCTGGGAAATGGGAGCTCTCTTCTCAAGGCGCGGGAACAAATTCGTGAGCCTTTCGTGCTGCTCATGGGCGACCACGTCTTCGACGAAGTCATCCTCATACAGCTTGTCCGGGAGCGGCTGCAGGAAGGAGATGTCATCCTGGCGGCCGATTTCGGAGTGGAGAAGAACCATCTGGTTGACCTCAGCGATGTAACGAAGGTGTTGGCCGATGATCACCGGCTCGTCGGGATCGGAAAAGAGATCGGAACGTACAACGCCTACGACACGGGAATCTTCCTCTGCTCTCCCGCGATATTCGCTGCCGTCGAGGAGAGCATAAGCGCGGGTGATGCGTCTGTCAGCGGCGCCATACGCCGACTGGCGAGCAGGGGCAAGGCGAAGGTAGTGGATGTCCAGGGGCACTACTGGGTTGACGTTGACACCCCACGCGATCTCAAGAGAGCGGAGGCGCTTCTCTACGGCAGTCTAAGCAAGACGAACGATGGCTTCATCTCCCGGGCGATCAACCGGAGAGTTTCCATCGGTATCTTTACGCCGTTGTTGCTTAAGCTATCCAGGCGCATTACGGCAAATCAGGTCTCGATTTTGAGTTTCGCTGTCAGCTTGGCAGCCAGCCTATGCTTCTTCCTTGCTCTTCCCTTGATAGGCGGGCTCCTCATTCAGTTGGCCAGTATTCTGGATGGAAGTGACGGCGAGATCGCGCGGCTGAGGAAGACGCAATCGCCGTTTGGGAACTTCTTTGATGGCGTGTTGGACCGTTACTCAGACGGCTTCATCCTATTTGGAATGTTCTACTATTCGATGACCGCCACGGGGATTTCGGACCTGTTTGGACGGTACTCCACCCCCCTCGTCGTCGGCGCGTCAATGTTGGCGCTTGTCGGTACGCTAATGGTCAGCTATACCTCTGTAAAGTCGGTTGCGGATTTCGGCTATCAATATAGCGGCCGCTGGAGCGCAGCCGGGAGAGGGAGGGATCTACGGCTATTCGTTCTCGCTGTCGGCGGAGTCGCCACGTTGGTTCATCCGGTGTCCGTCTTTGTGGCGATCCTCGCCGTTGCTCTCATGACGAGCGCGACAGTGTTGCGGCGTATGTGGATCTCTTGGGACTACTCCCGCAGACGGAGTCCCCTGATGGGAATCAAGCTCAAGGCGGTGATCTTCGATTTCGACGGCACGATCGCGGACACGATGCCCTTCCTATCGGGCCTGGCCGTCAATCTAATCACGGCGAATTATGCGATTTCGAGTGAGGAGGCCAGCAGGAGGTATCTGGAGACAACCGGGATGGACTTCGGCAGCCAGGTGGAAGAGATTTTCCCGCAACACCCAAAGAACCGCGACGTGGCCGCCACCATGGAAGCGAGTAAGAAGCGGGGTATTTTTGGGCATCCATTGTTTGGCGAGGTTGTTCCCACTCTGATGTTCTTCAAGGAGAGGAACGTCATGCGGTTCATCTGTAGCAGCACCCAGGAGGAGATAGTCCGGCAGTACGCGGCGAAAACGGGAATCGATGACCTGGTCGATGGCTGCCTCGGCTACAGGCCCGGCTTCACAAAGGGCCAGCAGATCGAGTTCATTCTGCAGCACTACCGCCTTGACCCGAATGAAGTGATTTTCGTAGGCGATTCGCTAGTGGACTATGATTTCGTGAGAGACACGGGTGTACGGTTCATCGCGATCTGCCGGCTCTTCGAGGAGCGAGAGTTTCGAGGACGGGGGCTGTTCACTGTTCGCGATCTAACTGCGCTCACACGGGAGTGGCAGCAGTCGGAAAATGTCATTCGATTCGTAGACAACGTCGACAGGGCGTAGGAGGATATTGTGCGGTGGCGGGCCTATCCGCCGCGGCAGTCTACTTGTCGACCCGCTTCAGGAGCTCAGCGTACTGGCTGAGGTGGCGGATGCCCAGGTACTTTTCCCGCACCCGCTCGCGGGCGTTTTGCCCTAGTTCCTCAGCGTAGGGCCTGTCCTCCAGAAGGCGGCGTATGGCCGCTGCGAACGCATCGATGTCCGTCGGGTCGTCGAGCAGGAGGCCGTTGACTCCATCGGTGATCTGATCCTGGATGCCGCCCACGGCGCTGGCGACGACGGGCCGGCCCTTCCACATCGCCTCGGTAACCGTGAGGCCGAAGCCCTCGTACAGGCTCTTCTGAACCACCACCGCCGCATGCCGCTGCAGCGCGTTGACGATGGCGGCGTTCTCGTCTATGTCCGCCATGGGAAGGCAGGCGAGGTGGACACGGTTTCGGTCTGAGTGGGATAGGCGGTGCCAGGCCGCTATCACCTCGTCCATGACGGCGGCCTCTTCCGGGTCATCGGCGATGGCGTTTACGTTGGGGCCGGCGAGGACGAGTTCCGCGCCTGTGGGCGCGGCGCCGTCCACAAGCTGTGTGAAGCCGTGCATGACGCCAACGGGATCCTTCAACGGGTCCCATCGCGAGACCTGCACGACGAGCGGCGTGTCCCAGGTGGGGGCTCGCCCCAGGCGGAGGACGTCGGCGTGACGCTCCACGCGGCCGGGCGAACCATCTTCCCGGAGGAACGTCGGTGATCCCTCGCCTGGCGGCCCCTCGACCAGGCCAGTGTGGACGAGGATGGCGCGGACCGTGGCGTCATCCAGCTCCTGGTTCTTGGGCGAGAAGGCGTTGATGGAGGGTGGAATCACCACGCTGCGGCCGTGGTCGCAACACTGTGGTATGTACTGGTGCCGTGAGAAGACGTTGGCCGCTACATCCTGTATGTAGGGAGCGAGGAAGTCCCATCCGCGCTCCACTTCTTCCCCGCC
Source organism: uncultured Dehalococcoidia bacterium (assembly GCA_964649215.1). Classification (GTDB taxonomy): domain Bacteria; phylum Chloroflexota; class Dehalococcoidia; order SM23-28-2; family RBG-16-64-32; genus JADFNQ01. The sequence goes on from CAZYOV010000011.1 coordinate 21,842, forward strand.
GGGCTCGTCTCCTCCCACGTGGCAGCGCCAAACTACTATTGCGCCCGCCTTAACAAGGTGGGGGGCAAGGCCGGCGGTCTGCGGATCATGAAGGATTACGAAATCGCGAGGTCTAACGAGTCGCAGAAGTTCATCCGCGTTCGCCTTAAGGACCCGTTCGTAGACGGCGCGTTCCCGGTTGCCAAGCTCGCTTCCGTCACCCGCGGAGCCGTGGAGGGCGTGGTGGATCCGCTTGGTGATGTGGAAGAACTCCGATGTCCCGTTAATGACCAGCCATCGTGCGTTTATTCCCAGCGCTCGCACATAGGGCAGGACAGACCGCAGTATCTCGGCCACGCCACCGCCGGACGCGGTCGAGTTGACGTTCCAGAGGGCGCGGCCGTCAAGCCTTTTACTTACATCCCGGCCGAGTTTGTAGGCGTCGCGGATCTGCTCCTCTCCAAGAAGCGGAAGGAAGCGATCGATCGGATGGGCTCCGATCGGTACTTCCCGAAGCCGGGTCTTCTCGTTGGTTCTCATCTATATGACCGGAGATGGCGGATATTGAAGGCGCGCTCCATCTGATTCATTGACGCTGCAACCGTGCAGTGCGTTGCCTGTCAACGCGGATGAAGAATCGCGGAACGGGAAAATCATGGGAACGGGAAAGCGCTCTCGAGTCTGAAGTGCTCGCCCGAGGTGAAAGATAAGAGCTCGAAACCGCCCATTCACTTATACAACGCGACAGCTAATCGAACGGTTACGGTGGGCTCTCAGTGGAGGCCTATTATCGCGGCAGCCGTGGTTGTGGGCCGGCGGACATGAGTCTATTTCAAAAACGAAAATGGTGCCGGGGGTGGGGATTGAACCCACAAATCCCTTTCGGGACAACGGATTTTAAGTCCGTCGCGTTTACCGATTTCGCCACCCCGGCACAGATACGATTTTAGGCCATTTTCGGCTCGGGCGCCTCAGCGTTAGCTAACCATCTACTAACAGGTCGTCCAACCTGGCGGCCGCTTCGGCCTGGAGACCGGGCAGGACGTGGGAGTAGGTGTCCGTGGTGATGTTCACTCCCGAGTGACCCAGCCTCTCGCTTACTATCTTGGGGTGAACCCCCTGCTGTAGCAACAGGGAGGCGTGGGCGTGGCGCTCGAGGTCATTGAGTGCGGCGGGGGCCCTGGCGTCGATCATGGGCGCGAAAGGGCTCAGGCCTCGCCGCCTGAGCCCCTGAGATTTCGGTTGGAGGCGACGGTGGGAATCGAACCCACGATCAGGGTTTTGCAGACCCCTGCCTTAACCACTTGGCCACGTCGCCTCGCTTCTGCTGGTGCCGAGGAGGGGATTTGAACCCCTACGCCCTTTCGGGCACCGCCCCCTCAAGACGGCGTGTCTACCTATTCCACCACCTCGGCGACCCCCTTTATATTACCGTTTTCGAGGTGCTTTGCAACACGCGCCGGGCCGGTCGGGGGGCTAAACCGTTATCCGGGCCGCGGTTGACATCGAGCGGAGCCAGTGACTAACATACCGTTCATCAGCGGCGGTGCCCGTGCGGCAGGCCCCGATTGGCGGAGCATCTCTTAGTAACTCTTCCTTGCTTGAGAGAGGAGGCGGATTGTGGCGGAACAGCAGCAGCCTCTACCCGTCCCGGACAACTTTAGCTTTGAATGGGATACGCCGGAGGAGGCGGCCCGGTTCTGGACGGTGGACCTCATGCACTGGCCGAACGGCATCTCAACACTGGCAGCTACGATGGACATGCCCGCCTTTGTGAGAGGGTTGATGACGGCCGCCGATGAGCTCTGCATGCCCTTCACCCAGGTCGAATTCAAGCCCATCCGCGGGTACATCTACAACACCTTCACCCCGTACTCCACTGACCAAACCGAGATGAATCAGCGGATGGTCGATATGCAGGCCCAGATGGGGAAGCACATCCCCGGCCTGCTGGACCGATGGCGCGATGAGTACGAGCCCGAGGTGCGCTCCATAAACGACGAAACGTTGAACGGAGACTACAGCAAGCTGGGCGACCGAGATCTAGCGGAGTTGCTGCAGCTGCTCGTGGACAAGCGCGAGCGCGAGGGGGAGCTGCACTTCCTGGCGGTGTTTCCGGCGATGGGCTCCGTCATGTTCTACGAGCAGGTGTACACCAATCTGTTCGGCGAGCCGGACGCGGACGAGCACCTGCTGCTCCTCCAGGGCTTCCCCAACAAGACGGTTGATGTGGGTGTCGGCCTGTGGCAGCTGGCGATGGAGGCGCGGCGCCGGCCCCAGGTGATGGCCCTTCTGGGGCGTGTGGAGCCATCGGCGTTGACCGCCGCTCTCAAGGAGAGCGCGGAGGGCAGCGCGTTCCACGGCGCTGTGGATGAGTTTCTCACCAAGTACGGCTGGCGCGGCAATGAGCTGGACATGGCCTCACCGACCTGGAAAGAGGACCCGACCACCGCCTACAAGCTCATCCGCGAATACGCCTCCCGCGATGACTACAGCCCGGAGGACGAGTTCAAGTCTCTGGTCGCCGCCCGCGAGACTCGTGAGCAACTGCTGATGGACCGTCTCTCCGGGGCGGGCAAGCCCGTCGATGTGTTTCAGCAGGCGCTGACCGGCGCTCAGCAGTACCTGCCGATCCAGGAGGACCATAACTTCTGGATCGACCAGCAAGGCGTCGCCGTTCAGCGGGTGCCCGTCTTGGAGGCGGGCCGAAGGCTGAACGCCGCCGGGCGCCTGGCGGATCCCGCGGACGTCTTCCTTCTGAGGTACGATGAGCTTCAGGACGCCCTGCGCGGCGGCAAAGGAGACCTCCCGGCGCAGGTGGCGGAGCGACGCCGGGAATGGGAAGAGAACCGCGGGCTCAAGCCGCCGGACGCTCTCGGCACGCCGCTGCCTCCCGAAGCCGAAGAGAACCCGATGCGCGTCAAGTTCTTCGGCGGTGAGCCCCCGAAGAGCCCCGACCCGCGCATCATCAACGGCAACGGCGCCTCCGCGGGGAGGGTGACCGGCACGGCGCGCGTGATCCTTAGCCTGGACGAGGGCGACCGTCTGAGGTCGGGAGAGATACTGGTGTGTCCGGCGACGATGCCGCCGTGGACGCCGCTGTTCGGCATCGCTTCCGCCATGGTGACGGATCACGGGGGTGTCCTATCGCACACGGCGATCGTGGCGAGGGAGTATCAGATCCCGGCCGTCGTCGGCACCAAGGTGGCCACCACCCTCATCAGGGACGGCCAGACGATCACCGTGGACGGTAACGCCGGGACGGTGAAGCTGGAGGATTGATGGGAAGGGGCGGCGAGGGCCAACGCCCCAACTACGTCCTTCTCCTCACCACGGTCTGTCTGGGCGGTGTCCTGGCACCGCTCAACTCAACCATGCTGGCCGTGGCGCTGCCGGAGATACGCAGCGACTTTTCGGTGGGCCTTGCGGAGATAGGCTGGCTGGTGTCCGCCTATCTGATCGCGATGGCGGTGGCCCAGCCGCTGGGCGGCCGGCTGGGCGATCAGCTTGGCCGGGCGAGGGTGTTCAGGGCGGGTCTGGTCGCCTTCCTGGTGCTGTCGCTGGCGGCGGCGTCCGCCCCCACCTTCACGGTGCTCGTCCTCTTTCGCACCGGACAGGCCCTCGTAGGGGCCGTGGTCATCCCGAACGGGATGGCGATGCTCAGGGAGTCCGTGCCGGTGAACAAGCTCGGTATGTTCACCGGCATAACATGGTCTGTGATCGCAATCTCCGCCGCCGTCGGGCCCCTGGTTGGGGCGGGGCTGCTGCTGGCCTGGTCCTGGCGGTTGCTGTTCCTGGTCAATGTGCCGCTGGTTGGCCTGGCGCTGGCCAGTCAGGCGCTGTTGAGCTATCCGGACACGGGGGCGCGTAAGAAGTTTGCGCTCGATTGGGTCGGCGCGATGGCGTTCGCAGCCCTGCTTGTGTCTGTGACCGTCTTGCTGAACTCTCTGAGTGGGGGGCAGAGCAGCTACCTGCTTGGGGCGGGCAGTATCGGCCTGCTGGCCTTTTCGGGCCTCTTCCTGCACCGGCAGCTCTCGAGCTCCACGCCCATCGCCGAATGGAAGCTGTTCCGCAACCGCTCCTACGCGGCGGCGACCACATACATCCTGCTCAATAACCTCGTGATGTATACCACGCTCCTATCGATCCCGTTCTTCGTCAAGGAGGTGCAGAACAGGGGGGACGCGGCTACCGGCACCTTGCTGGCGGCGATGTCCCTGCTGATGGCGTTCGTCTCGCCTCTAAGCGGACGCATATCGGATGGGCTGGGGCGCAGGTTGCCGACGCTGGCGGGCAGCCTCATCGTGCTCGTCGCGGTGACGTTGATCCTGGCGGGTCTAGACCGGGACGTATCGTACGGCTACCTGGCGATGAGCCTGGCGATCCTGGGGCTCGGCGTAGGCCTAAGCTTTGGGGCGGCCAGCACGGCGGCCCTCGAAGCAGCGCCCAGGGAGCTTGCTGGGGCGGCCGCAGGCACCAACTCGATGATGCGTTACCTCGGCAGCATCATCGGGGCGGGCATCCTGGGAGCAGTACTGAGCAGCGATGCGGAGGTGCCCAGCGTGGGGCTGTTCCGTCTCATGTTCGCGGTCTTGGTTGTTACGGCGGCGCTCGCCTCGGTGGCCGCCATATTCGTGCACCGCTTTCCGCCGGAGAGTCTCGGCGCGGCAGCTGAGCCGGTTCTCGCCGGGCCCGACGCCACCGGCATGCCGGCTTCCTATCCCAGGCCCTGAGCTATAGAACCGTCGTTAGGAGCGTGATCCCTTTCCGCCTTCCGGATCGGAGACGAACAGCGACCGCACCTGCTTGACGATCCGTTCTCGCAACGGAACGGCCGGCTTCCCTTTCTCCTCCGGGTAGTCGCCCCGCAGCACCCGGGGGTACTCGGCGGCGACCTCGGCGCCGAGCAGCAGGATATTGGCGCTGACGTAGATCCAGAACAGGAAGGCGGCGACGGCGCCCAGGGAACCGAAGACGACATCGTAGTTGCCGAAGTTCTGGAGGTAGAAGCTGAAACCCACCTTGCCAGCCTCGAATAGGACAGCGGCGACCAGCGCACCCGGCCACACGTCCCGGGGGCGGACGTTGGTGGCGGGGACGATCCAGTACATCACCAGGAAGGCGACGAAGGAGAGGCCGAAGGGGATGAGGAAGGAGGCCGTGTCCCAGGCGAAGCCGGCGCTCTGGGCGGCGTCTCCCAGGAAACCGGCGTCGTCGCTGAACCCGCGGACGCTGCGGAGGAAGGCCGTGGCGCTGATGGAGGCCAGGAAGAAGAATCCCAGGCCGACGACCATGGTCAGGTCCAGGAGCTTCTGCTGGACGAAGGGCCGGCTGTACTCCAGGTCGTACGCCACGTTGAGGGAGCGGCGGATCACGCCGAACATGTTGCTGCCGGCCCAGGCCATGCCGATGAGGCCGAAGACGCCCAGGGCGCCACTGCTGACCCCGGCGACGCCGCGGACGGCCTCGGTCACGTCGTCCCGGCCCTCCGTCTCGGTCAGCGGGATGTTTTCCAGGACGGCATCTATGATCTCATCTTGGAAGTCGCTGTTTTGGAGGAGCAGGCCCATGACACCAACGAGGAAGATGAGCAGGGGGAAGAGGGAAAACAGAACGTAGTAGGAGATGGCGGCCGCCATCTGGGTGCAGTTATCATCGAAGAACTCCTCCACCGAGCGGCGGGAGAGCAGGATGACCGTCTTTAAGAGGTTGCGCATCATCCCCCGTGACGAGGCGGCTGGAATCGATCTCGTGAGATTACCATCGTACGGAGGAATAGTACCAGAACTCGTGTGGGTGGCTAGGCCCGCAGCCGGTTGACAGCATCCAGTCCCGCGTCTCGTGACACTCGGCATCCCCGTCGCGCTAGCTCAGGTGCTCACGGCGAACTACGTTTGTGGGCGCCGCCGCGATTGGACGCCTGGGTCAGGAAGCTGCCAACGACAAAAGAAGAACCCCCCGGCGTGGATGTTTATGGTTGACGTCAACGGCCACGTCGAGGGGCTACCCTTGGGGAGGGTGGTGCGATTGCTGCACCAGATGATTAAACGCCTTCAGAGCCGCTTAGGTTATCAGCGCCGCCGAAATTGTGCGCCCGGGCTGGGCGGCTGTCAACGTGGCGCTAGCCGCCCGATAAGCGGCGCCCAGGCCTCCACCACCACGCCAAGACTCCGAGTGATATTGGAATCAGGTATGAGATGGGCGACAGGTCGAAGGCGATGATAGCGATGCTGAGGCCAACGCGCACGGCGCTGAAGATGAACACGGCGGCGACCAGGTAACCCACTAAAGCGGGGGCTCGCCGTAGGAAGCCCGTAGCCGAGGCGCTCCAGGCTATGAGCAGCAGGACGCCCGCAAGTATCAGGAACCTTGTCGCACCCACAGCACCTCCATTCGACGCCGCCAATTATACGCACTCGGCTAGGGGGCAGGAGCGGCCGCCTTCGCGATTGCCCGCCTAGGAGGAGCGGGCGTCAACGGGGGAACCTGCGGCACACGACCACCTCACGCAGGACTCGCTGGAGGGAATCCACGTTCCACGGCGTCAGCGCAGTCTTACTGGTCGCCCCCCCGGCTAGCCAACCAGAAACGCTGTGCGTTGCCCATGTGCGGCCAGACCAAAGCCTGCATGGTGGACAGCACCTGCTTGACGTGATTGCGGTCGTGGTGAACCCACTCGTGCAGCAGCTCAACGATGCGCAGCTCGCCGACCGTCGGGTGACTGCCTGAAAGCGGGAGCTGCTCAGGGGTCAGGCGGCCGATCAAGCGCACACTCGCCCGTCTTATCCCCTCGAACTCTCCTAGCAGGTCGTGACCGTCCCGCTCGCAG